>CAJULX010000001.1 GCA_910587245.1 Candidatus Gastranaerophilales bacterium
GAACAAATGGAGGAGATATTTTGAAAAAAGGTAAAAGTTTTGTTTATGGGGATGATGTTGATACTGATGTAATAATACCTGCAAGATATCTGAACACAAGC
This sequence comes from Candidatus Gastranaerophilales bacterium, assembly GCA_910587245.1. GTDB lineage: Bacteria > Cyanobacteriota > Vampirovibrionia > Gastranaerophilales > Gastranaerophilaceae > MGBC122484. The sequence continues at coordinate 102 of CAJULX010000001.1, forward strand.
GTTGCGGAAGAGCTTGCACAACATTGTATGGAGGATATTGATAAAGATTTTTATAAAAACGTGCAGAAGGATGATTTTATTGTTGCGGGTGATAATTTTGGCTGCGGTTCCAGCCGCGAGCATGCACCTATTGCAATTAAAGCATCAGGTGTAAGTGCCGTTATCGCTAAAAGCTTTGCAAGAATTTTTTACAGAAATGCTATAAATATAGGTCTTGTTATTGTAGAAAATGATAAATTGCCCGATGAAACAAAAAACGGTGATGAAATTTGTATGGATTTGGAAAAAGGGGTTGTTAAAAATTTAACAACGGGAAAAGAATATGAAGTTACCGTTTTTCCGAAAGAAATTCAGGAATTAATTGATATCGGCGGGCTTGTAAACTATACAAAGAAAAAGCTCGGCGTATAATTTTTGCGGATTTTGAAGCACTTTAAAAATTTTGGGAGAAATTAATTATGAAAGAATATAAAGTTGCAGTACTCTCAGGAGACGGTATCGGTCCTGAGATTATGGACGAGGCTAAAAAGGTATTGAATGCCGCAGGTGAAGTTTTTGATTTTAAAATCGAATATAAAGATGAGCTTATAGGCGGTATTGCATATGATAATACAGGAGTTCCGCTTCCCGATGAGACCGTTAAAACATCAAAAGAAGCAGATGCCGTTATGCTTGGCGCTGTCGGCGATTGGAAATATGACACGCTTCCTCCGGAAGTTCGTCCCGAAAGAGCACTTCTCGGTATCAGAAAAGCCTTGGGGTTATTTGCAAATCTGCGTCCTGCAATTGTCTGGGATGAACTTGTATCTTCAAGCCCCTTAAAACCTGAAAATGTTTCAGGGGTGGATATTATGATTATCCGCGAATTAACGGGGGATGTTTATTTCGGCGAGCCAAAAGGAGTTGAAGTGCGTCTTGATAAAGACGGCAAAGGCACAAGATGGGGCTTTAATAATATGATTTATTCGGAAGATGAAGTGCGCCGCATTGCAAAAATCGCCTTTGAAACAGCAATGGTAAGGGGTAAAAAACTCTGCTCCGTTGATAAGGCAAACGTGCTCGATGTTTCAAGATTATGGAGAGAGGTTGTATTGGAAGTTGCAAAAGACTATCCCGAGGTTGAGCTGTCTCATATGTATGTGGATAATGCTGCAATGCAATTAATCAGAGCGCCGAAACAATTTGATACGATTGTAACGGGAAATATTTTCGGCGATATTTTATCCGATGAAGCTTCAATGCTGTCAGGGTCTTTAGGATTATTGCCGAGTGCGAGCCTCGGAGAAAATGCAAAAACGGCTTTATATGAACCGATTCACGGTTCCGCACCGGATTTAAGAGGAAAAGATGTTGTAAACCCGATTGCAACAATACTTTCTGCAGGCATGATGCTTAAATACTCTTTTAAAATGGATGAAGCTTATGATTTAATTGAAAAATCAATCAAGGATGTATTAAAAGACGGTTACAGAACCGCCGATATTATGTCTGACGGTAAAGAGCTTATCGGTACAAAACGTATGGGCGATTTAATTAAAGATAAAGTTTTAAAGGCAAAATAAAATGAAAAGATTATTAAGTTTATTTTTTGTATTTTTATTGGGTGCAGGAAGTGTTTTTGCGGGCACAAATTATACGTATCAGATGAGCGCCGCAAAATATAATACAAAAGAAGCCTATGATATTTATGCAAATCAGGTAAATGAAACCGTTTATAAAAATATGCCGCGGTCGTTTTCATATATTGACAGGGAACCGCAGTTTGCAGTGAGTATTAATAAAGACGGAAGTGTGGATAAAGCTTGGATTCTGGTGAGTTCAGGCTCAAAAGGGTATGATGAAAAAGTGGTTAAAAGAATGGAAAAAACCGAATTTCCTTCATACAAAGATTATGTGAATGCAAAAAATCTTGTTTTTAAATATAAAATAAGAAAACAAACAAAAATTATACCGATTCCTATCCCTATTTGGTTTTAAGAATTTTTATGAAAATTGTTTAAAAATGCCGTCAAGCTGTATTTTTTGGAAAGGTATGGCGGCAGTTTTTTCTTTTTGTTTGGAAGCTTCTTTCGGCTGTTCTTTTACTGTTTCCTCTGCAGACTCCTCTATAGGTTCTTTCGGAGCTTTTTCCTGTGCATTGGATTTTTTATTTTCAGATTCGGCTGTTTTTTCGATTTTATTGTCTTTATCAGGTTTTGAGTTATAGTTTGCAAAGTGTCTGTAATCGGCTAAATCATCAATTGCCATCATATGAGCTATTCTTGAAGAACTTTTCTGCTCTTTTGTAATGTAGGCATCAAGCATAATTGCAGGAACTATGGATATTATCATGGGGATAAAGGCTTTAAACATGCTTGAGCCGGTTACTGTTTTCCTGCTTACGTTTTTCATCATTAACGCTGTGGATAACATCGTACCGCCAAGAGACAGGAATGTTGAACCGTAATTGTTTATTATTTCCCCGAGTGCTTCAGTACTTTCAGAGTATGTTTGCGATTTATCATCAATTTTATTAAATGTTTTAATTACATTTTGCTGTAATTGCTGTGCATCTGCGCGCTGTTTATCGGTAAGTTCAATCTTGTTTCTTGCAAGTTTTAATTGTTTGTCTTTATTGCCGTTTGTTTTCAGGTATTTGTTATATTCTCTGTTTTCTTTGAATAGCCTTGCGTAGAATTGGAAAAGGTTTTCTTTTTTATCTTCTTTTTTAATTTCGGGGGTTTCTATATCTTTTAATTTATCTTCATCAACATATGCAAGTTTTTCGGGGTTATTTTTAAAATCCTGTATAACTTTAAATCTTGCAACGCGTGATGCTTGCTTTTGCAGTTTTGTTGCAACAATTCCTGCAAGCATCATACCGCAGAAACCTGCAATCCAGGGGAGTTTATTTCCTGCGCTGCCGGTTTTCTTTACCGCTTTTGAGGCTAACTTTGCAGTTTTTTCACCGATATTTTTATTTTTTATTTTTGAGACAAGTTTTATAATTCCTTTAACAATAAAACCCCCTGCGGCACCTATAAGAGCACCGCTTGTTATCAGCGCATTTGTACCGAATTCAACATCTTCGGCGTAATCCTGAGAGGCTTTATCCGCTTCTTCTACCACCTGCGTTATCAGCTGCTGTGCTTCTTTTGCTTTAAGGGTTTCGGTTTCGCTTAAGGGTTTGTCAAAATTTTCTTTTTCTTTTTCAAATTGTTCATTCTGGGCTTTAAGATATTCCTGCACTTCGATATTTTCATGGGTGATATTGTCTATCGTTGCTTTTGCTTCTTTAAGACCCTGCGGAGTATTATTTTTTTCTTCTTTTTTATCAATTTCAATGGTTTCCGCTATTTTATTTAATTCTTCAATCTGCTTATCATTTAAAATTGCAAACTGGTTTTCTGAATTTAATTGTGTTTTAACGGCATCATATCTTCCTATTTTTGAAGCAAATACCTGATTTTTTGTTGCCCAGACAATAATCGGTGCAACAAGCGGCAAGGTAGCCAGAGAACCTGTTATGGAAGGCAGAAAAGCTGCAAAGTTTTCCATTTTCGGATGTTTTTTAATGAAGGCGTTTATTTTTGCCTGTCCGCCTTTTGATTTTGCAAAAAGCGCTCCTGCACCCATACCTATAGCCATTACGGCAGCAATTGCAAGTTCCGTTGCAGCCGTGGTTGCAATTTCCGTATTTTCTGCTTTGGTTTGCGAGAATTCATCCATTGTATCAACGGCATTCAGTACCACATCTGCCTTTTGCAGCAGTAAATCTTTTTCTTTTTGTGTCAGCGGATTTTCTTTTAAATATAATTCTTTTTTAGCAAGATTTTCTTCTCTTTTTGCCTGCCATTCAGTATATTTTGGCTTATTTTTTCTGTATTCCAAATAATTATTTAAAATTTCCACTTTAAAATACCTTAAAAGACACACTTCTTCCTATACCTTTAAAAACATTTAAAGGTGAAAAATTGCGCTTTATAGGGGCGGATATTATTTGTTTAATTCTTTATTTACTTCAATTAAATCCAGAACTTTTTTATAAACATAATCAGGGTCTCTGACATCGCCGATTACAACAACATAATCATGAAAACTGCCGACGCAGACAAAAGATATATTTCCAAGATTCGACATTCTCTGCAGAGGGCCTTTTGTTACGCTTGAATCAAGAATTGATGTGTATTCAAGGTATCTTAATTTGCCGTCAAACGCGTTATATGTATATTCCATTCTTGTTTGATAAAATGTAAATTTTCTTGCAATTGTATTTTTCTTTGAAATTTGCATAAAAAGCAAAAAGGTTATAATGAAAAATACTGCGCCTGTTGCCCAAAAGGCAATAAAACTGTTCATTGAACCCAATAAGCTTAAAATAACGGTGCACACGGAACCTATTGTTACCATTGCAACCGCGCCTATAAAAACAGCCAGAAAGAATGCACGTACACCTATTGTTGCAGGATCAAAAGCAGGTTTAATATTAAAAACCATCTCTTCTTTTCTTGCTTCGGGAACCTGAATTCTTTTTCTTGAAGATGTCATACTGCCGCCGCATCTGCTGCAACATATGGCGTTATCGGGTAATTTTTGACCGCAAAATTTACACTGCATTAATTAATAAACCATTTCTCATAGTTTCTGTTACTGTTTTTAATTTAGCATAAAATTACAGGTTTTAACAATATTTTTTTGAAAATTAAAGTTTTACGTAAAGATATGTAAAATAAATAAGGCTTAAAATAAAAATAATAATTTGTATTGCACTAAAAAGCCCGAGTTTTTTATAAGAAACAAAATTTCCCACAGCAAACGGGAATACAAAAAACATAAACATAAAAGGCAGCCTTGAATAGCTTGCATTTAAAAGATATTGAAGCCCCGTGATTAAAATAAGCCCGAGGTAGCAAAATATAAGAACGGATAAAAATATTGAATAAAAAGCCCGTTTTTTCGGTGCGGTTTCTTCTTTAAAAATATTTGTAATCCCGTAAAAAAACGATACTATTAAAAGAAAATTTATAGCCATAAGGGCGATTAATAAATATTTCAAAACTATTTTCTCCTGTTTTTAAGTTCTTTTAAATCAACTTTTCTTTTGTATGAAAGTGCATCTATAAATTCTATTGTTTTATTTAAGACTTTTTCTTTTTCATTGTCGTATAAAACAAGATGGTAACTGTTATTCAATTCTACGTATTCTTTATAAAATGATGAAGCGTTGTTGTATACAAATTTTGCACTTTTTGTACTTGTAAGATCATCTTCAAGAGAATGAATTATAAGAATAGGCGCAAATACTTTTTTGATATTGTGTCTTACTTTTTTTGAAAGCAAAAGCAGTTCATATATGGAACTTAGCGGGTAATTATCCATTGCAACCGTGTTTTTGCTCATTAATTTTGAAACGGCAGCTCTTGCTTTAAGATTTTTTATGCCGTAGGGTTCTCTCTCGGGGAAAGTGTAGTAATATCTTAAAATTGTATAAAGCCCGAGCGGCATTAAAAAATTATAAAAAGGGATTGTCCAGCCATCCAGAAAAAGGGTGGTAGAAAGGCATATAAGCCCTGTTATATCTTTATTTTCAACGGCAAGATTAAGCGCTAAAACAGCACCCAGACAAAGCCCGCCCACAAAAAAATCCGCATAGTTTTTTCTTAATGCTTTGTATCGCTCATCCGCAAAATCGCGCCAATCTTTCTCTTTAACGGAATAAATGTCGATTTCATGGTCTCCATGTCCCGGCAGACAATAGCAAAAAACATCAAATCCTTTTTCATAAAGGTATTTTGCATATCTTTTGAGTTCATACGGGCTGCCCGTAAGCCCATGAAAGAGCATAACCGCACGGTTTGGCTGAACGGTTTCTCTGTGGATTAAAATATAGTCCATCTCTGATTTTTTAGTTTTTTGAACATTCATAATGATTTAGCAAAACCTCTTAAATAATTTATCTATAAGCTCAATTGCCATATCAATTTCTTCATTTGAAATCGTAACGGGCGGAACAAGAGTAATGACGTTTTTAAAATATCCGCCGTTATTTAAAACAAGCCCGCATTTTTGCCCTCTGTATTCAAGATTTCCCTTTAATCCTTCTTCTATAATATTGTCACAGAGTTCTTTATCGGGAGTAAATCCGTCTTCTTTTGTGCATTCAATTCTAAGCGCCAGCCCGAGGCCATCAACATTTCCTATCTGTCTGTAGCGGGATTTTAAGCATTTTAGTCCTTCAAGGAATCGTTTCCCTTTTTCTTTGATTTCATCTTCAAAATTACGCTCTTCAAATGCATCCATAACGGCACACCCTGCAGCACACCCTATGGGGTTTGATGAATAAGTGGAGTGGGTACGTCCTGCGGGCCATATATCAGGATTTATCATTTCTTCTCTTGCCCATAAGCCGCCAAGGGGGTTTAGACCGTTTGTTAAGGATTTGCCGAAAGTTAAACAATCGGGCTGTACGCCAAAATGCTCTATAGACCAGAGTTTTCCCGTTCTATAAAATCCCATCTGGATTTCATCTGCTATAAATAAAATACCGAATTTATCAAGTACTCTTTTTAACTCTTTAAAATATCCCATCGGGGGAACAATGTATCCGCCTGTTCCTTGAAGGGGTTCTGCGATAAATGCTATGTATTCGGATTTTTTTGTAGCGGGGTCATAGAAAGATTTATATTCGCTTTCAAAATTTTTCTCAAACTGTTTAACACAGTAAAAATTGCAATCCTCACATTTTTTACCGTAGTGGCATCTGTAACAATAGGGGAAGGGTACAAAATGTGCCCTGTCGCCAAAGTGCCCGAAATATTCCCTGTATCTGAAACTTGATGTAACACAGGATGTACCGATTGTTCTGCCGTGGTATCCGCCCATAAAGGCAAACAGAAGGTTTTTTCCCGTGTAATTTCTTACTAATTTCAGTGCGTCTTCAACTGCCTGTGCGCCGCCGACGTTAAAATGAACTCTGCCTTTTAAATTGAATCTTTTTTCATTTGCGCGTGCAATTTTTGAAGCTAAAAGAACTTTATTTTCAAACAAAAAACGGGAAGCAATCTGCGGCATAGTGTTTATGCAATTTATAACGGCGTTTGAAATTTTTTCGTTTTTATATCCCAGATTACAGCTTGCATACCACATTTGAAGATCCAAATACGGTGTATCGTTATTATCAAACATAAATGTTCCGCTGCAATTATTAAAAATTTTAGGGTTTTTGCTGTAGTGTGTGGTGTCGCCCCAGGAACAGTATTTATCATCCAGTTCCCTTATTTCGGCTTCCGTTAACATTTTTTGTTTTAAATCCTGCATTTGTCATTCCCTTCTTTAAAGATAGCCGGTTTAAAATATCATTGAAATCATTGAATTCAAAGAAATTTATACCTTTTTCAATGCAATGATTTTTTAAACTGTTTTTAGCAAACAACAGATGAGCCTTACTTGCAATACACCTATCGGATAATCCATCACCGGCGAATAAAAATTTTTTATCTTCTGCGGTATGGTTTTTTACTTTGGCACATTTACAGTTACCCAGATTTAAACGGCAGGTGCCTTCCGTATTCGGGAATAAAAGTTTAAATTTTAAAAAACCGTTTTCTTTTGTAAATTCAAGCTTATTTGCAAAGAAGGGGACATTTATATTTTCTTTTTTTAAAATGTATTCTATAAAATAATCAAAACCGTCGCTGATTATTGCAATATTTTTGTTATATTCTTTTGCTGCAGCGCAAAATTCAGTAAAACCGTCTTGAATTTGAATTGAATTAAGAAAATTGTAAAAGGTTTCTTCCGTGAGGTTTTGAATTAAATCCAGCTGAAGCTGCATACAAATACGGGAGCTGATTTTACCGTGTATCCAATCCTGTTCTATATTAAGCCATTCAGGCGGGGCAAATGTTCTAAAGAAAGAATTAACCGTATCCTGTTTTGTTATTGTGCCGTCAAAATCAAGAAAAATTGAATTAATTTCATTGAACATTTTTAAAACCCTTTTTGTATTATTTTAAAATATTAAAACAAAAAGAGAATATACGAAATCTGAAAGTACGGCAGATTACAAAAAGAATTTTTGCGTATATAATAAAGTTGAGCTATACTTGCCTTATATTTAGTTTGAAAGGTATAATAATGGAAGAGAAGGTTTTTGAATATAAATTGAAAAGCCTGATAGAGCTTAGAACAACGCTTGTCGGTACTATAGCGATACTGTCCGGCGGAGTTATGTGGCTTATGTTTCTTGATGCTCCAAAATACAGATATTTTTTTGTTGCATTTGGGTTCTATTTTATTTGTGTTTTTGCAGTGAGTCTTATGAAAACTATAACCGAGTTAAATGCAATTTTTTATAAAAGGAGAAATGTTAAATGACGGATAATTTTGATGAGATAGCAGGTATCACCGTTGCAATTGGATTTTTAGTAATTTTCTTATGGGGCCAATATGTTATTAATAAAACCTCAAAGCAAGATTTTAGCGAAGATAAGAAATAATTTTGCCCTTTAGGGTTTTGGCGTGAAGTTTATTAAATACATTCACTCATCTTCTTCTCACACCTTCTATTGATGCCATTTTTGATTTTGTTAAATTTATAAAGTCTTTAGCATAATTAACGGGAACCGCAAAACCTATGCCGATATTTGAGCGGTTATTGTCGGGGTTATAAATTGACTGGTTAATTCCGATTACTTCTCCTTCAAGGTTTAACAAAGGCCCGCCCGAGCAGCCGGGGTTTATTGCGGCATCGGTTTGAATTTTTTTCCTCTGGTAATCGATTCTTGAAATTATCCCTGTTGTTAAAGTTCCGCGAAATCCGAAAGGGTTTCCTATGGCAAGCACTCTTTGCCCTACCTTTATATTTTCACTGTTGCCGAATGATATAACGGGAAGAGGTTTTTTTGTGTTTATTTTTATTATTGCAAGGTCGTTTTTATCTTTTAAAACGGCAAGCACTTCGCCTTTATAGGTTTGCCCGTTTGAAATCGTAACTTCAATATTTTTTGCTTTGCTTATAACATGAGAGCTGGTTAAAATTACGCCTTTAGGGTCTATAACGCAGCCTGTGCCTGATGAAACACCCTCATCTACCTGTGCGTCAATTGCAACAATAGCAGGGGTAATTTTTTCATAAATTCTTGTATAGGTATCTTCTTCAACGGTTGCTCCAAATGCTGATAAAGAAGACACAGGCATGGAAATCATTAAAGAAAATGTGAAAATTATATGCAAAAAATATTTTTTTAATGTTTTATACATCAATAATACTCCGAATTTTACTGTTATTTTTATTAAAGCATTGAGTGTTTAAAATTAAATTGCACCCCTGTTTTAAGTGTGTTATAATTCTTCTAGCTTTTACGAAAGGAAATAAAATAAGATGAGAAATATTGATGTTTTTAAAAGGCACTTAAGAGAAAGAAGAGCCGTAAAAATTATTGCCGGTATTGATAATTTTGATATCGAAAGCGTAAGAAACGTTGCAAAGGCTGCACAATTAGGCTTAGCAAGCGCTGTTGACGTTGCGGCTGATGAAGAAGTTATTAAAGCTGCAAAACAGAATACAAAGCTCCCTGTTTTTGTATCATCCGTTGAACCTTTTAAACTTGCAAAAGCTGTTCAATGGGGTGCTGATGCTATTGAAATCGGTAACTTTGATGCTCTTTATAAACAGGGTATGGAATTTGGTGCTGATGATGTTTATGAAATTGCACTTGAAACTTTAACTCTTACACCGAACGGTGTTTTCACATGTGTTACGGTTCCCGGGGATATTGCTATCGAACAGCAGATTGAACTTGTAGGCAAGCTTGAACTTTTGGGAATTGACCTTATTCAAACAGAAGGTACTAAACAAGGCGCAATTAATAAAGCAACAAATGCTCATGAATTTTTGAACCTTGCAAAAACTACAATTTCTAACACAATGGAAATTGCAAGACACACAGGTATTCCCATTATGACAGCTTCAGGCGTTAATGCCGATACTGCTCCTTTAGCATTTGCTGCAGGTGCAAGCGCAGTTGGTGTTGGTTCTGCAGTTAATAAACAGGAAACTCAAATTGCAATGATTAATTCAGTTAGAAAAATTATCGGTTCAATTGCATACAGAGATTCATTCAGACGTGATTTATACGAAGCAAACCAAAATTTATTAGTGAAATAATAAATTTGCGCAGTATATATAAAACTTTTAAAACCGTCTTTGGAATTCCAAAGACGGTTTTTTTAAATATTGATTATCTAAATACTGCAAACATTTGTACTGCAAACATTTAAGTATTAATTTAAGGGGTTATTGTTCTTTTTTGTCATATCGTCAATTATATTTGAGATTTTTTGCGGCATAAAACCCTGGCAGGTATTCCAAATTAAAGTCTGCACGGCAGTTTCGGGGTTATCATAATTTCCTTTAAGTTTGCAAGCACCTTTTAATAAATCTATTGTACCGTCAGGACAGGATTCAAAATATCCGCAATTTTGGCATACTTTTAATATAAAACCTTTAGATTTTAACTTTCTTGAAATATCTTCCATTGCATCGTACATTCTTAAATGTGCATCCGATACAAATCTTTTTTTCTTAAATCTGAAAACAACTTTTCTCATGCCGTCTTCAGATACCAAATCAAGCTTGCAGATTAAATCTTTTTTACCGTCCGAAACTATTGAGTTTACGGTGGCGGAATTTACGTTTTCATCTTCGGTTATTTGTTTTTGAATGCCTTTTAGGGATATCTTTTTTGTAACCACTTTGAAATTAAGCATAAAAGAGCATACAGGGTATAAGAAAAGATACATCAAGGATTTCAAAGGAAGCCTTGCGGCAAGTATGCCGGTAAAAGTGCTGAATAATCCCAAAACACCGAGGTGCAGAACATATTTAAACCCTATGCCTGATTGAAATGTAAATGAAGAATACATTAATATTGCATACACAATTAAGGCAAAAAGTGCACCGGGTTTTAAGGTTGAGAATACAAATTCAACAAAGTACCAGGGTTTTTTGTGCAATAAAGGCAGGTAATATTTGAATAAAGAGTATCTTGAAGATAAATTTGCCGTGCTTGCATCAAAATTTTCAACATCAACGTATGATTCCATAAACGGGCAGTACATAGGTTTTAAATCATTGCTTGCAAGGAAAAGGGAATATTTTAATTCATCATTCCTTGTTTCAAAACAGATTCTTCCTGTTTTTTCAAGTACATCCGCAGTCATTGCGCAGTTTCCCGCATCAATTACCGAAGATAATTCAAACATTCTTCTTGCAACATTTACGGTGTTATTTACAAAATGCTGTTTAGCTTTTAAAACTTCATATTTTAATTTAAAAAATAAGCCCGGGGAAGAATTTTTCACATTTAAGCTTCCGGTTAAGATAGTGTTGGGTTCATATATACTTTTATTAACCATTTCAAGATAGTTTTCGCTCACTGTTCTGTCTGCGCCTAAAAATACAAAAGCGTCAAATTTGTTTTCGGGGAGTAATTTTTCCACAAAAACGGACAATGCTTTATCTTTTGAAAAGAATTCAGGGTTTTCAATATAGTGGATTATGGCGCCATATATGCATTCGGGAAGGAAATTAACGGAATCTTTTTCCCTTTGAACGATAACATGAACGGAATAGTTTTGTTTTGAATAAGTTTGATTATTTAAAGATTTTAATAAATCTTCAAGCCTTTTATGTTTACTGTTTGCCCATATTGCAACACAGAGTTTATTTTCTTTTAAATTCATCTGCTGCATATAGTGTTCGTTTTTAAGAAAGCCTTTTCTCCAGAAAGCTTTGAAATTAAGCGTGAAAAGGTATATGCAGTAAAGAATTAAATATAAGAATAATAAAAATAATATAAAACTCATACACCAATTCTAAATAAAAAGGTATCAAAAAACCAGTTTTCTTTACGATATTTTACGAGATTTATGCTAAAATTTTTCTATGATTATATTTTTAGGACAGTGCGTACAAAATTTTACGGAAGCCGTTAAATATACGCTCAAAGGCAATGTGACCTTTAAAAGCGTGATTTCGCAGGCGGCAAAGATAGGCTTTGATTCTCTCGGCATATCTTTAATGATTGTTATGATAGCATCTTCCGTTATTGCGCTGCAGGTTTCAAAACAGTTTCTATTGAGCGGGGCGGAAGATTACATAGGCGGTTTTCTAGGGGTTGCTTTAATAAGGGAGATTGCTCCCGGTTTTGCGGCGCTTGCAATAGGTGCAAGAGCAGGAACAGCCATAACTGCGCAGATTGCAAATATGAAGGTAACTTCTCAGGTGGATGCAATGAAGGTTTTAGGGGTAAATCCCATAGGGTATTATTTTGCGCCTAGAATTATAGCAGGTGCTTTCAGTGTTATGTTTGTTGTAATTTTGGCTGAATTTATAGGTGTAATGGGAGGCATGGCGGTTTCTTATTTTTCAATCAGCCTTCATCCGAACAGATACTTAAATTCGGTCTGGCTTATGTTTAATGCAAAAGATATATATATAAGTGTTTTTAAAGGGTTTATATTCGGCGCTATTGTTTCAACGGTGTGCGCAACGGTAGGGTATAATACAACGGGCGGGGCAAAAAATGTGGGTGATTCCACGACAAAATCCGCCATTTTGTGTACAATATATCTTTTGCTTGCGGATTTACTTATCGGATTTTTATTTTATACAAGCAGCTATTAAACTTTGTTGCTTCTAAACCATCCTGCGGGGTAAACCGAATTATCTTTTTGGGGAATGGTGAAAGTTTTGCTTTCTTTTGACAATAAGTTAAAAGAAATTTGTTAAGGGTTGTTTTATGAGCAAAACGAAAGAAAGACCGAAACAAAAACAAAGAAAAGACTGCGAACCAATACTGGAATTTTTGTTCAGCGGGCAGAATCCTCTGGAGGTTATAAAATTTCATCAGGATAAGGAGGAAGAAGATAAGGGGCCTAAAAAGCGCTGGTTTTTTGCAGGGTAAGAACATGGGTATGTCATAAAATTACGGTTTTATGCCGAAGTCCGTGTATGTCATAAAATGTCGTTTTATGCCGAAGTCTGTACTTCGTACATCCTATTTTATTAAGCTGAAAAGCTTAATAAAAAGCACGGTTTTCACCGTGCCGTCATAAAATAAGCATAATTTACAACTGAAAGAAAAACTTTTTTAGAATGCTTTTTTATTAAATTTTTCAAGCATTTTCTTATTTAAAGCAGATAAACTAATGTACGAAATTATCCTAAAATAAGATTACAAGGGAGATTTACCCTGTTTTGATTTTTTGCGGTTTAGTTTTTTAAACTTCTTCCAAATTAATAAAGTTTTTTCAGCCGCATTAATTTCAATTTGATGAATTTTATTTACAATTATTTACAAATGCTGAAACGCTGCAAGGACTTCAATTATCTAAAAAATAATCCGTGAAATTTTATCTGTTTTTCCTGCTTTTGTAAAGTTTTATTACATAAGTATATACTATGTACGCAATTTTTATATACAAAAATACTTTATATACATGTAAAGGTGTACAAGCACGGAAAAGGCAAATGTCAAAACAGCATTTTTCACCAATTATATATATCGGAGCTTATCTGGTAACAGGTTTACTCAGTGATAAGCAATACGAACAAACAAAGCTGTCTGATGACAAAAGTTGGGCTCATCGTCTTTTATCAGCTGCATTGCAGAAGATTGAAGAAGCTAAAGAAAGTGCACTTATGCAGCTGGAAGCCGAGTTTGATATCAATGAACCTCTTGAAGATATCCCTGCTGAAGGCGAAGAAGGTGAAGGCGGCGAAGAAAGCTCCAGAGGTGCTGCAGTCAACATTGCCAGCGATGCTGCAGGTTCATTAATGAGCAAGCTTTCAACCGAACAAAAAATTGAATATATGAGCAGACAGCAGGAAATTGAAAATGACAGCAGCAATGAAGAGCAGCAGAAAATTGCCGAAGGTAAAATAGTTGAAGATAATATTGATAAACAAATAGCAATGAATGATACCGTAATTCAGGTGCTTCAAGCTACAAAACAAACATATGATGATTTCTTAGATCAAACTGATATGCAGCATTGCTAATTTTGGTTAAGAAATTTTAAATAAATAAATTACCCTTAAAACTCTATCCTACACTTAAATTATTGATTTTAATCAAAAAATTAATTAAAGTATTTATAACGGGGTGTCGATATAGAGTTTAAAGATATTTGTTTCGAGGGTAAATGCTAAATCTGGAAAAAGAATTTTTTATAGACGGGATGGATGATATCCTTTGTGCGAAAATCAATAATGATTCGGCTACAATTCTTCTTGTGGATGATGAAATAAACAATCTTCAGCTTTTAAAAAGAACATTCCACCGTAAATATAATATACTTACCGCTTCAAACGGTCTTGAAGGATTGAAAGTATTTGAAGAAAACAGAGACAGCATTGCTCTTATTGTATCCGATCATAAAATGCCCGTTATGGACGGAACGGAATTTCTGGAAAAAGTAAATGATATTGCACCTGATGTTATAAAAATTCTGCTTACGGGTTTTGCTGATGTTGAAATTTTAACGGATGCGGTTAACAAATGTAATTTGTTCCAATATATGCTGAAACCGTTTGAGCCTGAAGAACTGACAAATGTTGTAGAGCTCGGGATTAATAAATATAATCTTACAAGTTCAAAAGCTGTTATTTTGAAAGATTTAAAGGAATTATTTTATAAAACAATTAAATCTATTTCATCCGCACTTGATTCAAAAGACCCTTATACGCACGGGCATTCGCTCAGGGTTACTTTGTATTCTTTAATTCTTGCAAAAGAAATGGGTTTCGATGATAAACTGCTTGAAGAAATAGAAACAGCGGGGCTTTTACATGATATAGGGAAAATTGCAATTCCGCAAAATATCCTCTGCAAGCCCGGTAAATTGACGGATGAAGAATTTGCCGTTATGAAATCACACCCGAGTAATTCGGAGAAATTGATATTGAGCGTTAAAAAGCTTGCAGGAATTTCAAGCTGGCTTAAGGCTCACCATGAAAGATGGGATGGAAAAGGCTATCCTGACGGGCTTAAAGGTGAAGAAATACCCTTATCTTCAAGAATAGTGGCGATAGCCGATACTTATGACGCTATGACATCTACAAGGTCATACAGAAAAGCGCTTGAACATGATGTTGCGGTTGAAGAGATTAAAAGATGCGCAGGAAGCCAGTTTGACCCAAATCTCGCAAATAAATTTATTGAGCTTCAGGAAACAATTAAACTTGCAAAAGAAAACCCTGAAGAATATTATGCAAAATACAGTTTTCTTCAAAAAGAAAGCAATTTAAAAATAGTATAGTTTTTCAAGGTGCAGGCTTTGCCATTTTTTATAAAAATTTGTTATAATTTCTTTATTATTCAGAATTTAAAGAAAGATAAAATTTATGCATAAAAAAAGCAGTTCAATAGGAACTATTGTTGTAAAGTCGCTCGGAATATATTTTGAAAGACTGCCTATGTTTTTAAAATATCTTGCAATACCTGTTTTGTTGCAGATTTTAGGCGCTGTAGTCATAGCTTTAGGGATGTTTTTTATTGCACAGACAAATTATATACCTGCAGTTGTTATTATAACGGCGGGTATTGTAATTCTTTGTAATGCCATATGGAAATATTTAATAAAAATGGGCGGCCTTATTTTAATTTCAAGACAGATTATCGAAAATGAGCCGTTGCGCGAGCTTAATTATTATACAAGGGCTTTTGAAAACAGAGGCGGATATGTAACTTATCTTTTAATATCGGGATTTTTAATTCCTTTAATTCCTGTATGCATCGGTGCAATCGGGGCTGCATATGCGGGAGCAGTGGGTGATAAAAGCCTGCTTGTTTTATCTTTGCTTGCGGCAATCGGCGTTCTTGTTATTATGTGCCCGTTTTTGCTTATTACAATGCACTCTTTTGTTCTAAATCCGAATTTAGGTCCGTGGGATTCGATTGTTAAAGGCATGAAGCTTTCAGGCGGAAACTACCTTTCAAGCTGGGGAATTTTGATTTTATATACAATTATTTCAATTGTTATTATGGGTTTAATTGCAATATTTGCAAAAATGGTACGTGTGGGCGCGGGGCTTCCTAAAGGAATGGATGATATAATAACCCAGATATTTTCACAATTTTTCCTTCCATACTGGGCGCTGTGTTTTACCTGGTGGTATTTAAGGCTTGAAAAAGAAAACAGAACATACGGAAGATAATATAAAATAATAAAATGCCGCTTTGAATATTGTTTAAGGCGGTATTTTATTTTAAGCTTCCATGTTCATCAGTTCCGCCCGTTTTAATAAGATTATATTTTTCAGCCAGAATATACGGTTTTTTTCTTGAATGAAATTTTATTATTCCTCTGTGCCTGTTGTAGGGGTAATACACTTCAATCCCGTCCAGCCCGAAGGATTTTAATTTTTTTACAAGATAATTTAAGCTTAAAACAGATGAGCAGCAAGGATGTGCAAACACTGCAATTCCGCCTGCTTTGTGAATTTTTTCAATTGCATCTTTGGGGTGCCTTGAATGAAAAAGTCTTACGATATCAAGTTTTGTTTCGGATTTATTTTTTGTGCACAGTTCATCAATATAAGGACTTTTTATATCAAAACCGTATCCTAAAATGTGTATTAAACTTGTCTGATAAAAACAATCAAATTCAACAGCGGGAATTAAAACAGGGTTATTTATGTATTTAGAATTTTTATACCCTTCAATTGTATTATGGTCTGCAATTGAAAAATGCTCCAAACCAAGCTCGAGAGCTTCTTCGATAAGGGTGTCGAAATCTTCCTTTCCGTCTGAAACGTTGGAATGGGTATGAAGGTTTGCCTTTTTAAAATAATCCTCTTTTTTTATATTTAAAATTCTATCCGAAACAGCGTTTTGCATTTTTAGTTTTTTTCAAAATCATCAACAAGATGAGTTAATTCCTTTTTGGATTTTTTCTTTTTATCCTTTTCCTCATCTTCTTTTTCGTCTTTATCTATAATATTAAACTTTTTAATTCTTGAAGCATTTAAAAGCGCAAGGGAATCAAGCGCACTTCTTAACTGCGCCGAGCGATCAATAAAAACATTCTCTCTTTTTTCTTCTTCGGGTTCTCTCTGACCCTGCGCGAAATATTCCCCGCCCTGACCCATTTTATCATCCGAAGTTTTATTCGCCATGCCTGAAGCGTCTCCGGATTTAAAATTAAAGCCATTCAGCCCGAGAAAACCTGTCGAGCGATTGTCGACCATATTTTCCTACCTTCTTACCTTTTTGCTTATAAACCCTTAATTTTCCTCGTTATTGTTTATTGTATCATTCTTTACGGTTTTAAGCAAAAAGATTCGCTTTGTTTTATTCAAAACCCGAAAAAAAATTTTTTTGCGCCTTTTATTTATAAATATATTAAAAGATTTTGCGGGTTGTTTACAAAACGTAAAAATTAGTAAATTGTATAGGCAAAAATTATGTTTTTTTGCTTTTATGTATATAATATTAATATCAAATTATCAAGGGATTTAATTATTGAACAAAAACATATCTTTCAAATCAAACCCCATAGAAGCTTTAAGGGAAAATTACGACATTAAGCCTTCCGTTTTATATGACAGAAATTCTTACGAAGAAGAAACGGTAACCGCGCCTCTTTTGGATGCGCTTGAAGCTTATAAAAAATCTCCTTCAATCGGTTTTCATATCCCGGGGCATAACAGAGGAAACGGGGTCTTAAGACGTTTTGAAGAATTAATCGGAAACAGTGCTCTTGCGCTTGATACGACGGATGAATTTGACGGGCTCGGCACCCTTCATCCCGCGACAGGCGCCATAGCGGATGCAATGAAAGTTGCAAGCATTACCTATAATTCAAAACGTACATTCTTTATAACATCAGGAAGTACGATTTCAAATTTAGCTATAGCATTTGGGGTAGTATCGCCTGAAGATGAAATTATTATTGCAAGAAATTCTCACCGCTCCGTACTTACGGGCACTATGCTTACGGGCTCAAATCCCACATGGCTTATGCCCAAATTATTGGATGACTGGTCAATTTTCGGTGCAATTGAGGCTGATGAGCTTGAACATCAGCTTAATTTAAAACCCGATGCAAAATTTGTATGGGTGGTAAACCCTACATATGAGGGGATGGTATCAGATATTAAAGCAATGGCTGAAATCTGCAAAAAGCATAATATACCTTTGATTGTGGATGAAGCGCACGGATCTCTTTGGAATTACAGTACGGAATTACCCGTATCTGCGCTTGAACTCGGCGCAGATGCCGTTGTTCATTCTCTGCATAAAACAGGCGGTGCTATGACACAGGCTTCAATGCTTCATATTTCAAAAAATTCTAAGCTCGATGTTCATAAAATCGAACATGCTCTGAAGCTTTTACATACAACAAGCCCTTCAATTCTTTTACTCGCAAGTCTTGATGCGGCGCGTGCGCATTTAAGTTCTAAAAGAGGGCAGAATTTAATTAAAAACGCTATTGAAAATGCAAAATATTTCAGACGTGAAGCTAAAAATATCAAAAATCTTTCAGTATTGGGGGAAGATGATAACGTTAAATATGATGTTACAAAAATTTTCATTAAAATGGAAGGTTTGAGCGGAAAGCGTTTAGAAACCATACTTGAATTGGATTTTAACATTGAAATTGAATCCGCATCGGATGTCGGGGTATTGATTTTATCAAATATCGGAAACACAAGAGCTGAATTTGAATATTTAATCGGTGCGCTTAAAGAAATTTCAAAGCGCGAATATCCTGATATATGCCACCTTGAAGGCAAAAAATATATGCCTTTAATGAGGCCTGTTACCGTGATGAACCCGAGGGATGCATATTTTGCACCTAAAAAGCTTGTCAAAATTGAAGAGGCTGTCGGAAGAATTTCTGCAGAAGTAATAGCACTCTGCCCTCCGGGAATTTCCGTGCTTTTGCCGGGCGAAATTATAAAAGAGGAGCATCTTCCTTATTTATCGGATTTTTCAGAAATTGAAGTAATAGATTGAAGTTATCGGGGGCAGGTTTAAATAACCGCAAATCAAGTTGAAAGGGAGTTTTAATGCTTCTTGCTGTTGATATAGGAAATACACACACAAACATAGGGGTTTTTTCAGGGGATGAACTTCTTATAAACTGGAATGTTTCATCAGATTTAAAGCGCACCGTTGATGAATACGGAATTTTGATTTCAAGCCTTCTTTCTTCCATCTCTCAAAAGCCTGATATTAAGGCGGCTATTATATCAACCGTTGTACCGCCTTTAGGAGAAATTTTTAAAGGAGCTTTAAATAAATATTTAAATATTGAAAGCCTTCTTGTTTCGCATAAATTAAAACTTCCTTTTGAAATTGATTTGGATGAACCTAAAGAACTTGGCGCGGATAGGATTGCAAATGCGGCGGCTGCCGTAAAATTATACAAATTGCCTGCTATTGTTATAGATTTTGGCACCGCAACAACATTTGATATTGTGGATAAAAATAAAAAGTTCGTTGGCGGTATAATTGCTCCGGGGCTTAAAATTCAAGCAAATTCTTTAAGCAGTTTTACATCAAAACTGCCTAAAGTAAAAATTGAAGCGCCAAAAACAGCTATCGGCAAAAATACTATAAATGCCATGATGTCAGGGATTGTAAGGGGTCATGCCTGTATGATAGACGGTATGATAAAACTTTGTGAAGAAGAACTTAATGCTGCAGGAAGCGCATGTGTTATTGCAACGGGCGGTTTTTCAAGCGTTTTGTTTTCAAACCTTGAGAGGGATTTTGATTACATTAATAAAGATTTAACGCTTCAGGGGCTTAAATATTTGTATGAATTAAATAAATAAGGGGAGTTTAAGAGAATGGAAAAGATTGAACTGAAGGTTGAAAAATTGCCTCACTGTGCAGGTTTGCCTGAATATAAAACGGCAGGGGCGGCAGGCATGGATATTATGGCGGCGGTTGATGAACCTGTAACTTTAAAACCGCTTGAGCGTGCTTTAATTCCAACAGGCATAAAAATTGAACTTCCGCACGGATATGAAGCGCAAATCCGCCCGAGAAGCGGTCTTGCAATAAAAAGCGGTATTACTTTATCAAATTGTGTGGGCACAATTGATGAAGATTACAGGGGCGAAGTTTGTGTCGGGATGATAAATTTATCAAACGAAGATTTTACAATTAAAAGAGGGGATAGAATAGCGCAAATGCTTATAGCACCTGTTGTTCGGGCTGAAATATCCGTTACGGGAGAATTGACCTCCACGGCGCGCGGTGCAGGCGGATTCGGACATACGGGAGTATAAAAATTCCTTTAAAAACGGGGGTTGATTTTGACTACATTTATCATCGGACTTTTAATTTTATTGTTCGGGTATATATTTTATTCAAAATATATCGAGAGAATTTTTGCGCCTGATGACAGAAAAACCCCTGCGGTAAGCCAAAATGACGGGGTTGATTTTATTCCGTTATCTTTAAATAAAAATATGCTTATTCATCTTTTGAATATTGCGGGTTTGGGGCCAATCCTAGGGGCAATTCAGGGGATACTTTTCGGACCTACCGCATTTATTTTAATACCCCTGGGGTGTGTTTTTATGGGAAGCGTACATGATTATTTTTGCGGGATGATATCAATCAGAAACGGTGGTGCGCAGATAACGGAGCTTATAAATAAATATTTAGGCAGGCGGTTTTATCAAATTTTTGTCGTTATTGTGTCGATTATGCTTATTTTACTTTCCGCAGTTTTTATATATACGGCAGGGGATGTTATAGCGGAGCGCTTTTTTAGTCAGACGGATTTTTCAATCAATAATCCCGTTATTGTTTCAATTTATTTTATAATTGCGCTTTATTATATACTTGCCGCTATGTTTCCCATTGATAAAATTATAGGCAGGTTCTATCCTGTTTTTACGGTAATGCTTCTTTTGGGCACACTTTTTATTCTTGCAGGATTTTTTATAAAGGGTATAAACCTTACCGAATTTAGTTTTTCAAATATTAATCTCCACCCGAAGGGGCTGCATATTCTGCCGATTTTCTTTATGACGGTAAGCTGCGGGCTTTTATCGGGATTTCATTCAACGCAGGCTGTGATTATTTCAAGAACGGTGGAGAACGAAAGACAAGGTAAAAGAATTTTCTACGGCATGATGTGTGTTGAATCTTTAATTGCGATGATTTGGGCTGCGGCAGCTATGGGTGTATATAATCAAAATATAGTGCCTGAGGGGATTATAGGCACGGCTAATGTTATAAACATAATTGCGGATAATTTTGTAACACCTTATCTTGCATGGGTGGTAACGCTTGCAGTTGTGATTTTGCCTATTACGTCAGGAGACACTGCGCTTCGGGCTTTAAGACTTACTTTGTGTGATATCTTTAAATTAAAGCAGGAGGCTGTTTTAAACAGGGTTAAAATAATGATTCCCATTGTAGTTTTGCTTGTTTTGATTTTATGGTGGGCAAAATGCAACAGTGACAGCTTTTCTCTTATCTGGCGTTATTTCACGTTTGTAAATCAGCTTATCGCAATTCCTACTTTTCTTTATGCGACGGTTTATTTATATCGCGAGGGTAAAAACTATTTTGTTACTTTAATTCCGGGGTTATTTTATATTTTTATAACTTCATCATTTATTTTAAATGCAAAAATAGGGTTCAATCTGCCTTATGCGGTTTCAGAAATTGCAGGGGTTATATTAACAATATTAAGCCTGTATTTTATTGTAAAGAAATATTTAAAAAAGGCAGAGTAGTTTAATCTCTGCCTTTTGTTTTATAAAATTTTTGTGTTTACAGCATTGTTTTTCTTAATTCTTCGCCTGATTTCGGGCTCAGGTAAGCGGGAGCAATATCAAACACTGTTTTGCAGCCTGTTTGCCCCTCTTTATTAAGCTTATATGCAGCTCTTGCATATGCTACGAGTACGCTTGACGTAAATTCG
Source organism: Candidatus Gastranaerophilales bacterium (assembly GCA_910587245.1). Lineage (GTDB taxonomy): Bacteria > Cyanobacteriota > Vampirovibrionia > Gastranaerophilales > Gastranaerophilaceae > MGBC122484. The sequence continues at coordinate 22,041 of CAJULX010000001.1, forward strand.
GGGTTTGAATCAAGTTTTAAATTGTATTCTATAATGTGGCTGTTTTCTTTATTTAAGCCTGTTTTACCCGTTCTGAATACAAAGCCGCCGTGCGGGATTTTTGAATGGTTTTGTTTTAATTCATCCAATGAAATAAAATGCACGGTTGTATCATAGTCAGAGAAGTAATTAGGCATATTTTTAATTTCTTCTTCAACCTTTTTAGGGTCTGCGCCTTCTTTTAAAACAACATAGCATTCTCTTGTGTGTTTTTCGCGGGTTGAAAGGGTCGGGTTTTCGCAGTTTTTAACCGCGTTTAACGCTTTTTCCACAGGAACAGTGTATTGTTTAGCATCCAAAACACCTTCCACCCTTCTTATAGCGTCAGAGTGCCCCTGACTTACACCCCTTCCCCAGAAGGTATAATCATTTCCTTCAGGCAGAATGGCATTTGCATACATTCTGTTTAAAGAAAACATCCCGGGGTCCCAGCCTACTGATATAATGCCGATTTTGCCCGCTTCTTTTACTGAAGCGTCAACATTTGCAAAGTGTTCGGGGATTTTTGCGTGCGTATCAAAGCTGTCTATAACGTTGAACATTTTAGCGTATTTTGGTGTTTGAACGGGTAAATCCGTTGCACTTCCGCCGCAAAGGATTAAAACATCAATTTTATCTTTCCAGTTTTCAATTTCTGAAACGCTTACAACTTTTACATTTGTTGCGGGTTTTAATGTTTCGGGCGCGCGTCTTGTAAATATTGCACAAAGCTCCATATCGGGGTTTTGCTGAACAGCGGCTTCAACCCCTCTGCCAAGGTTTCCGTATCCTAAAATTCCTAATCTTATCATTATTAATGCCTCTTTTTCTATTGGCTTGTTTGTTTCAAGATATTTGGTAAAAAGACGCGATCCCGTCGCTGCCGCTCCAATCCTGTATACAAGCTCATTGCACGCGCTTTAGCTTGCGCAATTCGTTTTGCATCTTTAACGGTCTTTTTACTCAAACATCTTTCAACTTCACGAAGCCTTTTGCTAAATCAATCCTTGAGATTTCATACCTTTTGCGATTTTTCTGAATGCCGCGATGTTTGCACCTGCAACGTAATTGTTGCCGTATCCGTATTCTTCTGCGGCTTTTTTTGTTTGAGCAAAGATGTTTGTCATAATGCCGTCAAGTTTTTTATCCACTTCATCAAAGCTCCAGAAATATCTCATAGAATTCTGGCACATTTCTAGCGCTGAAGTTGCAACACCGCCTGCATTTGCCGCTTTACCGGGGGCAACAAGCACGCCGTTTGATAAAAAGTATTCTACAGCTTCATTTGTACACGGCATATTGGCACCTTCGCCCACCGCTTTTGCACCGTTTTCTGTTAAGACTTTTGCAGCGTTTATATTAATATCATTTTGAGTAGCGCATGGAAGCACAATATCTGCCTTGATTGTATATACAGCAGGGATTTCGCCGTTATTTTCCATATACTGTGCGGAAGGAACGCTGTCTTTGTATTCTTTAATTCTGCCTCTTTTTACTTCTTTAATTTCTTTTACAATATCAAGCTTAATGCCGTCTTTATCATAGATGCATCCGTTTGAATCGCTCATGGCTACAACGTTTGCGCCGTATTCCTGTGCTTTTTCGCAAGCATAAATTGCAACGTTTCCTGAGCCTGATATAATAACGGTTTTACCTTTTAATTCCATCGAGTTTGCTTTAAGCATTTCTCTCATAAAGTAAATTAAGCCGTAGCCTGTTGCTTCTTTTCTTGCAAGAGAACCGCCGTAATCAAGACCTTTGCCTGTTAAAACGCCTGCTTCATAGTTATTTTTAATTCTTCTGTACTGACCGAAAAGATATCCGATTTCTCTTCCGCCAACGCCGATATCGCCTGCGGGAACGTCAACATCCTGTCCTATATGTTTTTGTAATTCTGTCATAAAGCTCTGGCAGAAACGCATAATTTCATTGTCGGATTTTCCTTTCGGGTCAAAATCGGAACCACCCTTGCCGCCGCCAATCGGAAGCCCCGTAAGAGCGTTTTTAAAGATTTGTTCAAATGCTAAAAATTTCATAATGCTCTGGTTAACGGTGGGGTGAAATCTCAAACCGCCTTTATAGGGCCCCAGGGTACCGTTAAATTGAACTCTGAAACCTCTGTTTACCTGTGCCTGCCCTTTATCGTCAATCCAGGGAACACGGAAAGAAATAATTCTTTCGGGTTCTATAATACGTTCTAAAAGAGCAATGGGCTTGTATTCTTCTTCGTGTTTTAAGATAACGGGTTCAAGCGTTCCTAAAACTTCTTTTACAGCTTGCAAAAATTCGGGTTCATTCGGATTTTTTGAAGCCGCCAAATTGATAATTTCATTTAAATAAGCTGATTTTGTGCCGTTTTGAGTACCGTTTAAGGTGCAAGAATTGTTCATAAGGCTGTTTTCTCCATAATATAATAATTTTATGGGAAAATTATACCATAAAGGTGTTTTTTAAAAATGTAAATTTTTTATTTAAATTTCATCAAGGGCGCTGCGGTCAAAATTTTTAAAAATCAAGCCCAGCATATAAATTGACCCGCAAATCACCGTTAAATCAAAATTTTTATCATTCATTTCAAGCAGGGGATTTGTAATTTTTTCGATATCATTCTCAGTCTTTATTAAATCATTGTATTTTAAGGCATTAGGGTAATTAAATTCGTAAAAACATATCTTTTTTTGCGCGTTTACGCTTTTTAAGTACCGTAAGACCTCTTTATAATCTTTATTTTTAAGACAACCGAATATAAATTTTATTTTTTTATCTTTAAAATTTCCATTTAGAAAATCCGTTAAAACCCTTGCTCCGTCAGGATTATGACAGGCATCAACAAGTGTTTTTTTATTAATAAATTCAAGTCTGAATTTCCATTGAACTGTGCAAAGAGCCTCTTTAAGCGTTTTTTGGTCTATCTTGAAACCTTTTGTATTTAATATTTCAACTGCTTTTAGCGCAAGGGCAAGGTTTTCACCCTGATGGGTGCCGTTTAAATTGAATTTTATTTTTTCCCCGTTAATTAATATATATCCGCCTTTTACGGGTATGGCTTCGGTTTCAAATATAATGCCTTCTTTTTTATCTGCCTCATTGTAAAGTGTTTTATACCCCTTGTTTTTCTTTAAAAATACAGCAGGGCAGCCTTTTTTAATTATTCCCGCTTTTTCTTTTGAAATTTCTTCTATGGTATTCCCGAGGCGCTCTTTATGTTCAAGGCTTATTGAGGTTATAATTGAGGCGAGCGGATTTTCTATAACATTGGTGGAGTCTAATCTTCCGCCGAGCCCTGTTTCCAGAATTACGATATCACAGGCTTTTTCGTTAAAATATAAAAAACCTGCCGCAGTCAAAATTTCAAATTCCGTCAATTCTATATTAAATTTTTTATCAAGGCTGTTAATTTCTTTTATCAGGCGCTCAAAGTCAAAATCGCTTATCTGCTGTTTATTTATGGTTATTCTTTCATTATATGAAAAAAGGTGCGGGCTTGTGAATTTGCCTGTTTTATATCCCGCTTTTGTTAAAATTTCTTCTAAAATTGCACAGGTGGAACCTTTGCCGTTTGAGCCAGCTACATGAATAATTTTCAGGTTTTTTTGCGGATTATTAAGAAGCTCCACAATTTTTGAAATCCGCTTCAAACCGAGCTCTATATGAAATTTTTCCGATGATGTTAAAATTTCAGCCGCATTCATTAATTATTTTCCTTGTTTTGAGGCTTTTGCGGCATTTAAAATGAGCTCTAAAATTTTTCCCGTAGGGTTTTCTTTTATTTCCTTTGATGCGATTTGCGCCATTTTATCAAGCTTTTCTTTGTTTGAAATTAAATCCTCAATAGTTTTTATTAATAAATCGGATGTTAAATCGGAATCTTCAATATAAAGAGCAGCGCCTGTTTTTTCAATTTCGCGTGCATTTTTTCTTTGATGATCAGCTGCCGCATAAGGGTACGGCACAAGGATTGAAGGTTTCTTTGCGGCTAAAATTTCAGAAATGCTTAAAGAACCCGCGCGCGAAATTATTAAATCGGAAGCAAGAACGGGCATATACATTTTTTCAAAGTAAGGACGCACAATGTGTTTACTGCAGATGTTTTCATCTTTTAATTTCAGCATCACCTCATCAAAATTTTTCTTTCCTGTTTGGAAAATTATTTTAACATTGTTATCCGCAAAATGTTTCAGTGCCCCGATTGCCGCATTATTTATACTTTTTGCACCCTGTGAACCGCCCATAATTAAAACGCAGAATTCATCCTTTAAATAAAATTCATTGCGCGCTTCCTCTTTTGAAATTGTGAAGAATTCTTCCCTGACGGGGTTTTTATAGTGTGTAATTTTTTTTGTTTTGATAAATTTTTCACCTTCCATAAAGGCTAAATTTACGGCAGAGGCATTTTTTGAGAATTTACGGGTTACAATCCCGGGGTGTGCATCTGAATCATGCATTACATAAGGGATTTTAAGGATATATGATACTATAACCATAGGGGCGCTTACATATCCTCCTGAGGCAAAAACCACATCGGGCTTATATTTTAGCGCATAGCCCAAGCATTTAAAAACAGAAATTATGAGTAAAAATATCCATTTTATAAGCTTAAAATTGATTTTTCTCGGCATCCCGAAAACGGGAACATCAAGAAAAGAGGCGCCTATATTTGAAGCAATTTCAAACTCGGGATTTTTTTTGTTTCCTACGTAGAAAATATTTTTAAACCCCTCTTTTTTAAGCTCGTTAAATATTGAAACACAGGGATAAATGTGTCCTCCCGTGCCGCCCCCCGTTAAGAAAAAAGTTTTTTCAGGCTGTTTTTTTTGCATATGGTCTTATCCTTTGCACCCGTTTTTTTGAAATATTTAATAATACCCCGAACATACACAATGACACCGCAAGGGAGCTTCCCCCATAGCTTATAAAAGGAAGCGGAATGCCTGTTGCAGGGATAAATGAACTTGCAACCGCCATATTCATAAAGGCTTGAAAGCCTACAGAAAACGCTATTCCTACAGCAAGAAGCTTTCCGAACATATCGGGGCTTCTGGAAGCTATGATAAAACTCCGGTGCAAAAACATTGCAAAAAGCATTATTATAAAAAAGCACCCCAAAAAGCCGAATTCTTCAGCTATTACGGCAAAGATAAAATCCGTATGTCCTTCAGGAAGCCATGATAATTTTTGTTTGGAATTGCCGAAACCTACCCCGAAAAATCCTCCTTCAACAAACGCCACAAGAGATTGAATGATATTATACCCTGCATCAAGGGGGTCTTTATTGGGATCAAGCCAGACAAGAAATCTTTGCTTCTGATAATCTCTGATTGTAAAAGCAATTAAGGTAACAGCGCTCATCCCTGCTATGATAAGTTTTTTCAAAGAACCGCCCGCCATATAATAAAGTGCGGCGAAGGTGAAAGTTAAAAGTATTATCATCGAAAGGTTCGGCTGTTTATAGATTAAAAGCAGGCTTGCGCCGAATATAATATAGGCGGGGATTTTTTTATCATCAAGAAGCAGCGAATTTTCGCTGAACAGGGAAGCAAACATTAAGACTATAGCGGGTTTTGCAAGTTCTGACGGCTGAAATTGAATGGGGCCTATTACAAGCCACCTTTTTGCTTCGTTAACGGTAAGCCCTAACGGTGTAAATTGAACAAGCGCAAGCAAAACAAGTACTATAATAGGCAGTTGATATGTATATGCCCGCAATTTGCGGTAATCAAAATTTGCAAAAAACATTGCGCCGAAAATGCCGCCGACAAGCCAGGCAAGCTGTCTTACCGTAAAGAAGACAGGATTTACGCCTTCTGCAACCGCGCGCGGTGAGCCTGCCGAAAAAATTGCCATAATTCCTATAATTATAAGTGCTGCAATTATCCACACCAGTGTTTTATCGGGCGGAGAAATTATATAATTCTGCCCGCCGCTTCTGCCGTTTTTTCCTGTGCCGCCCCCGCTGCCGTTTCCTCCGCCGTATTCGTTTCTTTGTCTTTGATAGGAGGAATTAAATCTGCCTTCCGGTCTGTTTTCCGGTCTGCTGCCAAAACCGCCGGGTGTATTTTGATTATCTCGATAATACATAATCCCTGAAGGCATCCCCTCTTGCTTCGTAATTTTTAAACATATCAAAGCTTGCACAGGCAGGCGAAAATAATACTACGTCAGGGTTTCCTGTTTCTGCTTTATTTATTGCATCTTCAAGCGTATCCGCAAAAATTATGTTATCAAAATCCGCTTTTTTTAACGCGCTGTTGAAGCGTTCTGCGGCTTCGCCGATTAAAATAACTCTGTCAATTTTTTCTTTTATAAGCCTTGAAAATTCGTCAAGAGATGTGTTTTTATCTCTGCCGCCTGCAATAAGCGATACTTTTTTGCCTTCAAATGCGCCTATGGCAACAATTGATGCCTCAGGGTTCGTTGCTTTTGAATCATTGTAATAAGATATTCCGTTTTTGACTGCAATCAGCTCACAGCGGTGTTTCGGGGCTTTGAAAGAGATAATTCCTTCTTTAATTGTTTTGTTATCAAGCCCTGCGATTTTGGCTGAAATTATTGCGCACATTACGTTTTGCAGGTTATGACTGCCCACAATCGGCACATCACTCGTATTTATAATTAATTCTTCACCGTAATAAATTCCGCCATCTTTTATATAAGAGCTGTGCGGCATTTGCCCTGTTTTTAAAAGTTCTTCATATTTGTCTTCAAGTGCAAAAAAGTGAATTTTGGCATCGGATTTAATATTTTTTACCCTGTTATCGTTTAAATTCAAGATGGCATGTTTGTTTTCATCCATTCTTTCATACATTTTTGCCTTGTCATTAAAATAATTTTCAATGTTTTTATGCCAGTTTATATGATCGGGTGTAAGGTTGCAAAATACTGCCATATCGGGTGAAAATGCTTTTGTATAGTGTAATTGGTATGAACTTGCTTCAATTACAAGAAAATCGGGATTTTTATTATTTTCAGGGCAAAGGTAATCAAGCGGCGAAACGCCTACATTACCCGTTGCAGGGGCGAAGAATTTTTGGCTTAATATGTGTGATACCAGCATTGTAGTTGTAGTTTTGCCGTTTGTTCCGGTAATGGTTGCAATGCGTGCATTTTCGGGTTTCAGTATATAGGCAAGTTCAAGGTCCGAAAAATAAGGAATGTTTAATTTGTCTAAAAGTGCCAAAACCTCGCTTTCAGGCGGAATTGAGGGACTTAAAACACAAAATTCAGCTCCTTTTATGAAATCTTCCGTATGACCTTTAAATTCAAGTTTTACACCGTTTTGTCTTAAAAAATCCGCCTTTTTTGCTTCATCAGAACCTTCCGCGTATTCCTTAGAATCGCTTAAATAACAGTCCGCACCTACTCTGATTAAAAATTTAGCTGCCGCAAATCCTGTGGTTGAAAGCCCCAGTACCAGTATTTTTTTATTTTTTAAATCTTTTATATCCATATTGGAAACTTCCGTTTATTTTTATTAAAACTGTGCCGTTAATGCGATTTTTGCCGCGCAGACTCCCCATACGGCAATAATTCCGCCCAGTGCCGAAATCATTGAAAATACAATTACGATTTTTTTCTCATTCCAGCCTGAAAGCTCGAAATGATGGTGAATCGGGCTCATTTTAAAAATTCTTTTGCCAGTTAATTTAAAACTTGCCACCTGAAGCATTACAGAGAGAGTTTCCGCAATGAAAACAATTCCTATCGGGATGAGCCATAATTCAAATTTTCCCATAACGGCGATTGTGGCTAAAAGCCCGCCCAAGGCAAGGCTTCCCGTGTCGCCCATAAAGATTTTGGCAGGATTTCTGTTAAAATACAAAAATCCTAAACAAGCCGCAGATGCCGCAGCAGAGATGATTGCAAGGTCTGTATTGGAATTAACGCAGCAGATAACGGCACATGCAAGAAATGCAAAAAACGCGCACCCTGAGGCAAGTCCGTCAAGCCCGTCAGTCAAATTCAAGGCATTTGAAGAACCCACTATCATAAACACTGCAAAAAACGGGTACAGATAAAATAAATTCAAATGAAAATTGAAAAATGAAATATCCGTCTGCCCTTGATACACAAGGTATACGGCAGGAAGCATGGATACGGCTATCTGCAGTGCAAGTTTTGCTCTGGGGCTCAAACCTTCATTCTGGCAGCCTTTTATTTTTTTAATATCGTCTTCAAATCCTGTAAAAGTATAGAAAACAAGGGTCATAAGGACAATAATCGCACGGGTTGAAATTGCCTGTGCCATAAAAAGAGTAATTAATGAACCTGTTAAAAGCGCCAGTATAAGGAAAACTCCGCCTGTTGTAGGGGTCTTGTTCTTTTTAGCGTGCAGTTTTTGCACTTCTTCTCTTATATATTGCCCGTACATTTTTTTCTTCATAAATTCAAGGTACGGAACGCCGAATAAAAGGCATAAAACCAGTGTTATTAAGGCTGAAACGCTTATCATTCTCATAAATTTTTCACCATTTCAATTATTTCTTCAAATTTCATAATTCTTGATGCCTTCAAAAGTATTGTGGTTTCAGGCTCAAGTTCTGTTTTAATAAATTTTGCGCACTCTTCTTTTGAATTAAAATGCTTGGAATTAAGAGAGCAGGCTCTTGAAATAAATTTTGCCAGTTCACCTACCGTAAGAAGGGTTACATCCTTATATGAAGATAAAAATTCGCCTATTTGTTTATGATATGCGATTTCATCTTTCCCAAGCTCGCCCATATCCCCCAAAAGTACACACAGCGGTTTTTTATACACTGAAAGAAAAGTTTTTAAAACAGCCGTCATAGATTCGGGGTTTGCATTGTAGCTGTCGTTTATAAAGGTTAAATCCCCGATTTTAGTAATCTCCCAGCGTTTTTCAATGGGTTTATAATTTAAAAGTCCTTTTTGTATGTCTTCTGTTTTTACACCCGCCCATTTTGCCGCTTCTATAACAAGCATGGCGTTTTCGATATTGTGTTCACCCTCAATATTTAGTGCATAGCGGGTTTTATCATATGTGAATTCCGATTTTCCTATCTCTATCCTGATATCGGAACAATCGGAAATTTTTGTAAGAATTTGTTTGCCTTGATATTTTAAATTTTCTTTTAAAATATCGGAATCCTGTCCTATAAAAATTCCGTCAGGTTTTAAGTTTGAGGCTATTTCACACTTTGCAACCGCTATATTTTTCCGGTTTCCAAGCCTTTCAACATGGGCTGAGCCGATATTTGTAATAATCCCTGCATCGGGGAGCGAATATCCTGTCAGCAGCTGAATTTCGCCCAAATTTCTCATCCCCATTTCAACAACAAGAATTTCCGTATCAAGGGGCATTGAAAACATTGTCTCGCAAAGTCCGATTTCATTGTTATGATTGAGTTTTGACTTGTGTGTTTTAAATGTGGTTTCTAGAACGCCGGATAGCATTTCTTTTGTGGTGGTTTTGCCTGAACTGCCCGTAATTGCGATTACTTTCGGGTTAATTTTTTCTCTTATATATCTTGCAAGCTCAAGATAGGCTACAAGAGTGTTTTTAACGTATAATACAAAATTTGCATCTTTGTTTATTTTATATTTTTCCTGTGTAAAGTAGCCTATAGCGCCGTTTTCAAGGGCTTTATCTATAAAATTGTGCCCGTCAAAATTTTCGCCCCTTAAGGGTAAATATATTATATTATTTGAATTTTTATCAATTTTTCTTGTGTCCGTAGAAATATCAAAAGTGCTTTCAGTATTGATTTTATGGATAATTTTCGCACCCGTAACTTCTATGATTTCATCTATATTAAATTTCAAAATTATACTCCTGAAAAACGCCTTGCTTCTTGTGTTCCCTCTATTTTGCAAGGCTTGTTTTATTTTTTAAATAAAACTTCCTTATTATTGTAAACTAAACAGGTTTTGATGTAAAATGGTTTTTGATGAAAAAAATTGCATTGATACCCATTGATAACAGACCTATCTGCTACACGCTTGCAGAGCAGATTTGCGCCGTTAATGAAGATTTAAAACTTTATCTGCCTGACAGAAATCTTCTCGGCGGTTTGTACGATATGGCGGATATTTCAGCTATATTAGAGTGGCTAAAGGGCTTGCCGCAGATGGATTACATTATTGTTTCGCTGGATACAATTGCTTATGGCGGGCTTGTGGCTTCCAGAAGAATTCCTGATGATTTTGATGTTATAAAAAAACGTCTTGAAGATTTTAAAGAGGCTTTAAAGCTAAATGGGGCAAAAGTTTTAGCTTTTTCAAGCATAATGCGCATTTCAAACAACAATATAAACGAAGAAGAAAAAGAATACTGGAATCCTTGGGGCAAGCGGATTTTCGAGTATTCGTATCATCAGCATAAATCCCGTGTGCTGAAACAGTATAATTGTGTCTATAATACAGTGCCTGCGGATATTTTGGATGATTATCTTTCCACACGCAAAAGGAATTTTAAAATTAACGAATTGTACCTTGATTGGCTTTCTGAAGATGTTTTGGACACCCTTGTGTATTCAAAAGACGATACGGGAGAATACGGGCTTAATGTTGAAGAAGCGCAAACCCTTGAAGCTGAGGCTAAAAGCCGAAATTTAAATGCTGTAATTAAAACGGGCGCGGATGAAATTCCGTTAACCCTTCTTGCAAAGGCGATTATCGGGGATGATAATGTTAAAATTAAACCCTGCTTTGTTTTTCCTGATTCTAAGGGTAAAATTTCAAAGTATGAGGACATTTCGGTAGAAAATTGCGTTAAATCCCAGCTTTCCCTTGCGGGAGTTGAGGTTGATATGTCTGAAAATCCTGAAATTACTATGGTGGTTAATAATTTCCAATATGAGCAGGGAGATTTAGTGCTCGGAGATGTGATAAATTCGCTTTCGTGCGATTTTGAATTTCCGAAAACCCCTTATTTTATAGCGGATATCAACAATGCAAACGGGTCAGATAATGAATTTGTGCGAAAAATCACCGATAAAAAATTAGAAATCGGCACTATGCTTTCATATAGTGCGTATAACACGAGTGCAAATACGATAGGAAGCTCGCTTTGCATTGCCGTAAACACTTATCTTGCCTTGAAAAATGGCAATTTTAACGTGTCTGCTTTTAAACATTTGTTAGCTGTACGTTTTTTGGATGATTGGGCATATCAGGCAAACATCAGAAAAGCAGTGAGAGAGGCAGCTCCCGATTTTGAAAATGCCTTAAAGCTTAATATACCTGAATTTGAACGCTTTGAAGAAAAAATTTCAAAATTTTTGGATTTTAATTTTAACGCCGAATATTCTTTGCCATGGAAAAGAAGTTTTGAAATTGAAATTAATATAAAAGAAAAGTAAAATTTAATTGATTTTTCTTTACAAATACGTTAAAATCAGCGTAAAAACAGTTTTAAAAGGCTTTAAAATGGATATAAAATTTGAAAAATGGCAGGGGCTCGGCAACGACTTTATAATACTTGAAAACGCTGATGCTACAAGCGAATTGGCTAAAAAGATGTGTGACAGAAATTTTGGAATCGGCGCTGACGGTATATTTTCAGCGGTAAAATTTGACAGAATGGTGAAGACTGAAAACGCTGATATAGCCTGGAAATTTTATAATTCAGACGGCTCAATCGCGCAAATGTGCGGAAACGGGATGAGATGTTTTGCAAAATATGTTTTTGATAACGGAATTATGAAAAAACATAAATTTGCGGTGCAAACCCTTGCGGGGATTATAATTCCTGAAATTCTTGAAACCGGTAAAGTGTGTGTAAATATGGGAGTTCCGATTTTTGATGCTTCAAGAATACCGACCAAAGCTCCCGATATATTTGATTTTGAGGTGGAAGGCTTTAAGGCTTGCACTGTGAGCATGGGAAATCCGCACTGTGTAATATTTACGGACGGGGATACCAAAAATCTTGCGGCTGAAATAGGCCCTGCGATTGAAGTTTCGCCACTATTTCCCGAAAAAACAAATGTTGAGTTTGTCGAAATTAAATCAAGAAAAAAAATAAAAATTGATGTCTGGGAAAGAGGCTGCGGTATTACCATGGCGTGCGGTACTGGGGCTTGTGCCAGTGTTGTTGCGGGTGTAAAAAAAGGACTTCTGGATGAAGAAGTTACCGCTGTTTTACCCGGCGGGGAGCTTCTGATAAGCTATGTTGAAGGCGGTAATGTCTTTATGACGGGCGATGCTAAAAGGGTATTTTCAGGGGTTTGGTATAAATAACTTAATATTTTTCTTGTATCTGAAAATTGTTTATGATAGGATTTCCTTACAATTGACTTAATTTATAGGAGAAATCAGATGAAAAAATATGAACTGCTTGCTACCATTAAGCCTAATCTGGACAATGATGAAGCAGATAAAGTTGCGGCAAAAATTGAAGAAACCGTAAGTTCTCTTGGCGGCAGCGTTTTAGAAACCGAAAAACTCGGCAGAAAAAAGCTTGCTTATGATGTTCAAGGCTTTAGAGACGGTTTTATGTTTGTTCAAAAAATGAGCATTCCCGCTGATAAAATTGTTGAATTCAAACGCAATTTAAAATTGAATGAAAACGTTATCAGAACTATGTTTACAGAAGTAAAGAAGGCTTAAAATGACGCTTGCAAAAATTACCGTTACGGGCAAAATAACTAAAGCACCCGAAAAAAGGTTTACTCAAAGCAACATAGCGCTTACAAGCTTTGTTATTGCCGTGAGTGATTCTTTTAGTCAGGATGAAACTCTGGTGCGTGTTATGGCCTGGGGTAATCTGGCTGACAGGGCTGCAGACAGCGTAAAAGAAGGCGATTGCGTTCTTGTAGATGGCAGACTGCAGACTGCAAATGTTAAAACTTCAAACGGCAGGGAAAGAAGAATTTTTGAAATTAATGCTTCAAGCATAGAAAAAATTATTTTGGCTGAAGGTGCTCCCACAGGCGGTTACAGCCAGCCGCAGGCGCAGGCTCCCGCTCCAGTTCAAAGTGCTCAAAAAAGCAGTGATATAGTTCAATTTGCAGTAGACGAAATTTCGGAAGATTTAATTGATGAAGATGAAATTCCGTTCTAGACAGCGTAATTTTTAGAATAAGATTTCAGATATTAATAAAAATAAGAAAAGGAAAAATATAATGGCAAGAGAATCTTTAAAAGACAACAAAAAAAAGAAAAACTGCAGTTTTTGCGCAGATAAAGTTACAGCTTTAGATTATAAAGATGCTTCAAAATTAAGAAGATTTTTATCAGAAGCAGGCAAAATTCTTCCAAGAAGAATTACTGGTAACTGTGCATATCATCAAAGAATGCTTTCAAATGCTGTTAAAAGAAGCAGAGAAGCTGCAATTATCGGATATGTTTTTGAAAACTAAAACCGCTTTTTGTGATTTTAGTTATCGGACTATAGTTTAGAAGCCCTGAATTTCAGGGCTTTTTGCCGTATATTTTTCCTATGTCTTTTCTGTAAATTTTACCTTCAAATTCAATTTTTGCGGCAGTTTTGTATATGCTATCGAGTGCGGATTTGCCGCCGTATGCGGATTTTACTATGCTTAAGACACGTCCGCCGTTTACGGTAAGAGCTGCCGTATCATTTGAATAAGTCTGTACAGCGGGATTTTTAACGGATTTTACCCCTGCAAAATATATTTTACATCCATATTTTTCAGCCGCCTCAAGGTTTTTAATTACAGCCCCTTTTTTTGGTGAATCAGGATACCCTTCTGATGCTAAAACCACGCAATATGCCTTTTTTTTATTAAATTTTAATTCAATTTCATTAAGTTTTTTATCCGCTGTTTTTAAAAAAATATATAAAAGGTCGGTATCTAATAATTCAAGCAGCACCTGCGTTTCGGGGTCTCCAAAACGCATATTGTATTCTAAAACATACACCCCGTTTTTTGTCAGCATCAGTCCTGAATAAATAATTCCTTTAAAATCGGCATTTTCTTTTAATAAAGCTGTTTTTAAAGCATTTTGATATTCTTCAAGCCGTTTTTGTTCTGTGACGGAAATTTTAACAGGGGCAAAAGAACCCATCCCGCCTGTATTTTTACCTTTATTATTGTCTAAAAGCCTTTTATAATCCTGAGCAGGCGGAAATGAAACCAGAGTTTTGCCGTCCCAGAAGGAAAGCAGCGAAACTTCTTTTCCAAAAAGCCTTTCTTCAAGCACCACTTTTTTTGAAGCTTCGCCAAACTCCCCTTTTAAAAATTTGTCGGTTTCAAATTCTGCTTCTTCAAAGGTTTCGGGTAAATATACACCCTTGCCGAGAGCGGCTCCGTCCGCTTTGATTACGGGCGGGGTTTGAGATTTGGCTTTAAAGTAGTCAAGTGTTTCTTTGATTTTTTCAGGCGTGCAATCGGTTAAAATCTTATAATCGGCGGTTTTTATGCCGTTTTTTGTCATAAAAATTTTAGCGAACGATTTTGAACCTTCAAGCGCCGCCCATTTTTTATTCGCACCGATTACTTTTATTCCTTCATTTTGAAAAATATCTGAAATCCCTTCAAATAAAGGATTTTCAGGACCTATAACAAGCAGATCTATATTGAGCGCGCGCGCATTTTTTGCAAGAGTGTCGTAATCTGCTGCCGGGTTCGATGTGCGGGGAAATTTAACGGTTTTGCCAAGGCGTTTAAAGCCGTCATTCGGGTTTGCAAGGTAAAGTGTGTCTAAAAACGGCGATTTAAGCAGCTTTTGCGCCAGTGCATGCTCCCTTGCGCCGCCCCCAAAAAGCAGAACATTTTTTTTAAAAAGCAGATTTTCAATAATTTCAGGGTAGATTCTATGTTCAATCTCATGAATTGATTTTTCAAGCTCTGCAAGGGTCTTGCCAGCCGCCGCTGTAGATTTTTGAGTAATTATTTTTCCAGAATCCACTTTTTTTTCAACAAAATGAATCGTAATCCCGGTTTTTTCGGCATTTGCCTTAAATGCCTGCTGAATGGCGTTTTTGCCTTTAAAATCAGGTAAGAGGGAGGGGTGAATATTTATAAATTTGTTTTGAATTTTCTTGCCTGTTTTATCAAATACTGCGCCTAAATTCAGGATTTTTTCAGGTAAAATCCGCATATAGCCTGCTAAAACATATAAATCATACTGCCGTGCGCGGGGTTTTAAAAAATCGTATAAATTCTCAAACGGAACGTAAAAATAAGGTATATTGAGCCTTTTTGCCCTTTGAATTGCGTATGCGTTTTTGTTATCCGTTAATAATTCAATATTGACTTTGTCCTTGAAAGCCTTTTGCTGAAAGTGTTTTGCTATTGCTTCAAAGTTGGAGCCGTTTTCTGAGGCGAATATAAGAATTTTCTTGGGCAGAATCTTTGTATGCGTGGCGTTTTGAGCTTTAGAAGGCTGCTTTTGCATTGTTATTACCTTCTTTTGCTTTTTCTATAATTCCAAAAACAAACGGGGAGTGCGCTTTTGTAATATCCATAACGGTATTAACGTTTTCTTCTTTTGTAATTATACAAAAACCCGCGCCCATATTGAATGTGCGGAACATTTCATCTTCATTTACCACTCTTTTTATTGTTTCAAATATTTCAATTTCAGGGAGTGCGTTTTTATCTAATTTAGCTTGAAATCCTTCAGGGATTACTCTTTCAAGGTTTGATAAAATTCCCCCGCCCGTAATATTTGCCAATGCTGAAACAAGTCCTCTGTTGCACAATTGCAGAATTTCATTAACGTAAATTGCAGTGGGGGCAAGGCTTTTTAAAAATTCTTCTTCATTAAGAAGTCTGTCATTATACAGTTTTCTTATTAAGGAAAATCCGTTAGAGTGTACTCCTGTTGATTTTAAGGCTATTATCACATCATTTTCTTTAACATTTTCTTTTTTAACCAATTTTGTTTTATGAACAAGCCCCACGGCAAAACCTGCCGCATCAAACACCCCTTTTTTAATAAAATCACCGAGTTCCGAGGTTTCGCCGCCTATAAGTGTGCAGTTGTATGCTTTTAAAATATTGTTCAATTCAATTATAAAATTTGAAATTTCTTTTGGATTAAGCACGTTTGCTGCAATATAATCAAGAAAGAACAAGGGTTTTGCACCTGTACAGATTAAATCGTTTAAATTCATGGCAGCTAAATCCTGCGCAATTGTTTTGTACAGTTTTCTTTCAATGAGCGGGATTATTTTTGTGCCGATACCGTCCGTGGTGCCTGCAAAGTAATATTCGGGGAGAGCGGGGTGTTCAAAAATTCCCGCAAAATTATTAAAATTTGCGGATTGAAGATTGCAGGAGAGTATTTTTGTAAGCATTTCAGAGCTTTGCAAGTGCACCCCCGAATTTTTATATGAATATTCCTCCATCTTAAAAATTCCTTTGCCCCTATTTTACCACAATTATTGTGCTTTGTTTGCAAGCGAATTTTGATAAATTGTGTTTAATTCCCTCAGACGGATTTTTGTAAAACCGAGGTCTAAAACCCCTGTATTGTTTGTGTTTCCAAGGATTTCATAAGGGGTTTTTGTTTTTATTAAATATTTTTCAACCCGTTCTTGATTTTTGGCTGTAATTAAGTATCTGCCTGTTATTTCGCCTAACAGAAGATTAATATCGGGGGTAAGGTTTCCTTTGAAGCCTATTTTACCGCTGTTTTTTATTGAATTAAAAAGCAAAATAAGCAGCGCGCCAAGCGTTCCGCCTTTTGAAACATCAACAGCGCCTGTAATCAGTTCTTTTTTCTTTAGATTAAAAATTGTTTTTGCAAGTTTTTTTTCAAGGCGAAAATCAACCGTATCAAGCTTCCCGCCTGAAAAATCAAATAAAACTTTTTGATATAATGAACCGCCTGTGTTTGAATTTTTTTCAATTTTTTTACCTGCTAAAAATATTGTGCTATCGGGCTCAACCATAGCATATAAGGGAGTTTTGGAGCTTAAAAGACTCAGCATGCCTATAACCGGTGCAGGGTGAATTTTTATTTTGTCCCCGTTTTTATCGGCGCCTTCGTTATAAAAAGATACATTTCCCGATACGACAGGGATTTTAAGTGTATTCAGCGCATCTTTCATTCCTTTGATGGTTTCCGTGAATTGATAAGCTATATCTGATTTTTCGGGGTTTGCAAAATTAAGGCAGTTTGTAATGCCGAGAGGCTTAAAGCCTGAGCTTACCGCGTTTCTATAGCTTTCAAAAATCAGATTATACGCGCCCTGATAGGGATTCAGGCTGCATTGAATTTCGTTTGAATCCATAGAAAAGCCGATTGTTTTGTTCTCTTCCGATATATATAGAGGTGCAACCCCTATGGAATGAGGATTTTGAAGGGTTCTTATGCCTACGGTGCTGTCATATTGGGAATAAATATAGCTTTTGCCTGCAAATTCGGGCGAGGCGCAAAATTTGAAGATTAAGGATTTTATTTCATCCGGATTTAATTTGTATGTCAGAGGAGCTGCACTTTCTAAGGTGCTCATTTGACGGGGTTTTCTCGGGTTCAGGTTATAGCAAGGCGCTTCTGTGAGCGCGTTTACGGGAAGCGATGCGAGTAAATTTCTTTTATAATAAAGATTATAGGTATTTCCTTCGTATGTTTTTCCTATTATATCAGCGTTCAGTTCATATTTTGCGGTAATTTTTTTAATTTCTTCAACACCTTTTAAATTAGCCCCGAACACCATTCTTTCCTGTGATTCGGAGAGCATTATTTCGTGGGGTTTCATATTTTTTTCGCGAAGCGGAACTTTTTCAAGGTAAATATCCATTGCAACTCCGCCTTTTGATGCCATTTCGGATGTGGAGCTTAAAAGCCCTGCGGCACCTAAATCCTGAGCTGAATTTACGTTTTTTGATTTTAAAATTTCAAGAGTGGCTTCAATTATATTCTTTTTCACGTACGGGTCGCCGATTTGAACCGATAATCTGTCTTCAAAATTGTTTTCAAGTTCTTTTGAAGCGAATGCTGCGCCAAAAAGCCCGTCACGTCCTGTTCTTGGCCCAATGAGAATAATATAAGAATCTTTTTTAACTTTTGACGTTTTTACATTGCTTTTTTTGCAAATGCCTGCTGCCATTACATTTACAATGGGAGAAAGGTTAAAACAATCGTTAAAACTTACTTCTCCGCCGATATTGGGTACGCCTGTCGAATTTCCGTAATCCGAAATTCCTTCCGTTATGCCGTTTAAAAGGTATTTATTTCGTCTTGCGGATTCTTTTGTGCAGTTTTTTGAAGGTTCAAGCGCGCCGAATTTTAATGAATTTAAAAGCGCAATCGGTCTTGCGTTCATTGCAAGGATATCTCTTAAAATGCCGCCTATGCCTGTAGCTGCGCCTTGATAGGGTTCTACTGCGGAGGGGTGGTTGTGTGATTCCGTTTTGAAAAATATTATATGCCTGCCGATTTTTATGCCGCCCGAGTTTTCGGTATTGAAGCAGGAATTTTTCCTTGGCAGATTTTTTAAATATTTTTTTGAATGCTTATATCCGCAGTGCTCTGACCACATGGCTGAAAACAGGTACAGTTCAAGAGTGTTGGGCTCTCTTTCAATTCTTTTTTTGATTTCTTCATATTCAAGCTTGCTTAGCCCTAAATCTTTTAAGGAAGGGATTTTTTCTGCCTGAGTATCTTGTGCGGATTTTAATATCATTTTTCAATCTCTTCTTTTATGAAATTAAATAATTTAAGCCCGTCTAAAGCATTATTCGGGCTGTTTGGTGCGCATTCCTTTAATGCCGCGCGCTCGGGATGCGGCATTAAGCCCATTATTTTATTTTCTCTGTCGTAAAGCCCTGCTATATCGTTAATTGAGCCGTTAGGGTTATTTTGATATCTTAAAAACGCCATATTTCTTTCTTCGATTATTTTTAAAGTGTTTGAATCGGCGTAAAAACAGCCCTCTTTATGGGCTATGGGCAGAGTGATTTTTTGATTATTGAAAATAAGCGGCTCGTTTTGGCAGATAAATTTTGTATTTTTATTTTCAATTAAAGCGCCCGGTAAAAACCCGCCTTCGGTCAGGATTTGAAAACCGTTACATATGCCAAGAGTAAAGCATTTTTGCTTTTTAATATAGTCTTTCAATGCAAAAACTGCAGGGGACAATTTTGCAAGGCGCCCCGCTCTAATATAATCTCCGAAGGAAAATCCGCCAGGGAGCACAATGAGGTCGTAATTTTTAAATTTAGTTTCCGTATGAAAAATAAAATCGGTCTTAAAGCCTGTTTTTTCAAGCGCTGTTTTTGTATCGCGTTCGCAATTTGTGCCAAGAAATACAATAATGCCGGCTTTTAGTTTCATTCCAAAACAGCTCCGCTTTCCGGTATAAATTCTTCAACGGGTTCAAATTCAAGAACTTCGCAGGTTTCAACAACGGGGTTAACAAGCACTTCTTTTATGATTTCCTGCAATTTAAAATGAGCGCCGTCAGTTGTTTTTGAAGATATTTCAAGTTCAAAAAATTTTCCTGTCCGCACGTTTGCTTCATCTTCAAGGGCTATTCTTTTTAAAACGGCGCTTATGGCTTCACCTTTTGAATCTTTGATTTTATCTTTTAATTTTACAATTATTTTTGCCTTAAATTTCATAAGTTTATTTTATAATGAAAGAGGATTTTTTTAAATAATTTTATTGCGGGGCGGAAAATTTAAAAATGAAGGAAATTTTATATTCAACAAAATTTGTAAATTTAACGGCTTCAAAAAGAGAAGGAAAGCCCGATTGGGTTTATGCACACAGACCGAATGCGGGCAATGTGGTGATTATTGTTCCTTTGATACATAAAAAAGACGGGGATTATACATTATTTTTAATTACAAAAAGACCGCCTATAACAGAAGAATACGGCGAAAAATATTGTGTGGAATTTCCTGCGGGGCTTGTCGGGGATGAAAACAGCCTTGAAACAACGGATGAAGCTTTTAGAAAAGAATTACTTGAGGAAACAGGATATGAGACTTCGAATTTTAAAATAAAGGCGGAAAATCTTGTATCATCAGGAGGACTTACAAGTGAAAAATCTACTCTTGCAACAGCTGATATTTTTGATACCGAAAAGAAGGCAGAGCCTGTGGATGACGGGGGTGTGATTATTGACAGAGTTGAAGTTCCGCTTCAAGATGTAAAAAAATTCATTGATGATATTCAAGCAAAAGGGTATTATATGTGTGCACAGACATTGGCAGGCGTATATTATTTGCTTAACAAATAGTATAAACGGGGGCAAAATATTTTTATTTGTGGGATAATGTCTTTTAAGAATTAGTTTTTTTAGGAAGTTTAGATGAAATTAGCCAATACAAAAACAGATAACGCTTTTGATTACGGATTTTTATCAAAAAGAATTTTTCCGTACATTAAACCTTTAATTCCAAGAATGGCTTTAGCCTTTATTCTTGCTGTTCCTCTGGGGCTTTTAGACGGGGCAACGGCATATGCGCTTAAACCTTACATAGATGTTGTTGTAAACGGGAATCCTATGAATGTCAGAGGGTTTGAGCTTACAAGAGATTTGCTTGCGGCGTTAATTCCGTGGCTTATTGTTGCTTTTGCGGTTGTTCAGGGGCTTTTAAAATATATAAACGCATATTTAACCGATTGGCTTTCAAATACTATTTCAAATTCAATAAAACTTGATTTATTTAGAAAATTAACAACGCTTGATTCAAAGTTTTTTGATGAAAATTCTTCAGGGCTTGTTCTCGGAAGATTTTTAGGAGACCCTGATACTGCTTCAAAAAGCGTCATAGAGGCTGTAAAAACTTTGATTACCTGCGCCACCGGTGCATTAGGGCTGATTGCCGTATTGCTTTACAACAGCTGGAAGCTGGCGTTTGTAGGGGTTGCAATTTTATGTATTGCATTTTTGCCCGTTGCACTTATAAGAAAAAGAATTAAAAAAGTTTCAAACGAATCCATGGTGCTTGGCGGCGGCATTAATACCAATTTTAACGAAACCTATCACGGCAATAAAATAATGACGGGGTATTCACTTCAAGGTGATTTAAATGCCAAATTCCAAAAGCAGATAAGAAAAAGCTTTGATCTTACCATGTCTTTAACAAAAAGGGTGGGGTGGATGTCCCCTTTAATGTATTTAATCGCAAGTATCGGAATTGCTTTTGTAATGCTTTTCGGGAATCATCTTATTATTAACGGCGAGATGACAACAGGAAGCTTTGCAAGTTTTATTACATCATTGCTTTTATTGTATAAGCCCGTGAAGGACTTAGGGCGTACGCTTACGGGTCTTCAAGGCGTATTTGTTGCAATGAGCAGGGTGTTTGAGCTTTTTGATTTGGTTCCCGATATAAGAGATAAAGAAAATGCTGTTGAATTAAAAGGGGTAAAACAAGGAATTGAATTTAATAACGTTTGCTTTGAATATGAAGAAAATATACCCGTTTTGGCTGATATAAACTTTAAGGTTGAAAAGGGTAAAATGATTGCGCTTGTAGGAAATTCAGGCGGCGGAAAATCAACCATTGTAAATCTTTTGCCGAGATTTTACGATATAAAATCGGGCAGTATAAAAATTGACGGGGTTGATATAAGAGATTACACGCTTGCTTCTTTAAGGGCAAATATATCGGAAGTCTTTCAGGATAATTTTTTATTCTCCGGAACCATCAGAGATAATATATTGATGGGTAAGCCTGATGCAACGGATGCCGAAATTGATGCTGTTGTAAGGGGTGCACATCTTGATGAATTTTTGCACACAATGGAACGCGGTCTTGATACCGTTATAGGAGAGAGGGGAACTTCATTATCGGGCGGACAGAG
The DNA here is from genome assembly GCA_910587245.1 of Candidatus Gastranaerophilales bacterium. GTDB lineage: Bacteria > Cyanobacteriota > Vampirovibrionia > Gastranaerophilales > Gastranaerophilaceae > MGBC122484. Next base: position 43,752 of record CAJULX010000001.1, read on the forward strand.
ACAGAGGGTTGCAATTGCAAGGGCTATGATAAAAGATGCGCCTGTTATCATTTTGGATGAGGCGACAAGTGCGCTTGATAATAAATCGGAAGCCATTGTGCAGAAAGCGCTTGAAAACCTGATGAAAGATAAAACGGTTTTTGTGATTGCACACAGGCTGTCTACAATCAAAAACGCAGATACAATTATTGTAATAAATGACGGCAGATTGGCTGAATCAGGCACGCATGAAGAACTTTTAAAAATTGAAAACGGCCAGTACAGAAATTTATATGAAATGCAGTTTAAGACCGTGGGTGTTTAAACCTTTATTTTCAGGTATTTTATTGTTTTAAGAATGCTTTTGTTAATTAATGTAACAAAAGCATTCTATGTTTTATAAAAAATAGCAAACAAAAAATTTTATGGTTTTTTATAGAGTGTAAATAATACACGAAAAATCAAAAAAATATTATAAATGCATTAACAACACAACCCTATTCCCATTTTCTGCCCTTGATACAAGGGTACAAGTACACAAAAAAATACAAATAAACCTAACACAAACACAATTTTAATTTTTTAATTTAAACACCCTTCTTTTGAAGGGTGTTTTTTTAGATATTTTTTGGTTTGTATTTTGCTGTTTTAAGCTGTTATACAAGCTCTTTTATCATTGCTTTTTTCCCTATGCAGTAATATTCAAACCCTTTTTCCGTAATCCTTTTAACATTATACTGGTTTCTGCCGTCAAAAATCACATGGTGTTTCATTAAGGATTTTATTTTATCAAAATTAGGACGTCTGAATTCGTTCCACTCCGTTAAAAGAAGCATTGCATCCGCGCCCGTTAAAGCCTCATATGCAGAATTTGAATATTCTATTTTATCGCCGAAAATCGTACGTGCTAAATCAAACGCTTTCGGGTCATAGGCTTGTATTTTTGCTCCTCTTTTTAAAAGCTCATTTATAATTGTGATGGAGGGAGCCTCTCTCATATCATTTGTTTTTGGCTTGAAGGCAAGACCCCATGCGGCAAAGGTTTTACCTTCAATATTTCCTTCATATTTTTCCAGAATTTTATTTATAAAAAGAATTCTCTGCTGCTTGTTTGTTTCATCCGCAGCTTCAAGGAGTTTAGATGAACAGCCGTTTGATTTTGCAGTATTAATCATAGCTTTAACATCTTTCGGGAAGCAGCTTCCGCCGTACCCAAGCCCTGCAAACAGAAACTGGGAGCCTATTCTTGAATCGGAACACATTCCTATTCTTACCATTTCAGCATCTGCACCCACTTTTTCGCAGATATTTGCTATTTCGTTTGCATAAGAAATTTTTACCGCAAGGAAAGAATTTGCCGCATATTTTGTCATTTCTGCAGATTTTACATCCATTATGATTACGGGGTTTCCCGTTCTGAGGAACGGAGAGTATAATTCCTGCATAATTTCCGTTGCTCTTTGCGAATTAGAACCTATCACGACTCTGTCAGGCTTTAGAAAATCATCCACCGCAGCGCCTTGTTTTAAGAATTCAGGGTTTGAAACAACATCAAATTCAAAGCTTGTTTTTGATTTTATAATTTCCGTTACTTTTTGTGCCGTGCCTACAGGAACTGTTGATTTATCAACAATTACCTTATATCCGTTTAAATATTCACCAATGTTTGATGCTACATCATAAACGTATGAAAGGTCAGCGGAGCCGTCTTCTCCCTGCGGGGTTCCTACTGCAATGAAGCACACAAGAGATTTTTCAACGGCGGTTTTAAGATCATCCGTAAAGGCAAGTCTGTTTTCCGCTACGTTTGCGGTTATGAGTTCTTCAAGCCCCGGTTCGTATATCGGAATAATTCCCCGTCTTAACTGTTCAAGCTTGTTTAAATCTTTATCGACACAGATTACCTCATTTCCCATCTCTGCAAGGCATGTGCCCGCAACAAGACCAACATAGCCTGTTCCTATAACGCATATTTTCATTTTATTTAACTCCTGATTTTATTTTCAAAATATTTTATGGTTTTTAAAAGTCCTTCTTCAATATTCACCTTTGGCGTCCAGCCAAGTTTTTCACCCGCAAGGGTTATATCCGGTCTTCTTCTTGTCGGGTCGTCTTTTGGCAGTGGTTTATTTATGATTTTTGAATTTGAATTTGTTAATTTTATAATAAGTTCGGCAAATTCCAGAATCGTTCTTTCTGACGGGTTTCCAAGGTTAACTGGGCCGATAAAGCCTTCTTTATTGTTCATCATCCTTATCATACCTTCAACCAAATCGTCAACATAGCAGAATGAGCGGGTTTGAGAGCCGTCACCGTATATTGTTATATCTTTGTTTTGAAGCGCCTGCATAATGAAATTTGAAACTACTCTCCCGTCATCAGGGTGCATATTCGGACCGTAGGTGTTAAAAATCCTTATAATCCTTATATCTACGTTATTTTGCCTGTGATAATCCATCATAAGGGTTTCCGCGCAGCGTTTTCCTTCATCGTAACAGCTTCTTATCCCGATGGGGTTTACATTTCCCCAGTATTCTTCTTTTTGCGGGTGCTGCAGCGGGTCGCCGTAGACCTCACTTGTTGAAGCCTGCAGAATTCTTGCTTTGCATCTTTTAGCAAGACCCAGCATATTAATCATGCCAAGAATGGAAGTTTTGATTGTTTTAATTGCATTATATTGATAATGCGGCGGGGAAGCGGGGCAAGCCAGATTGTAAATTTCATCCACTTCTGCGAAATATTCTTTTGTAATATCGTGGCGGATAAGTTCAAAATGGTCATTTTTAATCAGTTCTCTGACATTATCTTTTGAACCTGTGAAAAAATTATCAAGGCAGATTACCTCATTTCCTTCATCCAGAAGTCTTTTGGACAGATGACTTCCGATAAAACCCGCTCCGCCCGTTATTAAAATTCTTTTCATAAAATCCTCTTACAGTAATTTTAGACTATATTTAAAAATTATATCATAGCGCTTGCCTGAGGGCTAATTTAGGGGTTATTGTTTAATTTTTTTAATATTTATATTTTTAATTTAAAAAAAGTGCTTGAAATGAAAAATTCCTCATGTATAATAAAAAATGTCGAAAGACGAATTAAATATGAGTGCGGGCGTTTAGCTCAGTTGGTAGAGCGCCTCCCTTACAAGGAGGATGTCGGGAGTTCGAGCCTCTCAACGCCCACCATTTAATTAAAGAGGTTTTAGACCTCTTTTTTTATTGGCGTTTTCAAGGAAACCTCAGCACGCGTTTTTAATTTCCACGCTTTTTTAAAGCTTGAAATTTACAAAACGCTTTGCATACTTTATCTCTAAGGTTCATTCTTCACCAAGATCTAAAGCATCAACGCCCACCATTTAATTAAGAGCCTCTAAGGCTCTTTTTTAGTGCGTTTCAAGCTTGTGTGCTATAACTTTTCTAAACAGTCTGGATGCGCTTTATTTGGCTGTAACGCCGTGTTGTTGGGAGTTTGAGGCTAATTTAGAGTGTTGAGATTTGGCGGTCTTTTCTTGCACTTTTGTCCTTAATTTTGCACTAAATTACACTGATATTCTTTTATTTTGAATTTGTTTGAGCATCTATCCTGCTTGGTATTTGAGTTTTAACCCTGAGACTTTTAGTGCAAAAATTGTCCGTTTTGAATTATCCTTTAGTTTGATATGTGTCGAAATGTCTCTGAGATTGAGATTTAAGACTTGATGTTTTTCTAAAAACGAGTGATTAATGTGTGTGAGGTAATTTTATATGATAAACTTCACACCTGAAAAATCAAAACAAATAGCATTAACAAGATTGGATTTAATCCACAAATGGCTTGAGTTCAGAAAGAAATCAATAAATAAATTTCAAGCTGATTATGATTTTGTAAAATTACATAATACTTCAACTTCTCATCTGTTTGAAATTTTAGGAAAAATATCAAGAGGAAGTTTACACCGTTGGTATGCTACGTTGAATGGAACAGAGGATTATACTAACCTCTTGCCTCAATACAAATATTCTAAAGTAGATGAATATAGAACAATTCTGACTGATGAAGAAATTAAAATTTTTATGAGTCTGCTATTACATCCCAATAAAATTTCAATCGGTAAAGCCACCGCCCTAACCAAATACAAGTTAAAAGAGCAAGGACAAAGTTTTATACCTGCAGATATTACATTCAGAAGATATGTAAAATGGTTTAAGGGCAATAATTACGACAAATGGATTTTAGCTCGTGATGGTGAAAAAGCCTTGTCCGACAAAGTTGAACCGTACATAAAACGTGATGCAAGTTTGCTTGAAGTCGGAGATATTCTTGTCGCAGATGGTCATAAACTTGCTTTTCAGGTAATAAATCCGTTTAACGGAAAACCATGTAGAGCAACATTAGTTGGATTTTTAGATTGGAAGTCAGCCGCATTGGTCGGATATGAAATTATGCTAGAAGAAAATACTCAGTGCATAGCTTCGGCTCTTAGAAACGCAATTATTAATCTTGATAGGATACCAAAAGTTGTATATCAGGATAACGGGAGAGCATTTAGAGTAAAATATTTTACTGATGATAAAGGATTCACAGAATTAGGATTTCAAGGACTGTATTCAAAACTTGGTATTGAAACAGTTTTTGCCCGTCCTTATAACGCAAGAGCAAAGGTCATTGAAAGATTTTTTAAAGAATTTCAGGAAGGTTTTGAAAAACTTTTGCCTAGTTACATCGGAAGCAGTATTCAAAATAAACCTGCGTATATGATGAGAAATGAAAAATTGCACAAGAATTTACATAACGAGTTTATTCCAACAATTGATGAAACAATAAAAATGATAGATATGTGGTTGAATTTTAAAAATTCACAGCCTTGTCCAAATGCTCCAAATAAAACCATTGCCGAAGTTTTAGCCGAGCGAAAAACTCAAAATATTGATATAAATATTCTTGATGATTTGATGCTTGCAACTGAAGTTAAAACTATTCAACGAAACGGAATTAGATTTTTGAATTGCGATTATTTTGATGAAAGATTGTATGGATTTAAGGGTAAAGTATTGATAAAGTACAACCTCTTTGACTTAAGAAGTGTTAAAGCATTTACCACTAAAGGTGAATTTTTATGCACAGCAGAAAGAATAACCAAAACTCATCCAATGGCAAACATCTTGGGAGATGTAAAAGATTTTGAAGATTATAAGCAGAAAATTGTTAAGCAACGACAACTCGGAAAGAAAACTATTAACTCGGTAAAACAATATTTAAGCAATGAAGAAGTCAAGTTTATTGAATAGAAAATGGATGAACCAAAAGAAGTTGAATTCAAACCGCGTTCAAATGCCGTTCAAATACTATTTAAAAATAATTCAGAAAAATATGAGTACTTAATCGCAAATGATCCAAATAATTCTTGGGTAGCGGAATTCAAAAATACGAAGGAGTACAGACTTTTATATGAATAAAATTTTTGCAAAAACACAAAATGTTAAAAACTTTATAGGACTTGTCGAAAACCTCGTCAATAAACCAAAAAATATTCCAAAAATGGGACTGGTTTATGGCGAACCAGGGCTTGGCAAATCGCAAACGGCTTTATGGCTTGCTTGTAAATATGATGCAATATATTTAAGAGCAACAAATTTAATGACAGGGCGGTGGCTTTTGGAGGAGTCAGTTAAGGAGCTAGACGAAATCCCAAGATATTTAACGTCGGACAATTTTAACTTAGTAGTAAAAAAATTAAAGCAGGAGCCGAAAATAATTTTCATTGATGAGATTGATTATTTAATGAATAACTATAAAACTATTGAAACTCTACGAAATATTCACGATGAAACCAACTGCCCGATAATATTTGTTGGTATGGGTTTGGCTCACAGAAAACTTGAAAGATACAAGCATCTATACGATAGATTTTCAGAAATTTTGAAGTTTGAAACATTTGGGGTAAATGATTTAAGCCAGATTTTTTGTCAACTTTCAGAAATTCCTTTTACTCCTGATGCGATTGAGCATATTCACAAAAAATATAACAGATTCAGGCAAATCGTTTATCTTATAAATCAGATGGAAGATTTTGCAAAAGATAATAATTTGACAGAAATTAAAAAAGAAATTGTGGAGCAGATATTATGAATATCGAAAAATTAACACGACATTTGAAAGAATTTACCCTAAATGAAATTGAGATGATTGCTGAGTGTAATTGTAAAACAGAACTTGAACAACTTTTGAACGAAGGTAAAATAATTCTTGAAAAAGGTTTGTATAAATATCAGGGAGAAAAGCCATGGCTGGAATTCATCGTCTGTACAAAACAAACCATCAGTTGTCAGGTTATAGCATTTGATTCAGCGATTGAATATTTTTTAGAAAATTATGTCAAAAACAATTGCAAATTCAATACATACAGAAGATATCGCGGAATTTTAAAGCATCATATTTGTCCATTTTTTAAAAAGAAAAAATTAAATGACATTACTTGCGACGATATTCAGGAATATTACTATTTTTGTAAAGACAGAAATTTACCGCCCAAAGTGCTAAAAAACACTCTTGCACTTCTAAATCAAATGATTAAATATTTTCAAAATCTCGGAATAAACAATAGAATTTGTAATTTTCAGGTACGCAGACTATCAAACAAAACAAATTTTACATTAGACAGAATAATTTTTGAGGTATAAATATAACAAAATTAGATACATTAAAGCAGGCAGAGCATTTATATGTTTATGAAAAGCAACCGCTAAATGTAATCGGTACAAAACTCGATGTTTCGCGCAGGACATTATTCTATTGGAAAAAGGAATACAATTGAGATAAAAAGAGGTTTGAAAAAGACAGAGAACAAAAATTATTCAATCGTGAATTGTTAAATTTTGCACAAAAAATATGGACAAAATTTCAAATGATATTGATAACAATCAACAAATGCCGCAGGCAGAAATACATTCATTGATGAATATCCTTAAAAATCTGCCACAGGTAAAACAACAAATTATCAAGCCAAAACAAAAGCAAAAGTCTAAAAAGGAAGAATATTTACCAGAAGATATTGTAAAAATAGTTGAAAGAGATATTTTAGGAATGAAAACATAGCATTAAGCTATTTTATAAAATATTATTTTCCATTTTGTTTATCTGCATATTAATTGTTTGTATTGAAAGTCTATAAATATTCTTTGTTCAATATAACTAAGAAAGCTCATTAGCCTGTTTTTCTAACATGTTTTTTATCGTTCCAATGAATTCTAAATTTATAGTAGTTGTCTGCTTTTGTTAAATTTACTGTTAATTCTAATTTTAATGAAGCAACATATTCATGCAATTTGCCAATCAAAATTAAGATAGCTTCTCTATCATTTATTGCTAGTTGTTCATAAGGTAAAAGCATTTGTGCTGTAATCCCTTGTAATCGTTTTAATTCCAAATCCTTTAAAGTTAATTCGTGATACAAGACTCCTTGGTTTCTTTCACCTACAATATTGTGTAGATTGTATAACTTCAGGTTAAAACTTAAAAATTGTTCTAATAAGCTATTAAATTTGTTGTCAAAGAAGCTTGTATATTCATCAAAATCAAACTCTTTTATTGTATTTATAATTTTCATTGTCAGTTTGTAATTTATTCTAAAATTCATGTCTGTAATTTCTTTTTTGATAAGAAAATTGCCTAAATTTTTATCAATAACACAGAGTGTAAAATAAATTTCCGCAAAATGTTATATGGTTTGTTTATTATTTTATTTTTTTCATAAAGGAACAAGATTATTGAAGTCATACCTGTTGATATAACTCCGGTAAATGCTCCTGTAGAAAGATCATAAAACTTATTATTTTGTTCAGCAACAAAAATTCCAATTAAAGACAAAATTAGTATAATTATGCAAGATATAATAATGTATTTTTTGTAATTTCATTTTAACCCCTTTTTACTGAGAGCATCACAAATGCGGAGTAAAATGAATGTATAACGAATTTGAATGCAAACTAATAATTTCTTAAAATTTTTCTACATACCAATTAGAATTTCCAAAGTGATTAAAATTCCAATGGAGTTTAAAATAAAAATTAAACTCCAAAGAGTTGCCATCTTTGGAGTTCCAAGAATACTTATTTAATTGTGTTTTACGGTAACTTTCAAACGCATCTTAAATTTCTTTAGCAAACTTTTTTCTGAATTCAGAATAAGGAATATCCAATGTCTATTTAGTTAATTTATTTTTCAAAATCATCTTCAAACCCTCTTATTTTATCAAGTTCAATATTGTATTGTTTGCCGGTTTTATCAACACAAGTTGCAAAATCGACAGTTTTATTAGCAAACTTGTTTTCCCATAAGCAAATCAATAAACCTACTTCTTGTGTTTTTAAGTTTAAAATTTTTGTTCCGTATAACGCATAATCCTTTTTAATCATATTATGCCCCTTTCAAGCTTCATAATTCATCACTCTTTCAGTGGGAAACATCAAGCATATATGTTCAAAACGTATCATTCCAACATAATAATTTTTGAACACAAATTAAACAACTTTTAAACACCTTTTAAATAGCATTTAAATCTTTAATTTATTTTTTCATGATCAATAAAGAATGCATTCAAAATATCTGCATCATTCCGTAGGTGCTTTATTACCGGAGCAAGATTATAGCATTCTTCAATCTTCGGCTGATTAGCCACAAAATAATCAATAACAACTGCGGTATTATAAATATTCTCTGGCCACTTGCTCAATTGTTTAAACTCTTTTGGAGTAATATTCAATCCGACTTTTTTCATACGATCTCCTTTAATGTGTCGTATTAATCACTCAAAGTCATAATTCAATCAAGTTATACATTAAATTCTATATTTAACTTCTTTTTCCTATCTTGCCAATCTGGCATATGGACACTAATAAAATTATAAAAAGACTTATTATGAAATGGATATAAGAAATGGGTAATTTCGTGTAAAATTACATATTCAATGCAATATGTGGGAGCCATATACAAATACTCATTTATAGTTATGGTGTTATTTTCAGGATTGCTTGTACCCCAACATTGTTTCATTTTTCTTATATTTATATTTGGTTTAATTCTTCCATGTTTTCTTATTATTGGATAATACTTATCTAGTATATTTTGATACAGATTTTTCATTTCAATTCTTGAAAATTCTTCATACTTCTTTTCGAGATTGCAACTAGAGTTTTTAATATAGAAAATTATTTCTCTATCGTTTAATTCTATATTGTTTTGTTTTGCGTTTCTAATATTCACCATATAGGAATGACCAAGTATTTTTACACAGCCACCTTGTTTTAAAATATTCTTATTTTGAATCGACTGTAACTTTACTTGTTTAATATTATGTTTAAATATCCAATCTTCTTTTTTTCTCAAGAATTTTGAAATATCTTCATCAGAACAATCAATTGGTACAGAACAATTAATTTTGTTATCCGGAAGGATTCTAATATTGTAGTTTTTTACTTTTTTACGTTCTACGTTAATTAAAAATCCTTGCTTTTCTTTTAATAAATAATAACTTTTCATTAGAATATACTCTTTGCTGTCATTAATATATCTTCTTCGATTTTGTCCAATTTATCCATTGGCAAATTTATACCATTATCATCAAGAAAATCAAATATATTATCCTCGATCTCTTGTTTAATATTATTTATCAGAACTGTATTGTATTGCCAACCTGGTTTTTGTGAACTTCTAAAAGTATTTTTTATTGATATTGCTAATCTACCTAGTTGATTGTCAATTTCATCATTTTCATTAATTTTTATTATTTGTTCAAGTTCTAATTTTAGATTACCATAGAATCCCTTTGATTCATCATCATCTGAAATTATTGCAGGATATTTATTCCCAACAAAGCCTTTTTCATAATCTTTTTCTAAATCCTGCATTTGTGCCAAATATGCTTCTTCATTTCTTGATCTGTTGTATTCGGCAATCGTTTGATCAAGCCTTTGTCTAAATGTCATATATAAAATAGGATCTTTTTCTCTATTTTCTGACAAACTTGTGGAGATATTGTTCACCATAGCTTCTGCTTTAGCTCTTTTGGATGGGAGTTTATTGAGTTCTTTTTCCATTGTTTCTTTGTCTGATAAATACAATGGATTTATAACTATTTCATCAGCTTCGGCTGAAACAAATTGATTCAACAAATTCTTTATAGATGATTCATAGACCGAAAAATCAACAGTTTCACCAAATCTTAGTTTTATTCCACTTCTAAGTTTTTGTAAGTATACATAATCTTTCTGTAATTTTTGAATTTCGTCAATACCAATACTTTCATACACATTATAATTACTTACAGCAGTATCCAAAGAGCTAGAAAAATTAAGTAACTTTTCATAAAAATTTTTTCTCGTTTCTTCATCTTTGAATAACAATTGAATTTCTTCTGTATCATCTGTATTATGACCATCAAAGAATTTCATCACTTCACTATGATTAGAATACAATTCTTTTTTAATATCTTCTGGGCCGTATATTGTTTTTCGAATATCATCCTGATCATATTCGTTCATTCCTGATTCTTTATCTGTATATAAATCCATAGCAGAAGTTAAATTTTCAAATATTCCATAAAAATCAACTATTCTGCCATTCTTCTTACCTGGGAACACACGATTTACACGAGCAATAGCTTGCAATAAATTATGTGTTTTCATAGATTTATCTATGTACAATACCTGTGCAACTGGAGCATCGAAACCTGTTAACAGTTTGTCTTTGACTATTAATATGTCAATGTCTTCTCCATCTGTAAAACTATTTTTTGCCCAATCTTCATACGCTTCATAGTTTTGTCCATATAAAGGTTCTATCTCAGTTTTAAAGAAATTTGCGATTTTATCTTTGTCATTGCTGCCTAAATCTTCTCCTTCGGCTTTTATTTCTGGAGAAATTACGACTGCGGATTTCATTCTTAAGTTTCTTAAAAGCTTGTGTAATTCAACTGCACTTACCCTAGATGATTCGGCAATCATAGCTTTAAAACCGTTCGGCTTGATATATCGCTCATAATGTTGTTTTATTGCATAAGCAAGACAAGTTAATCTTGGCATAGTTTGAGCAATACTTGCAAAGCGACTATACTTTCTTTTTAAGTCTTCTTGCTGCATTTCGGTTAAACCAATTAAACTTTGTTCTAAATATTGGTCAATTGCATCACCGGTAGTTTTTTGCGGAATTTTACGACCTTCATATACAAGCGGAACAATAACTTTATCTTCTTCTGCCTTGTTTATTGGATAACTATCAATTAATGGTCCAATACGTTTGTATGTATTTTGTTTCTCTGTTTTTAATAACGGCGTTCCCGTAAATCCAATCTTAACAGCATCCGGCAAAACATCTGTCATAAAATTATGAAAATTACCACTCTGAGTTCTATGGCACTCATCAATCAAGACAAATATGTTTTTATCATTCAGTTTTGTTTTTTGTTTTGCAGCCTTTTCAAATTTATGAATAACTGTTGTTATGAGAGTTTCCCCTTCGTCTTTTAACAAATCTATTAAACCTTTTCCCGTTTTTGCTCTTGCGGGACTCATTTGTGTATTTGAAAAATTATCTCTTAACTGCTTATCCAAGTTTATTCTGTCATTAACAAGCACAAACCTAGGATTTTTAATTCCCGAATTTTCTTCTTGAGATATGGCAATAATCTTTTTGACTAGCATTACCATTGTTAAAGATTTGCCACTGCCTTGTGTATGCCAAATTACACCATTTCTAGTTCCTTTGTCATCGTTTAAGGTAATACGTTCGATAGTTTTTTGAATTCCAAAAAATTGTTGATAACGTGCAACTTTTTTTACATTGTTATCATAAAGCGTAAAATATTGTATTATCTCAAACAATCTTTCAGGTGTTAATAATGCAATAATGCTTTTATCTTGCTCTTTTGGGACTCTGCCTTTAATATATTTGTCTAATTGTTCATTTATCCATTTGGTATTTTTTTCTTTCCAAGGAACAAAATATTCAAACTTTGTACCACAGGTACCATATTTAAAACTATGCGGATTCATTGCAATAACTAATTGTGTAAATTTAAATAAATGCGGGATTTCATCTGCTTTCCAGTTTTTAATATTTTGTTTTATACCCTCATCTATACTTACTGCAGATTTTTTGCATTCTATTACAACCAGGGGAATTCCATTAACAGTTAAAATAATATCGGGACGTCTTTTAGAACGATCCAACTTTTGAACAGAAAATTCTTCTGTAACTCTTAAAATATTATTTTCAGGATGTTTCCAATCTATAAATTTTAAATCAAATGAAGACTTGCCGCCATCATACAAATCTTCTTCGTAGCTTTTCCCATACGTCAAAAGATCATAAATTTCTTTCGATGTTTTCATTAGACCTGATTGCAAAGGAATATCAATATCGGAAATAGCGCGCGCAATATTGCTTGAAGAAAATTGGAATTTTTCTCCTTTGTAGTCATATCTTTGACTTTTTAAAAAATTCATTAAGTCATCTTTTAATATGACACTATATAAGCTGCCACGCTGCTTTTCGACTTCTGTTGGAGAAATATATATCCATCCCAATTTTTCCAACAATTTAATTGCGGGTTCTTGGCTTTCTGGTTTTTCGTTATGTTGATAATGATTTAATGTCATATTTTATCCTTTTTGCTACAATTTTATTTCAATGAATGGCAATATATTCCATTGGTCATATATATTTTCTACAACTTCCCCATTATGAAAAGGAAACGATTTTGAGTAACATCCAGAATAACTTCTTTCTCCTTCTATAATTGGAATATAAAAATCCATACTATTTTCAATTCTATAATCAAGTGAGCTCTTTATTAAATTGGAACAAACATCGTCTTTTTCATATAAATAGCGAGGTGAATACCTTATTGCAAATAATATTATATTTGCCGCTATTGCATTTATACAATTTTCCAATGTTGCCAAATGAAAATGTTTATCAATATTGTGTTTTAATTGATTATAAGCATAATACCATAGTATTGATTTTGATGGCTCTTCAGGTTTCCAATTTTCAAATGGACAACACTTATATGGATTTGCATAACCAACAAGTGATAATTTATATTTTGTTAAATCAATATAATCTGTTAATTTAACATAATCATTCATTCTTTTGTTTTTGCCAAAGTTATATTTTTTTAAACTGCATTCAAGGTCTGAGCAAGCAAGAAATAACAATTCTCTTGCTTTATGGCTATATGCTTTTAACCCTTCTTTTGATGGTTCAACGAATAACAATAGTTCTTGCAATTTTTGAACAAGAATTCCCAAATCTCTTTTTGCTCTGTATGCTTCAGCGACAGTAAAATCGAGTTCTTTTTCGATACTATTTTGCATTAAAGGTTTCCAAATGTGTTTATATTTAACACCTATTTCTATATTCTCTTTTTTTAATATCGGATATTTATAGGCGTTTTGAATAATTTTTTCAATATTATAGCTGTTATCGCATATTAACTGAGCTCTTATTTGCGGAGCATAATCAGCATAAACAACTTGCAAAAACACATTTTGTTTTTTGTTATTTTGATATGCAATGAGAAGCATTCCGTCTTTTTTAGCAAAATAAACGTCGGTTTTCATTTTACACCTCATTAACCCTTACAATTCCGGTTAACAGCAATTGAGCGAGTGATTTTTTAAGTTGTTTATATTGTTTAAGTTCCAGCTTTTGATATTTAATCTGATTTTCTATGTTATCCATTAATGTAATTATTTTTTGTTGTTCTAACTTATTTGGAATATTGATTATAAAATCTGTCAACATAGGTAATCTTAAAGAATTAACTGTCGCCCTTGCTGTATATTTCAGCGCGTGTCTTTCAAAAAATTCTAATAAATAGTAATAAATATATCTACCCAATGCACCCTTAAAGTCACTTATTTTGTAAACTCTTTGGTGATAATCAAATTTACCATTGATATAGTGAAAAATTCTACCAATTTCTCCATCTCCGGGTATTAAAATTGCTTCACCATCGTACGTATACTTATTACTTCGTTCGATTATTTTTGACCGGACATAAAATGGATAGTTGCCATCAATAATTTTATCTTGAGTATTACTATTTCCGGTTTGAATTTTAGCTATGTTACCTAACTTCTCTAATTTATTGTTTGTTTTGTTTTTGGTATTAAAAAAATTCAATAAATTAAATCTTATATATTTTTGCTCTTTTGTTTTTTCAACTAATAATTTTTCTTTAAGTCTTATAATCTTATCGCAGCAGCTTAAAATCTCAGCAATTTTTTCCTGCTCTATTTTAGATGGTTGAGGAATTGGCATATTCATAAAATCATCATCTGTTATGTTGAGTCGATCATGTCTTGCTCCTTGATTTGAAACACTTTTCATATACCTATGCCAATAATTTGATTTAAAGTAGTTTTCGATAAATTCACTATTTTTATCTTTTTTTGCACGAAAGACAGTATATAATGGTGATGATATTCCATTTTTAGCTAAATGATTTCGATTTATAGGGCCTGCAGGAGCATTTGAAGATATTCTTGGATTATACATAAAATCACCATCTTCAACAATATAATAGCCATCAGCATTGTCATTGTTAATGATTTCACGAGCAAAATACTCATCTTGCAATATTACACCTTGCGTAGCAGAATTTGTAAGTACAGGCAAATTAGCATTATTTGTATTTTTAGTTTTAACTTTATCAAATAAGTTTTTTAGCTTTTTAATATCCCAATCAGCAGGATAAAAATATCCCCAACAGCATTTGTACCCTTCTGGAATCTCACCTTTATTTATCAAATTTATTTTATTCTTAATTTCTTGTTTTTTATTCATTTTCATTATCCTCTATTTTTTTTGGATAAAGATCTATATCATTTATCCAAGTTAATTTGACTTTAAATCCAAATGCTTGTAAATTTTCTATTTTTTCTATTAAGGTCATTTTACTCAAAAATGTTAACTCATTTACTTTTTTTGAGTTTATAATCAAATAATTTACAGTTGCACCTACTGGAGTATCGGAAATATTTATACCTGTAGCAACTTTAACTTTATTTATATAATTTTCCGTATCCATCTTATATGCTCTTGCTGAAGCATATCCTTGAGCAAATAAATGAGTAAGCTTATCTGCAGATGTTCCAATTTTTGCATGGATAAATTCTTTGCCATTCTGATTGTATGAATCACAAACTTCTATTGGGTCACCGTCAATATTGATTAATTTTTTATCTAGTAATATATATCCATTGGATTTTGCAAATTCAATATTAAAAAGACCTTCTCTTGGAATTTTTTTATCTGTCGAATTTTTGTATTTGTCAGTTTTTGTATAGTTTATTATTTCTTTAATAGTATTTATTTTAATATCTTCTTTTAATACAAAATTCTTATCTGTTATATTCTTAATTATATTATTTATTCTGTTATATTTATTTTCTTCAACTTTGTGCCATATTTCATTTGACAAAATATAAATTCCGTCCTCATATTTAAATTCGCCATACAATGCTTCTAAAATATTCCAACATTTGCAAATATTATCATCTTCATCCAATAAAATTACGTAGTCATTTTTTAAATCTTCCAAAGCAGGATTATTTTTTAGATTTAAATAATCATTTAAATCTAATTTTGTATATGGTTTTTCGTCTTTATCAAGATTACCATCAATTTTATATTTCACTCCGCTAATACGCATAAAATCATAATCCATCTCTGGCTCAAATAAATATATTTTATTATTTTTATCTAACAATTTTTTACAAAGTGATTCATACAATTCTTCCGATTTGTCTTTTTTTACTGGTTGCAATCCTTTAAATAATAATGCTACTTGTTCGTCTGTAATACTATTATATAATTCTATAAGTTCTATAATTCTTTTATCTAAATGCTTTATACATGGTATTTCGTCTTGTTTAAATTTTAATTTAATATTTAGAGGTCCATATTTGCCTATAACAGAAGAAAAATCTGTTGATCCTTTATCCGCTAATAAATTTAGCTCTCTCATTGCTTCATCCGAGTCTAATAATGAAAATAAGGTCTCTTGGTCTATTTCATTTGCAAACATTCTGTTTTTATTAACGGGATCACCTTCTATACTTCTCGATTGAGCAATTTTTACTCTGGCTTGTTTATTTAACAAGATTTTTTGTGCAACAAAAATTCCAAAAGTATTATTGATTTTATCTTTTATGATATTATGCCTTCCTTGACCAAAATTTATCGCAAAAGTATAATTATTGTCGTTATAATTAACTTCTTTTATGATTGTTAATCCTTCAGAAATAGTTTTATTATAAAAATTTTCTATTTTGGGTTTCTTCAAAACTTTTTTTTGAAAATCCTTTAACCACTTTGGATAATCTTTGTACCCGTTTTTCTTATACAATATGTAATTGCAATCTCTTAATATAATATTTTCTTCTTTGTAATCAGAAATAAAGATTTCTAAATTATCCTTTGTGCAATCTTCTGTTAATAATGAGATCGTTAGAGGAACACTAATATATTTAACCTTTTGTGTCATTATTTATTCCTTCCTGGCTTGTTTTCTGCAATCATCTCATGCTCGATAGCTTCTAATTCTTTTAAATCTTCTGCATCAGCTTCTAATGCTTCTTGCTTTTTGCGTGCTTCGTCAAATTCAAGATAACGTTTTTTAGCAATTTCGTTAGCTTGTTTTCTTGAAATTGCCCCTTTGCCTTTTAAAATTTCGTAATCATTAAAACTTAAGAAACCATTGACTTTTTCTTTCCAATCACTTATTGAAAGTTGTCTTCTTCTTTGAACTTGATTTTCAGCATAGTCCAAAAACATTGTAACAAGTCTATCCAACTCTTTAATTTCATTTTGTTGAAGATAATTTTTTGCTATAATTGCATCATGCTTGCGAACCCTAGAACCACTCCAATTTGTAAGGTTCATATTCGGTTTGGTAGCATCTGCTCGATTTACTATTATTTCTGCTGCAGTATTATTCGTAACTGCGTGCAAGAGTTTGTTCTGAACTTCTGCAAAAAAGTCATTTGATGTCTTTAAGTCATCTTTATAATCTACGCTTAAAGCAAATAAATCACGGACTTTTTGATAAAATCTTTTTTCGCTTGCACGAATTTCTCTGATTTTTTCAAGGAGTTCATCAAAGTAATCCCAACCGCCAGGATTTTTTAATCTTTCGGTATTAAGGACAAATCCTTTAATAATATATTCTTTTAAGGTCTGAGTTGCCCATCTTCTGAATTTTATGGCAATTGCAGAATTAGTTCTGTAACCGACAGCCAAGATAATATCAAGGCTAAAATATTCTACAGGTTTGTCGGAATTTGCAATGTGCATTTTTTGCACATTGCTTTTTTCATCAACTTCTCCGTCTTCAAAAATATTTTGAATATGGCGAGAAACTCCCGATCTATGTATATTATATAGCTGTGCTATTTTTTCTCTATCAAGCCATATTGTTTCATTTTCTAGGTCAAGTTGTATATCGAGTTTGCCATTTGGTGTCTCATATATAATTAATTCTTTTTTGTCGTCTTCCATCTATACCCCCAAGCCTAGTTCTTCTAAATATTTATTTAGTTGTGTTTCGACTTCTGCAAGTTCTATTTTGATATTTTTGATATTATTTCTAACTTCATCAATATCAATAATTTCTTCTTCCTCAAAAGTATCAACATATCGAGGAATATTTAAATTAAAATCGTTTTCTTTGATTTCATCAAAGGTCGCAAGATATGAGAATTTTTCAATGGTTTTCCTATTATCATAAACATCTATAATATCTTGAATATTCTTATCTGTTAGTTTGTTTTGAGTTTTATCTTTAATGTATCTTCCTTCGCCTGATGCATCTATAAATAAGACACTTTTATCTGTCCTATTCTTTTTAATTACCAATAAGCAAGCCGGAATTGATGTACCAAAGAATAAGTTTTCAGGAAGCCCGATGACCGCATCCAACAAGTTTTCTTCTATAACTCTTTTTCTAATAATGCCTTCTGAAGCACCTCTAAACAATACCCCATGAGGAACAACCGCAACCATTCTTCCGTTAGGTTGTAAACTATTTATCATATGTAACAAAAATGCCCAGTCACCTTTACTTGATGGAGGTACGCCCCAGTCAAACCTGTTATATGGATCAAGCTTTGCTTCCATTTTAAATTTCTTATCTTTTTTCTTGTTATTGCCGTCATTTTCGCCGCCAGGGTTAAATCCTTCTGCCCATTTATCCTGAGAAAATGGCATATTGGCAACAACTACATTAAACTTCATTAAATTCCCGTCACTATCAAGGTGAGCAGGATTTGCTAACGTGTCACCCCAAGCAAGTTTTGCATCCATAATGTCGTGAATAAACATATTCATTTTACCCATTGACCAAGAAGAGCCGTTCATTTCTTGTCCATAAATGGCTACTTGTTTAACTCCAGCATATTTTGCTGCTCTTATCAATAAAGAACTTGAACCGGATGTCGGGTCATAAATACTGTCTCCTGATTTTGGTTTTGCAATTTGCGCCATCAGCTCTGATACCATCATCGGAGTAAAGAATGAACCTGCCTTTTTACCTGCTTGACTTGCAAATTCACCAATCATATATTCAAAGGCATCGCCAAGAACATCTGAAGCAACTTGATTTTCTTTTACTTCAATCATTGAAGGCCTTAGATTCAGCGGCTTAAAGTCTTCAAGCAGATTTCTTAATGTTGTAGCTTTTTGCTTTGAGTTACCTAAATTAGCTTCACTATTAAAATCTACGCTTCTAAACACACCTTGTAATTGTGCATTATTATCCTCTATTGCACGAAGAGCAGCATTGATTTTTTGCCCTATTTCAGAATCATATCTGTTATCATAAAGGTAATCAAAAGACTGTTCCTCTTGAAGGACAAAAGGTAATCTTGATTTCGCTCTTTCAAGCCTTGCTTCATTGTTATATTTGTCTTTTAAATCATTAAAATTTTCCGTATATGTGTCGCTTAAATATTTAACAAACAACATAGATAAAACGTAGTCTTTATAATTTGCAGCATCAATTATGCCTCTAAAAGTATTGGCACCACGCCATAAAGCTGCTTCAATATCAGATTTTGTAGTTTTCATTATATTTCTCCTTTAATTAATTTTTCTTGTATTATTTCATTTTGAATTTTTTGTTGTTCTAATAGTTTTGACAATAAATTCTCTTCCCGTTTCATCAGTTTTGCAATTTCAATTAGTTTATTCTGTTTTTGTAATGTTGGAATGCAAATTTCAACATTTTCTATTGAGCTTGTTTTTATTGACCTCAGTTGAAAACCTTCTTCTAGTTTTTCAACTTGATTTATAAAATCTTTATTTTGCATAACTAATTGTAAATACTCAGGTATAATATTATTCTTGGCATTGTCGTTTAATCTTATTATGCCAAATTGAGAAGGAACAACAATATTTTCTTGCGAATCGTTTATTAGACATGTTTTTAATGGCGAGAACAATCTAATAAGTATATCACTTTTGACAGTTAAATATCTATCTGTTAGTTTATCTTTACTAATAAAACCATCACATTGATCTTCATCTAAATTTCCTTGATCATCAATAGAGCGTAATGTAACGGTTTTATACCGATAAGTTTCCTTTGTTGAGATTTTTTCCATTACATTTTGTTTGATTAACTCGAGTTGTTTTGCACCTGCTCGTGACAAAACAAGTCCCATTTGAATATTTGCAACATCTTTTAGTTTTACTTTTTTCATTATTTTAATTCCTTTTGATTTTGGAAGGAAGGAATATTCCTTCCTTCTATTTAAATCATAATTAGCTCGTGCGAGCTTCCTTGCAGTAAAAATAGCATTCATCGGCCTTTGCATAAAATTTTCTTGCATATGCAACAGCTTGAATCCCATTTTCAAACATTCCAAGATATTTCACATCATGTGCCATCTTGAGATAAGTGCAATGTTCTTCATGGACTTCGTGGTCGCCATTTTGTTGTGTAGAGTTATTAACATAATATTTATGTAACATCTTAATCTCCTAAGGGTTACTAATCTAAACTCTGCACTTGATTTTTACATCATTATAGCTTAAAATATAGTTGTCAGGCTAATAATAAACTATTAGTGCAAAGAATTCCTATCGAACAAACCCTTTATAATGTTCATAGGAATTTTTGTTCTACATACATATTTGCATAAAAATTTGTAAAGGTCAAGAGTTTGTTTTGCGTATATTTGTTCTACATTAATATTTGCAAAAGAAATTTGTAAATAAAAACTTGTACTCGTTCAAGTCAAAACGCTTTTTACAAAAGGATTTTCGAAATTTATTCTCACTAATAATTTTATTTAAAATTGGTATTTACAAAACTTAACAAAATCCAAAAAATTAAAATTTATGCAAAAATTTTATGAAGACTCAGTATGCACATCTACATCTCATAGTAAATTACATCTTGTTCTGTGTGTTAAATTACATGTGTTATTGATGTTAGTTTTTCCCATGTCCATTCTGTGTCCGTTTTAAAAATTTATCGGGTCAATTTTTTATTCAATAATTACTTTATAAATATATAAATTTTGGGAAAGGTTTTTTTAATATGAGTTTTAATGATAGAAATATTCTGGCAGGCATCGTAGGACACAGTCATAAAACAGGCGATGCAGGTATAAAATCCAGAGGGCTCGGACAATTGGGTTCGGATGGAATCAGGGGTGAATTGTCCGCCTGGATAGATCCTTGCACTTATGACTATGTACAAGGTGCTCCAAAACCGCCAAAACCTGATGAATGGACTGCGGTTGATACGTTTTTATCAAAAAAGCTCGGTTTTAAGGTAAAATATGAACCGATAGATAAATTTCGTCCTACAAAATGCGGCAAAGAAAAAGTTGTCAGCAGATACAGTTCTGCGCTTGCAAATCAGCAGCTTAAAATAAACAAATCGGATTTTACCGAAGCTGATTTATTAAAAGGAATTAATAAAGTCGGAGCTAATTGTGATTTAAAGCAGGCAACGGTTGAAGCACTTCCTGATTTAAAAGAGGTAATGGGCGACCTTTCTCTTGATGTTTCCAGTGCTTTAAAAGATTTAAGCAATTTGGAAAAAATCGGCGGGAAATTAAAAGTTTTTGCTAAAAATCAAGAAGAAATGCAAAATTATTTAAAACAGCTCGGGTTGATGTCCAAAGACGGTACATTACTATCTGCGGCGAAAGACCAGCTTGTTTTTGTTATGAAAACATATTTGTAACTTAAAAGCCAATACCCGCAAAGTAAACTGTTTTACAATTTTTAAGGTATAATCGGGTAAGCAGTAAATTGTAAAGCAGGGGAAATGCAATATGAAATACAGAAAACTCGGTAATACAGGGCTTACGGTCAGCGAAATCGGCATGGGGTGCGAAGGATTTGTTGATAAGACTGATGATGAAGTGCTGGAATTTGTTAACCTTATGGAAAAAGAGGGTGTTAACTGTATTGATTTATATACATCAAACCCAAAAGTAAGAACTGCGCTTGGCAAAGCAATCAAAGGCAGAAGAGAAAAATTTATTCTCCAGTCTCATATATGCAGCATCTGGGAAAACGGCCAGTATCTTAGAACAAGGGATATTGAAAAAGTAAAAGCAGGGTTTGATACTATGCTTTTGGAATTAGGTGTTGATTATATTGATATCGGAATGATTCATTATGTGGATTCTCTTGCTGATTTAGAGGGTATTTTAAACGGCCCCGTTATAGAATTTGTAAAAGAATTAAAGATTCAAGGAAAAATTAAATGTATCGGAATGAGCAGCCACAACCCCGTTGTTGCTAAAAAAGCAATAGAAACAGGATTAATCGAAGTTTTGATGTTCAGCATAAATCCCTGTTATGATATGCAGCCTGCGGATGAAGATGTGGAACAGCTCTGGAATCCTGAAAAATATGAAAAGCCGCTTTTAAATATGGATGAAGACAGAAAAGAATTGTACGAAGCGTGTGAAAAACTCGGGGTGGGGATTACCGTGATGAAAGCTTTTGGCGGAGGAGATTTATTAAATTCAAAATATTCACCCGCAAAAGTATCTTTAACACCCGTTCAGTGTTTGCATTATGCGCTGACCCGTCCTGCGGTTGCTTCAATAATGTCAGGTGCAAGAAATATTGATGAATTAAAAGAAAGCATAAGATATGAAACGGCAGAGGATACAGAAAAAGATTACGCTTCGGCACTTGCAAAATTTCCCAAAATAAGCTGGGAGGGGCACTGCATGTATTGCGGACATTGCGCGCCATGTCCCAAAGGGATTGATGTAGCTTCCGTTACAAAATTTTTAAATCTTGCTAAAGCTCAGGGGGAAATTCCCGAAACCGTGCGCGAACACTATAAAGTATTGCAGCACAAGGCTAAAGAATGTGTTCAATGCGGAGCATGCGAGACAAGATGTCCTTTTAAGGTTGAGATAAGAAAAAATATGAAAGAAGCGGCGGATGTCTTTGGAGAGTAAGCTTGAAAGATTAAACATCCGGCTGGAGTCTTTTAAAAGTGTTACTGTGGCTTATTCTTCGGGGGTGGATTCCACTTTTTTGCTAAAAGCTGCGCATTCGGTTCTTCAAGATAATGTTACCGCGATAACTGCCGTATCTTCATTTATACCTGAGAGAGAGGTTAATGAGGCGAAAGAATTCTGCAAAAAAGAAGGTATAAAACATATTATTGCTGAAATGGATTTTTCAAACACGGATTGGTTTAAGAAAAACCCTGCAGACAGGTGCTATTTATGCAAAAGGGAGATTTTTGCAAAGTTTATTCAATTAGCGCAGAAGAATAACACAGGACAGGTTATTGAAGGTTCAAATATTGATGATACAAAGGATTATCGCCCGGGCATGAAAGCAATCGGTGAGCTTGATGTTAAGAGCCCGTTAATTGAAGCGGGGCTTACAAAGGATGAAATTAGAATTTTATCAAAGAAAATGGGGCTTGAAACCCACGATAAGCCGTCTTTTGCGTGTTTAGCTTCAAGAATTCCATACGGGGATGAAATTACGGCAAAAAAGCTTAAAATGGTTGAAAAAGCTGAAGAATTTCTTTTGCAGGCAGGTTTTAAGCAATTCAGGGTACGCGTCCATGGTGATATTGCAAGGATTGAAATTTTACCTTTTGAATTTGAAAAGCTTTTAGAAATTCGTAATGTTATCGTTACAAAATTTAAAGAATACGGATTTAAATATATTGCAATGGATATAGAGGGGTATAGAACAGGCAGCTTAAATGAAGGAATTATGCGCTAATTCGCCATTTTATCGGAAATTATGCCGAAAAATTTTCTATTTAATTGCAAAAACTCTTAAAAAAGGGTGTTCATAAGGTCTTTTTCCTGCGCCGAGCCCTGTTCTTTCAATAATAATCTCATCGGGCAGTTTTTCTCCCGTATATAAGGCGGCAGCAATGGCGGCGCCTGTCGGGGTTATCATTTCACCCTCATTTTCAGAAATTTTTAAGGGTATTTTATAGCTTGAAAGTATTTCAACAACGGCAGGAACAGGGACGGGGATTTTACCGTGCCGGCAGGTTACAAAGCCTTGCCCGTCCGTTAGCGTTGAAAAATAAACTTTTTCAGGGTTTAAATTGTCAAGCAAAACGGCAAAGCTTAAAATGTCCGCTATGGAATCAATTGCGCCTACTTCGTGAAAATGTATTTCATCAATCGATTTTCCATGCACTTTGCTTTCAGCTTCCGCCACTATTTTAAAGATTTTTTTGGCAAGATTTTTGGCATTTTCCGTTGTATCCGCTTTATCTATTATTTTATTAATATCGTCAAGATTTCTGTGTTCATGGTGATGGTGTTCGTGATGATGTCCGCAGGTGTGCTCATGATGATGGTGTTTTCGGTTTTTTAATATGACATCAAAATCTGATGCCATAATGCCGTTTATGGATTTTTTTGAAATTTTGTATTCAAATTCATTGTTCAGATTTATTGAAGAAAGCGCCCTGTCGAGTTTTTCTTTGTCCGCGCCTAAATCTAAAAGGGCTGCAACCGACATATCTCCTGAAATTCCTGATTTGCATTCAAAATATAAATTCATTAATGATTCCTTCCTTTTGCAATTAATTTATTGATTTGAGAGGCGCTGTATCCTGCATTAAAGCCGTTATCAATATTTACGACGGTCATACCTTCCGCACAGGAATTGAGCATTGTTAAAAGTGCGGAAAGTCCTTTAAATGAAGAGCCGTAGCCGATTGATGTCGGTACCGCTATAACCGGAATATCAACAAGCCCTGTTAAAATTCCTGCAAGTGCTCCTTCCATGCCTGCAACGGCTATTATTACATTTGCTTTTCTTATGTCATCAATTTTATCAAAGAGTCTATGGATGCCTGCTACGCCCACATCATAATATTTTTTAACATTGCTTCCGAAAAATTCTGCTGTTTCCGCCGCCTCTTCCGCTACGGGAATATCGCCTGTTCCCCCTGTGCATATTGCAATTTCTCCCGTTTTTTCGGCAGGGTTATTTATAAGGGTTATTACGCGCGCTTTTTCATTATATTTTATTTCGGGTATAGCATTTTTAAGAGCCTGAGCCTGCTTATCCGAAGCCCTTGTTCCGATAGCATTTTGTTCGTGTTCTTTGAAGGTTTGAAAGATTTTTATAAGCTGTTCATCCGTTTTGCATTCGCAAAAAACGGCTTCCGCCGCGCCGCGCCTTTTTTGTCTTTCTATATCAAGTTTTGCAAAGTCTATATCCGCGTATTTTTTATTTTCCATTGCTGTATCCTGTCTTTTAATATAATATTGTCTGCCGCATTTTGTGCTGCTGCGGTTTGTTTATTTTCTTTATTAAAGTTTCTTTTAGTTTCAATTCTGTTTAAAAGAGCCACGGCGCCTGCGATTGCCATTGTATTTATAAAGAAAGTAAGCCCGTATGCCGAATTTTTAGTTTTTAAATACTGTTTTTGTTCGGCTAGAGGCATATTTAAAATTTCTTTGTAAGATTTTATACTGCCGTTTTCCATAACATTTGTGCCGAATTTTTTATCAAATGCTTTATGGATGGGTTTTTCAATAAGTTTTTCGCCAAAAAACAGCAAAGGCACCGTGATTAAAAATCTTCTCGCGTTTTCTGCTTTTTCATATTTATCGCGGCTTGCGTAAAAATAGCTTGCAATGCTTACGGGATAAATTAAAGCGCCGTAGTGCATTAATTCCAAATCTCCCGTTTTTGTAAAATCAAGGTGTTTTAAAGTTTTATCCAAAAAAGGTTCCGCTTTTTTATAAATTTTATCATTTTTCATTAAACCTGCAGATGCGGCGGTAAGCGCAAGGGCGCCAAGGGATACAAGCCCGAGAGTTTTTATAAGATTTTTGGCTTTTGTTTTTGCTTCCTGTTTTTTATTTTCTTCTTTCTTATCTTTAAGCCCTACAACGCTTGTAAAATCTTTCTTTCCGCTGTTAAACAGAGTTATAAAGTTTCTTAAAGGCGCAATTGCAAACACAAGAGGTAAAATGAGGCTGAAGGTTGAAGCTATTTGAGAAAATTTACCGATTTTAATTGATTTTAATAAATTCGGGTCTTTAATATTTTTTAAATCTTTAAACGGGGTGGTGAGGTTTTCTTTTGATATACCGTTTGTTTTGGAAAATATATCCGCGCCGAGTTTTGCTGCCGCGGGGGCGGAAAAATAAAATACGGCAGATTCCGAGAGTTCTGCAAAACTTATTTCTTTTGATTCGTCTTTGCTTCTTGAAAAAGCCAGTTTTGATATAAGGCAGCCTCCCGTATCTCTTGCAAACATACCG
Organism: Candidatus Gastranaerophilales bacterium; assembly: GCA_910587245.1. Taxonomy (GTDB): domain Bacteria; phylum Cyanobacteriota; class Vampirovibrionia; order Gastranaerophilales; family Gastranaerophilaceae; genus MGBC122484. The sequence continues at coordinate 69,515 of CAJULX010000001.1, forward strand.
ATTGAAGAGCTTGTTTCCAAAGTTTTTAAAATGTTTGTTACAAGTGATGTTTCGCTCATAAATTACCTTTTAGAAAACAAGAGTCCAAGTTCAAATAGAAGATAAGTCGGGATAAAAAGCATAACCTGAGATACAATATCGGGCGGGGTTAAAATAGCGGCACAAATAAGCAAGATTGCAACAACATATCTTCTTTTATCAGCTACTGTTTTATAATCAACAATTCCTGATTTAATTAAAGAATGCACTACAAGCGGGGTTTGAAACATAAGCCCGAATACAACGGAAAGCCACAGGGAAAGATTTATAACGTTTGAAATGCCGAATACAGCCTGTATATTACCATTTGAAAAACTCATACCAAAATTTATAATCAAAGGAAGGATTGTAAAAATGCAGAAAATGACTCCTAAAATAAAGAGTGTGCTTGAATAAAGAACAATTGATTTTATAAATTTTCTTTCATTGTCGTAAAGCGCAGGCAGTATAAAATCCCAGAGATTTTTTGCAATGTAGGGGAAGCATACAAGAATATCGATTACAAGAGCAAGTTTTATCTGCAAAATAAAAACTTCGACAGGTGAGAAGAAATTTAATGTTATGTTGTTGTTTCCGATTAATATTTTTATTAAAAAATCAAGCGCTTTCGGGGAGATAAAAAATGCAAACGGCAAAATTATCCCTATAGATATAAAACATTTTAAAAGAGTTTCCCTAAGGGCTTCAAGATGAGAAATTAAAGTTTCATTATCATTTTCTTGAGTGTTATCGGACATTTTTGCCCGCTTAGTTTATACCTGCGGATTTTCCACATCATCTTTTATTTTGTATTCAACAGGTTTTTCCGTATCTTCCGTTAAAGAATCTTTAATATCTTCCGCTTCTTTTTTAATTAAATTTTTTGCTTTCTTATATTCCGCTGTTGCGCGTCCGAATGCTCTTGCAAGTTCAGGGATTCTTTTTCCGCCGAATAAAAGCAGAATGACGATTAATATTAAAGTAATTTCCGTTATACCGAGTGACATTTATATCCTCCTTTGTTCATTTATTGAATATATTTCTATTGCATTAAATCTGCAGGATTGTTTGCATTTTCCGCAGCCTATACATTTTGAGCCGTCTATTACGGTTTTTCCTTCAAGCTTTGATATGGCGCCTTTCGGGCAATCTGAAATGCATATTCCGCATTGCGTGCAGTTTTCTTCATTTATTGAGGCCATTGCTATTCTTGTATTTTGTTTTTCATCCAATGATATTTTTGCTATGGCGCCTGAAGGACAGGCTTTTGAACATTCTATACAATCAAATTTACAGTGTCCTTCTCCTTTATTATAATCGATATGTACGGCAGGGAAAGTATTATTTGCTCTAACAAGAATTTTATTCGGGCAGTTTTGAATGCAGAGGTTGCAGTTTAAACAGGTATTTGCCATTCTGTTAATATCTTTTGCGCCCGGAGGAAGGATGATATCTTTTATTTTTCTTATGAAATTTTTTGATATTTCCATGCCGCCTTTAACAGCTCCGCCCAAGATAATTAAAGCGGACGCAGCCCATATAAAATCACGCCTTTTCGGGTTGAATTTTACAGGTGCCGCACCGTAGCTCAAGGCATCTTTTTTGCATTCTTTTAAACATCTGAAACATTTTATGCAGGTTTCGTTATCTACAGTTTTTTCTTTAAAATCAATACATCCTGAAGGACAGGATTTTGCACATAAACCGCAGGAAACGCAGGAATCTTTTTTAATGTAAATTTTATTTAATGAAAATTTACTTATCAGCCCTAAAACAGCGCCCACAGGGCAGATATTCGTACAAAAAAATCTGTTTTTAAAAAATACAAGGGCTAAAATCGCAAGCGCCATTATTATTCCAAAAATTGAAAGGCTTATAAAGGAGCCAAAGATTGTATACGGGTCGATATATCTTATTAAAAGAGCGGTTCCTCCGATAAGCGTGCCGAATGTAACGGCTGAAACGATATATTTAAAACCGTAGTTTTTTTGTGCGGTATTTTTCCGTTTGGAAATTTTAGAGAAAACAAGGTCTGCAAATTCCTGTAAAATCCCAAAAGGACATATGGTGGAACAGTAAATCCTTCCGAATATGAATGCAGCAGCAACCACAGATAAAAATAATACAAGTGCTGTTACCGAAAAACCAATTAATGTTCTTTGAAAAACGGGTGTGAATTCCAAATTTAAAAATTTAAACGGATATATTCCCATAACGGCAAGAACTGCTGCAAACAGGATAATTCCCGCAATTATTAATCTTATCGAATATAATTTTTTCATACTCTTTATCTTTTTAAATCTGCAACTTTTTTGTATTCTTCATCAGCTTTTGCAAGCAATTTCGGGATTTCAAGAGACTGCGGACAGTTTTTATTGCAAAGATTGCATTTAATGCATTTATCCGCTTTTTCGCTCTCCGCAAGAGATTCATAGTAAATTTTAAATAACATCTTGTTGCCGGTTACTTTATATTGATTGTAAAGAGCAAATATTGCGGGAATATTTATGCCTTTCGGGCATACTTCAAGACAGTATTTACAGGCTGTGCAATTAATTTCGCCCTGTGATTGTATAATTTTTGCGATTTTATCTGCGGCAATTTCTTCGTTTTCATCCATAGGTTTAAAATCAATAAATGTTTGGATATTTTCTTTTACCTGCTCAAGATTGCTCATACCGCTTAAAACGGTAACAACATTATCTCTGCTTGCAGCCCAGCGAAGTCCGAAAGCGGCAGGGGTGGTATCGGGGTAATATTTTTTTAATTCCGCAAGCGCTTTATCGCTTAAATTAACAAGCCCGCCCCCTCTTAGAGGCTCCATAACGGTAACGGGAATTCCTTCTTTTTGAACTATATCATACTGTTCATGCGCTTTTACAACATCCCAGTCAAGATAATTTATTTGAAGCTGTGCAAAATCCCATTTATAATCTTTGACTACATCTTTTAAAATTTCCGGTGTGCCATGGAAAGAGAAGCCCAGATATTTAATCTTACCTTCTTTTTTAAGTTTTGTAAGTTCTTCAACCATTGCAACATTTCTGTATGTATCTACCGTATCTTTATTTATATTGTGGCACATATAAAAATCAAAATAGTCCACCTGACATTTTTTCAGCTGTTCGTTAAATATTTCTCTAACATCTTCACGTTTTTTCATTTTGTATATAGGGCTTTTATCCGCAAGCATAAAATCTTTTCTGTTATATCTTTTTAAGGATTTACCCATTGCAATTTCAGATTTTGAATCAACATACATATAGGCTGTATCAAAATAATTTGCACCGTGTTCCATGCAGTAATCCACCATTCTGTCCACTTCAGCCTGATCGATTTCATTATCTTTTGTCATAGGCAGGCGCATACACCCAAGTGCAAGAAGCGGGACTTCAATATCTTTATATTTTCTTTTTACAACCTGATTTTCCGATTTTATAAGTTCTTTTTTGCCGCATCCTGAAAGAAGTGCCATACCGCCTGCCATTAGTGCCGAATTGATAATAAATTCTCTGCGTTTCATATTTTTCCCTTTATTATTTATAAACTTTTAAATATCTTATTTGCTAATTATATTCTATAACTTGGAGTAAACTCTCAGTCAAGACAGCGTAAGAATAATTTTACAGTTTGTTTGCTTCATGCGTCAAAAAAATGTATTATTTATATATAAAATAATTCTTTTTTGAAGTTAAATAAGGAGCTTTGATTTGTCAATTTTAGGGTTTGACGGGCGCACGCGAAAAATTGCAGGAATGTATACCGCAATCAAGATTGTAACGGTTCTGCTTGTTTTTCTTGCCATATTTTTTGTAAAGGATATTCTTGTAAAAGAGAAACTTTCCGCGGAAAAATTTTTGGAACAGAGTGTGCTGCAAACCGCTTCTAATTTAAGAGGAAGAATATCGGCCTCAATCAGTGAATTAAATTTATTGTCGGCAGGTATGTCTTCAAAGGTTAATTTTTCAGATGAAAGTTCGGTTGCAGGTTTTTTGGCTTCTCATATATCCGATTACAGCTATCACAGGCTTATTTTTGCATATCCTGACGGGCACACGGTAAGATATCAAAAAGATATCGGAAGATTAAGCTCTATAGATTGGTCTAACGATAAAAGATTTGTGGAAGCTATTTTGGGAGATGTAGTTTTTGCGGATACAAAAAAGACGCTTGAAGCGGGAGAAAGTTATGTAAATGAATACGGGGTGCCCGTTCATGATAAAAACGGAAAGATTTTAGGGGTGCTCGGTGCTCAGGTTTACGCTGATACTTATTTGAAGATTTTAAGCTTTAATAACTATAATAAGCAGGGTTTTTCATACATTCTGGACAGGAACGGGAATTTTCTTGTAAAACCCAACAGGGACAGAAGCAAGGATGAAAACTTTTTTAACAGAGATATAAAATATATAGGCAAAACCAAGGAAGAAATTCTGGGTTTATTTGCGGAAGAAAATTACGGAACCTTTATTTTTAAACAAAACGGGCAAAGATATGCCGCTTGTTTTGCAATTATTGATAATGCAAACCGCTATGTAATGACGGTTGTGCCTTTAAGCGTTTTAATGCTTCATATTAACAAACTTTTGTCAGGACTTATTTTAATTGTTGTAACAATAAGCGTTTTATTACTGTTTCTTCTTTATTACAACAATAAGCTTTTGGGCAGGCATGAAAAAATTGTTTACGATATGGCGTTTGTGGATAAAATAACCGGCGGAAGGAATAAAAACAGTTTTACGCTTAAAGCCAGAGAAATTTTGGATAAAAATTCGGATAAAAAATATGCAATGATTTGTGTTGAAATTAAGAAAATCAGAGCTCTAAACGAACTTTACGGTATTGAAAACACAAATAAAATTTTAATGGATTTTTATAATTTAATTGAAGGTAATCTTAAAGAAGGCAGTATCTGCGCAAGGGATCATGCCGCAACGTATGTAATTTTATATCAGTACGATAGAGAAGATTTTATTGCAAAATATTTTGTGGATAAAATTCTTGATGAAGTTGAAATTTATAATAGAGATTCAATGCGTTTAACTTCAAGAACATCCGGAGCGGAATTAAGCTCTAAGCTTTCTCTTGTTTTCGGTATTTATTTGATTGATGAAAAAACGGAATCCGTTGATGAGATGTATGAAAGGGCAAATACCGCAAAAAGAACAATAGGCGAAAATGTATATAATGTTTGCAAATTTTATGATGAAGCTTTAAGAGAGAAGATATTGCAGGAAAAAACCATTGAGGATGAAATGGTGTATGCCCTTGCGGACAGACAATTTACAATGTATCTTCAGCCGAAATTCAGTCTTCAAACAGGCGAGCTTGCAGGAGCAGAAGCTTTGGTAAGATGGATTCATCCCGTTAAAGGGTTGATTCCTCCCATGCATTTTATTCCGCTCTTTGAAAGAAACGGGTTTGTTAAAGAAGTGGATAAATATATTTGGAAGCTGGCATGTAAATTTTTAGCAGAAAGAAAAAAAGCGGGTGATAAGCTTTTTCCTATTTCAGTTAATGTTTCCAGAATACATATGGAAGACAATGCTTTTATTGATGAATTAATTCTGCTTACCAGAAAATATGATATTGATGCAAAATATTTGGAGCTTGAATTAACGGAAAGTGCCTGCTTTAATAATGAAAAATACTTTAAAAAAGCGGTTAAAACATTAAAAGAACTTGGTTTTGTTGTTACCATGGATGATTTTGGAACAGGCTTTTCTTCATTGAATATGCTCAGAAACCTTCCTATTGATGTATTAAAACTTGACAGAGGTTTTATTAAAGATACAATTCAGGATTCTAAAGGCCAGATTGTAACAAAAAGCATAATTGATATGGCAAATAAATTAAATATGATGACCGTAGCTGAAGGAATAGAAACCGAGGAGCAGGCTGAATTTTTAAAAAGTATAGGCTGTAAAATAGCACAGGGCTTTTTATACGGTAAACCGACAGATTCAAAAGAATTTATGAATATATTTGCTAAAACAAAATAATTTATTTTTAAATATGTATTAAAATTTGAATGTTTATTTGACATGCTTTACTGTTTTTTATAGCATATCCGGTAAGAACTGTTTGGTTTATTTGAAAGGTATGGTATGAAAAGATTTATATCTTGTTTTATGGTTTTAATGTTGTTTTGTATTGTATCGGTGCCTGCATTTGCCGAAACCGTTGCATTTAATACAAAAACTTTTAAATTTCATAAACTGTATTGCAGATGGGCAGCCCAATGCACGGTTAACTGCATTCATATAGAAAAGAAAGAAGCGGTCAAGCGCGGCGGTGTGCCTTGTAAAGTCTGCGGAGGATAAATTATTAAGACAGCCATAAGTATGCAGAATAATTGATTGAGAATTGATTTCCAAACAATGTCTTATGGTTTGCAGTCTTCTTAAAAAACCATGGAATAGAAATTCCCTTGCCTTTGTATTACCGTCCATATGTTAGCATAAAAAAGAGAGTTTCGGTTATTTTGAAACTCTCTTATATCAATTGGTTGCGGGAGCTGGATTTGAACCAACGACCTTCGGGTTATGAGCCCGACGAGCTACCAGACTGCTCCATCCCGCGATATTTAGTTTTAAACCGAAGGAAACTCCCTCAATATCATTATTATTAAACGCTGAAAATAAAATTTCAAGTGTTAAAATTTTCAAAGATTTTTAGTTTACCCCTACAATTAATTGTAGGGGAAATTGTAAGGGTGGGCGGGAAAATAATTTTAAAATTATGGCGGGGTAAAAAGTTTTAGTATTTGTTTTTGATGATGTAACTAGTATGGCAGTGCTTTAATTTATTTAGGCGGGGAATTATACCAAACTTGCAATAAGCAAGAGCGGCGTTTATGTTTAATTCTGCACCAAAAATATCTATAATCCGGCGGCAGCGAGAAAGATATTTAGTAAACAATATTAATTAAATATTCTATAAATGCCAATAACACTTATTATACCAAGCAAGAAACCTAATTTAAAAATAAGCCTTATGAGCCAACGAGCTACCTAATTATTAAATATTCAACAATTACCGTAAACTATTTACTGATGATATAATTATTTTATGCTTGTTGAACGCTACCTTTCAAATAAAGAACATATAGGCATAGATGACAACGGTTTTCTTATTGGCGATATTTCTCGTCAGGTAGATAATGCTACAGGTATAATTGATTATGTGTATTCACTGGAAGACTATAGTCGAATTTCTGATATTATAAAAAATCCGTTCACAATCATAGCTGGAAATGGTGGTCTTGGTAAATCGGTATTATTAGACCAAATATCTTCTTATATGGAAGAAAATAAACATGTTTATCGTAGAATTGACTTGCGTTCCTTGGTGAAAGAAGATGATTTATTTGTCAATATTAATAATTTTCTTACCAATATGACCACATCTGATGAAGAAATTTATATTTTACTTGATGCTGTAGATGAAGCAATTGACCACGGCATAAGAAACCCCATAGAACTAATTGCTCAAGATGTTAGACGCACTCTTGAAATACATTCAAAATGCAGGTTTATCATTACAACAAGAAGCCAGGTTAATAATATAGACTCTTTATCAGATAAACTCTTGAAAATTTACGATATTGAACAAGATAGTAATAGATACATATATCAACTTTGCCCTTTTACTTTAGATGATGTTAAATCCATAGCTAATGCTAATGAAATAACTGATATTGAAAGTTTTTTGCATAATATCCAAAAATTTTCCTTAGGTGGTTTTTTATCTACACCGATAACTTGTAAAACTGTAATAAACTTATACAAAGATAATAAAATAAATGACAATACTAATCATTATGATATTTATTTAGAGCTGACGTCCGATTTATGCAAAGAAAGTTCTAAATATAGAACTTCACAGGCTGCTGACGGCATAGGGAAATTTCGTGCATTTCCTATGGATGAGTTATTATTTGTGGCTGCTAAACTGGCAATAGAATTAAAGGTAAACAATAAGACTTTTTTAGTTACAGACGAAAAAGATAAAGAACAATGCGTTTTTGTTAAAGATTTTTATAATCTATCAATTAAAACCAAGTTCCATAAGCATTTGAAGTTTACAGAGGAAAATATTAATGCCGTTTTAAATTCAAAATTGTTTTATAAAACAGAGAACAAGTATGTGTTTTGCCAAAAGACATACTTTGATTTTTTATGTGCATATTATCTTGTTAATGTTGGTATAAATATTAAAGAATTTACAGACTTATTTATTTTTGAAAACAAGCTCCATCCTAATTATTATGAAACAGCCTCTCTTTTGGCAATGCGTGATAAAAAGTTTTTAGATTATTTTTTGAAGAAAAATTTTGAAGCACTGATTTTTTCAAGTATTGTTTTTAATGATTCGGAAGTTAATAAACAACTATTAAGAAAATTGATAGGTATTGTTAAAAACAATGAATATAATTATAGAAAAATTAATATATATGCGACTTATAAAAAGTTAAGTTTTATTGAAGCTAAAGAAATTATATTAAAAGCTTTTAAATCGAAAAATGAGGATATTTTAACGCTGGCGGTAGAATATATTCATATTAATAAATTAAATGGTTTTAATAAGCAATTAAAGCAGATAATATTTAAAAACAAATGTTCAAGTAGACTAAAAATGTATGCTGTCATAACTGCAAAAGAAAATTTGGCATACAAAGATGTTATAGAGTATATGTCTAGAAAGTTTGATTCGTTGCAACAATTTTTTGAACAAGATAAAGAAAATAATTTGAGAGCAGTTGTTCTAGAAGTACTTTATCCAGCATATATTGACGACAAGACTTTACTATCTCATATAGTTCCACAAGATACAGGATATTATGGCCAGTATAGCAAATATATTTGTAAGGAATTTTTGAACCCTAAATACATAAATAAAGATAACGTTTTACTATTTACTAAATGGGTATTGCGCAATAATATGCGTGGCGTAACAAGGGAAGGACGTTATAATAGTTCTGAATATTATTTTCCTGATAACATTATAAGATTTTTTGCTAAAGTTGCCGATTTTTCAAATAATAAAGAGGTTCTTGATGAAGTAATAAAATATCAAGCCGAGGTATATGCAAAAACTTGCACATGTCACTTTAAGGTTTTATTTGAAAAGATAACAATGGATAATTGTCTTCGGCTTTATGCTCTTAAAAAATATATTGAAGCAACAAATAATGATATTTATTTATCATTTGTGGATGAATATTTACTTATTTCTAACGACTTGGGTTATTTAATGGCCTTGTACCATAAAGAAACCAACGCAAGCATGAAATCAAAATATAAAACAGTAATTAATCGCTGTTATTATAGTTATTTGCACAACAATAATACAAAGGATATTCAGTATGTTTACAACATTTTAAAAGCATATCCTGAATTGAAAAAAGAATTTAGCAATTACAGTTTAACAAAATGTTTTATAAGCCCCATAACCGGAGAACCTGTTGGAAAATACGCAAGAGGAGCTAAAAATTATTATTTAGAAGATTTAAAAAGGCAAGAGAAACATAAAAGAAAAGAGAAAGAGAGGCTAAAAAAACAACAATTTTATAATGATGTGCTAACGAGAATTAAAAATAATATTGATAACTATAATAAAACCAAAAATTCTGGACACATATTAAACATTTTTGCTTATCTGATGCACAAACATGATGATACAACTCTGTACTATGGAGGTACTTTGAATTTTGCATCGATGCGCAACTGGAATAAACTGGATGAATGCGTAAAAACACAAATTATTGATGTTTGTATAGACTACTTAAAAGAAAATAAGGCATTTAGTATTGATAAAGACTTAAAGGTATATATTGAAAAAGGTTCTCAGTTAGTAATATGGAATTGCATAGGTGCTTTGATATTTTTAAAGCAGCAAGGAAGAATGGATGAGTACCATGCTTTACTAAAAAAACACAAAATGGCAATATTCTATTTTATAAATTCCATCGAAAGTAACAATGAAATATTACAAGAACTAAGTTTGGATTTATATAAAATTAAAACAGAATTTATAAAGACCCAAATTGAAAAACTTATTGGCTTGGATTTATATCACATTTCGCACTACACAAATATTTTTGATAAGCTAATTTTATTAAAAGATGAGTTTTTTGATTATTTGTGTTTCTTGTACAAACAAAATAAGGATAATTTGCCTGAAAATGCAAAAATTTCAATAATAAGTTATTTGGTATCTCAAAATAATACTTTTGGCATTAATGTTTGTACGGAACAAATTAATAAGAATATAAGCAATGTCAACTTTTTGGGTGATGAAGTTTTAATGTCCTTTTTAAAAAATTTATTAAAACATTTTCAGCCCGAATATTGGCATATTATAAAGAAGGTTTTTTATAAAAACAAAAATGGTGTAGATATATTTAAAAGAGTAGCAAGTTATTTTGACTATCATCAAGGCTCTTGTATAAATTATCAACAAGTATCCAACCATGATTTGGTGGAATTTTACATTTGGATACGGCGCTACATACCTAAAAGAGAGTTTGAGTCTGGCTGCCACGATTATAGATATGAAGAACATATAGAGAATAAAATTTATAATTTTTGGCTCAATGCTGGGAATTGCAAATGCATAAAAGCTATTAGAAAAACAATGCCTAATAAAAAGATATATAGAAGTAATTATAATATGGCGTTTAATCAATATTTACTAAACAAACAAATAAATATGCAAAAACTTAGAAAACTTGAAAATAAAATGGATAAAAAGATATTTTCCTTGTTTAATATTGATAAAAGCATAACAATTGGAAATATTATTGATTCCTTTGTGGAAAATATAGGTCATAAAAATTAAAAGGAGAGTTTGATGTTTGATAAAAATGAAAGCATAAATATTGATAAAATAAATAGCTCAAATGTAAAACAAATTGGGCATAGTTATAATAAAGCCAATTGGTTCAAGATTTCAGTTGTTGTTTTATTGTTTATGATCGCATTATTTTTGCTTTATGTGGCGGGTGTAATAAATGAGAAAACCGTACAAGAGATTATCATGAAATTGATATCAAAAATATAAAGATTATTTGTGTGTTTGTTAAACCGCCCCCATAGCCCCTTTTATGGTTTAAAATTGGTTTGGTGGGGTGGGATACAAGATTTCGGCTGTAGAATTTTTCTCAGGTGCAAAAACCCTGCCAAGAATTTTTAAAATGAAACTGCTCTCAGGCGAATGATGAAATGTTTTAGGGCGGCGAGGTATAAATTTACCTCTAAAAAATTAAAGTACAGAGATAAATTTTACAGCAGTGTTTTTAAAATATTGTCTATTGTTGCAAGCTTTGTCCTGTCGCTCTTGATTGTTTCTAAATTCTTTAGAATGTTTTGATATAATTCTTCATCGGTTTTATTTCCACCAAAAGAAAATAATTCATCAGGTTCTAAATTTAACCCCTCCAAAATTTTTTCTAGTGTTTCGGCGGTCAAAAATCCATTGCCCGTTTCAATAATACTTAGAGCATTTGTTGATACACCAAGCATTTCGGCAAATTGTATTTGCGAAAACCCTTTTTCTTTGCGTATTTGACTGATTTTTGTTCCTAATAGCTTTTTAATATCTGCCATAATGCACCTTTTTTCATGTTAGATTGTGAACTCAACCAAAAGAACAAAATTAAACTGTTGACACACCCAGTTTGCTTTGGTATTCTCAAGGTATGAAAAAAGATTACAGGGAAATGTTCAATATTCTTGATGAATATTTAAAAAACAAAGTTGAAGATATTGACACAACTATTTTAGAAGCAGTTGAAGCAAGAAAAAACGGTAAAATATTTAGTTTTGCTGAGCATTTAAAAGGTTTGATTTTTTCATTATTAAGTAGCCAGCGCAGTTGGAGTGAAATTCACGCAAATCGTAGTTATATAGAAAAACTATTTTTTAATTTCGACAAAGAAAAAATTAAAAATACCAATTATATGTATTTTGTACAGGAGTTAAAATCAAGAAAACTTGGTAATAGAGCCATAAATCAGCAAATGAAAAGTTTAAAACGCAATATCGAAGTTTTGGAGTTGATTGAAAAAGAATACGGCTCTTTAGATAATTACATTATCAAATTAAAACCCAATGCAACTGCGGCTCTATTTGCTTGTAAAGAAAGTCCTTATGAATTGAAACAGGTTGGTTTTGCATTGGCACTTGAATATATGAGGAATGTTGGAATTGATACGATTAAGCCTGATGTACACATTGTAAGAATTTTGCAGCGATTGGGTTTATTGATGAATGATGACAATGTTGAAAAACAGGCAGTAAAAATAATAGAAAGTTTATCAAAAGAGACGGGATATTCAAATGCTAATATAGATTTTTTGCTCTGGCATTTTTGTTCAGAGGGTTTTGGTAATGTTTGTACTGCAACACCCAAATGCAATGGATGTGTGATTAGAGAATATTGCCAAAAGTGAAGTCTTGCAATCATCTCTCGTTGTGCTACAAATACTACAAAAAGGCGGGTATTGTTATGAAAAAGTATTTATTAATCAGTGTTTTGCTATTTGGCGGCGTATTAATAGCCTATGCGGATATTCCAAATGCTAAAACCGACATTATTTTGCAGGAATGCGGCAATAAAATTTGCATTAAAAAAGCCTCAAATGGTACTTCTGCTAAAGAAAATGAGCTAAAAACAAGCGATATTCTTGCAGAAATTAATGGAGAATCAACAGAAAATTTAACTCTAGAAGAAGTACAATCTAAACTTATAGGCAAAAAGGATACTAAGGTTTCAATAAAAATACTGCATAATGAAGAATATTATATTTTTGGTTTCCAGAAGTATAAAGTTGTTCCATATAATTTTACGCTTGTAAGAAATCATGATATTGATGAAAATCAGCCTGTAAGGGTTTTTAAAAGTGGTGACAATTATAAAATAAGGATGAAATACGAAAGTCAAAATTTAATCTGTTCTGTTGTGTACAGAAAAATAAATAAGTTATACAACAGGGAATTAAGATGTGGCGTTTGTACCGATTATGAATGCACAAGAAGCAATAGACTAAACAATACCGTAAAATTGCCAATAGAAACTTGGAAAAATCTTGATGAACTCACTTATAGAAAATATGATGTATATTCAATTTGGCATAATAACCCCGAAAGTACAATCAAAAATGTAAAAGAATTAGAAATAGCACAAAGTTTCTATAATTCTAAAAGTTGCAAGGGCACATATAAATATGATGTAGTTACCGGAAATTCGTCTTGTTCTGAGCGGGTTAATATGTTAGAGGGTATGACAAAACAGGAAAAAGAAAACTATTTCAGAGCAAAAGATTTTGAAGAAGAATACGAAAATTATAAAAAGTATAAGGGTTATTAATAAATATTAGGCTGGTAAGGTCTTTTAAAATTACCTTGCGGGGTGCGGGGGAAAGAAAAATAAAAAAAAGAAAGAATATTTTAGTTTATATAAAAATGCCCCCATATAAGACTATAAGATTTAATAAAATATAAAATATTTGATGATTATATCGAAATTCAAATGTTAAAAGCTTTTTGAACTTGCTAAAGTTCAAGGCTTATTACGATTGAAAAAGAGAGGAAGGCATGGCACAAACAAAATTTGTTACATTCTTAATATAGTATATAGTTAATATATACTCATAAATTTTAAGCTATAAGCGGATTTCAATTTTTAAAAACGATTTATTGTATAACATAAATTCAGACAGGGTAATAATTTGAAACATTTTAAAGATTGACTTTGTCATGACGGTTGTTTATCATGAGTATGGGAAGCACAGCGCAACAAATACTTTGCCAGATGCTGGAATTTTTTGACGTTTCGCCGAGGTAAACGTCCCTGATGAGCCGACCCAGGATACCATCGACTCAATAACGGACTTTTAGCTTAAACCAAGGAGGAAACTTTATGAAAAATATAAATTACGGTTAACATACTTTTAAAACCGCACCAAAAATTTGCCCGCCGGATTTTTTTAAAAGTTTATTTTATGAAAATGAGTTCATAAGATAGCTGAATTTGATGTGCCTAAATTTAAAAAGTAACAGAACTTGATTAAGTTTTATCACTTTTTAGGGTACACCCTATTCGGGCGATTTTTGGTGCTTAAAAAGTGTTTGTTTAGACTTGGTTTTTTAATTTTCACTCGTTTCCGTGACAAAGTCTTTACTTTAAACACTCGTTATCCTATAAGCAATAAAAAAGGAGGAAAACGATGACAGGACAAGAAGTTGCGTACATCCGTGTCAGTACAATTGAGCAAAATACCGAAAGTCAAAGAGCTATATTATCAAAAATCAAAATTGACAAGGTTTTTGAAGAAAAAATAAGCGGTAAAAACGCTAAACGCCCGGAACTTCAAGCTATGCTTGATTATGTTAGAGAAGGCGACACCGTTTATGTTAAAGATTTATCCCGTCTTGCTCGAAATACAAAAGATTTATTGAATATTGTCGAATATCTTACCGACAAAGGCGTAGCACTGAAAAGTATCAAAGAAAATATTGACACTTCAACAAATTTTGGTAAATTGATGATAACTTTTTTAGCCGCAATTTATGAATTTGAACGTGCAAACCTTTTGGAAAGACAGCGTGACGGTATTGCAGTTGCTAAAATGCAGGGTAAATATAAAGGCAGAAAGCAAGTTGTTGAGCCTGCCAATTTTGATGAAGTTTACAGAAAATGGCAAAAACGTGAAATCAAATCATCTGTTGCTATTAGAGAATTAAACATCAGTGAATATGCATTTTATAAATTTGTTCGTGATAAAAAAGCCGAAGCGCAAGAAAAGGGGTGCGCAAATGGCTAAAAGCAGACGAAAAAACGGCGAGGGGTGTTTTTCTAAAAATGGCAACGGCTATGATTACAGAATTTCTTATCTTAATAATTTAGGAAAGCGCAAATATAAATACTTCTGGGCAAAAACAAAGGATGAATGCCTTACAAAAGCGAACAAATGGCGAAACGAACAAGAGGGCATTTATTCCGATGATGTGAACGCATACTGGACCGTCGCACAGTGGGCAAACTTTTGGTTTGATAATTATGTTGTAAATCATGTCAAAATCACAACTGTTAGTGATGATAGAAGCATTTTAGACCACCATGTTATTCCGGGGATAGGCAAAATAAGACTAAAAGACCTTACAGGGCTTAAATTGCAAAAGTTTTATAATGATTGCTCAAAGAAAAGTAATGGCAGAAAAGGAACACTTGACCCCAAAACAATTAAAAATATTTATACAGTTGTAAATAGAATGCTGAAATGTGCTTATAATATTGATTTAATAGACAAAAACCCTAATGAAAAAGCCACATTGCCAAAACGTCCCAAGAAACAAATCAAAGCTTTGACATCAGAAGACCACGAAAAGATTATTAAATCTTGCATAAATAGCAAAACCACAATGGATATTTTAGTAATTTTCTTTTTAATGACAGGTTTAAGGCTCGGTGAGGGTTTGGGGCTTCAGTGGAAAAATGTTGATATAGAAAAGAAAACAATAAAGATTGACCGTCAATTGCAGGCTGTGCCTAATGATGATAAAAATTCAAAACAAAAATTTAAAAAAGAAATATTAAAATCAACGAAAACCAAACATTCAAACAGGACATTACCCGTTTATGATGAAGTTATTCAGCTTTTTAAATATATAAGACACAAGCAGGCGGTAAATAAATTAAAATTAGGTCAAAAATACAGGCGGGATTTAGATTTAGTATTCTGTAATGATGACGGACGCCCTATATGTGATACAGTATTAAGAAAATTTTTAAATAATAAACTTGATGAGCTTGGTATAGAACATTTTAGAATACACGATTTAAGACATTCTTATGCCACAAGGCTTTTTGAGGATGATGTTAAAACAAAACTTATTTCAGAATATTTGGGGCACAGTTCAATAGGCATTACTTTGGATACTTATACGCACGTAAGTCCTGAAAAATTAAAAGATGTTGTAGCGGGAAGCGGAAACAGATTTAAGAAAATTTTTAACAACAGCGAAAAAGAAATTCCTAATGAATTTATACCGCATAAATAGCAAAAATGGGGGAATAAAAATGAAAGAAAATAAAAAGAAGATTGAACACAAAATGACCTACAATAATTATAGGTCATCCCTACAATTTAAAGCAAAAAACCAAGCATTCTATAAATGCCAATAACACTTATTATACCAAGCAAGGAACCAAATTTTAAATGAGTCTTATGAGCCCGACGAGCTACCAGACTGCTCCATCCCGCGATATTTAATTTTAAACCAAGGAAAACTCCCTCAACACAACTATTATTAAACGCTGAAAATCAAAAATCAAGTTTTTGTTTTTTCCGTTAAAACAGCTCTTTTTGGTTATTATTCTATTCTTCTCGTAACATAATTTCATACATTTGTAATACGAAACGGTATTCATGCTAAAATTAGTTTTGTTATTTTGCAGCAAAGAAACAAACGTTTGTAAAAAATATGTTAAACAAGAAAAAAATATACGCAGGTATTTTCTTAACAGTTTTTGGAATTTGTCTTTTCGGATTTATTTGGTCATGGATTGTAACAAAAGACATACGTTCAAATTCCGTGTCGGATGAAGTTAAAAACAGGCGTGTTGTGGTGGGTAATCTTGTTTTAACCGAAACCAAAGATGAAAAAGTATACTGGGAGCTTTACGCTAAAAAAGGAAGCTATGAAAGCGGAACAGGGCTTGTGGTTCTTGAAGATGCTATGGGTAATTTTTACAATAAAGAAAATGAAGTAGTTTTAAGTGTTGAATCAAGCAAAGGTACTTATAAAGAAAATGAAAAAATAATTACGCTTGAAGGAGATACCTTAATTGTTGCGAAAGAAGGATATTCAATAAAAGCGGATAAAATTGTCTGGAAAGGCAGAGATGAAGATATCGTAGCTTCGGGAAACGTAGTTGTAAGAAGCAAGGATATGTTTGAAGCAACAAGCGACAGGGCAATTTTTAATTATGATTTTACAAAATTTCGTATTGAAGGAAAATGCGTTTCATCAATATTTGATACAAAAAAAGATGAAGGCTCAGGTAAGAAAAGCTCATTTGATTTAAGCTTGGGGGGCAAAAAATAATGAAAAAAACATTAATAACATTTATTGCACTGTTTTTTACGCTTGCTGCTGCAAATTGTGCAAATGTTGTAATTGAAGCCCAAAATCAGCAGATAAACGTTGATAAAAATAAAGGTTTCTTTTCAGGGGATGTAAAAGTTTCCGTGGGAGATATAACGGTAAAAAGCCCGAGAGCAGAGCTTGATTTGGAACCCAAAAGTAAAAAACCTTCTCTTGCCGTATTTTTTGATAATCCTTATGCTTTTCAAAATAAAGACAATAAAAAACATGAAATTAAAGCAAACATAATGAAGGTTTCTTTAATTAATAAGACCCTCCGTGCCGAAGGAAATACACAGTCTATCATGATGAAAGACAGACAGCCTTTAATTATGATAAATTCGGATTCTCAGGAATATGATACAAATACAAAAGTAATGAAGGCGGACGGTTCCGTTATTGTTCATTATCAGGATGTTGAAACGTTTTCCGATTCTGCAACCGCTATTATTGATAAAAACGGCGAAGTGCAAAATTTAAAATTAATCGGAAACGTTGTTATGAAAGAAAAATCAAACGTTTTAAAAGGAAATAAATTTGAATATAAACCGCAGAATCAAGAGTATCAAATGTCGGGCAATACAAGCACGGATGTTACTTTTGAAGACGGTTCAAGACTTTTTGTTCAGGCAAGATATCAGCAATATAACAGAAACACGAATAATATGATTGCAGGGGGCAATGTCCGCATAAAATTTAAAGATTACACGGCAACAGGGCCTAAAGCACAGGTTTTCATCGATAAAGCAACGCAAAAACCAAATAAGGTTGTATTTACGGGGCGCTCAAAAATTACCCAGAATGCAAGCACGGTGGAAGCCGATGTTATAACAATGACAATGAATCCTAAAGAATTTAATGCAACCGGAAACGTAAAAACAAGTATTTCCGGCGGAAGTGATGATAATAATATGGAGATTATGCCTTAATTATGAGTATTACGCTTGAAAATAAACAATGTTTAATGGCAGGAGACGGGCTTTTGCCTGTAAAAATGGCACAGGCAGCTAAAGAAAACGGTTTTGAAGTTATCGCGATTTCACTCTCTGATGACAACTATAAAGAACTTACAAAATACTGTTCAAAAGTTCTCTCTTTTGGTTTCGGGCAGGCAAACAGCATTAAGCAAACTTTAATTGATGAAGGGGTTAAGCAGCTTACATTCCTTGGTAAAGTTTCAAAAACCATGCTTTTAAAAAGACCTAAACTTGAACCTATGGCGATAGAATTTTTAAAAGAAGCGCCGAAATTGAATGATGATGCTATTATGCTAAAAATTGTAAAAGAGATGGAAGATATCGGGATTACAATTTTAGATCAGACAATTTTTATTAAAAGCTTAATGGTGCAAAAAGGTGTTATGACAAAAACTCAGCCTAATGAAACACAATTGATGGATGTGGAATACGGCTTTAAAACCGCAAAAGAAATGGGTAAGCTTGATATAGGTCAATCCGTTGTTATGAAAGATAAAATGATTATGGCGGTAGAAGCTATTGAAGGTACGGATAAATGTATTAAAAGAGGCGGAAAGCTTGCAAGAAGAAAAGGCGCCGTTGTTGTAAAAGTTGCAAAGCCTAATCAGGATAAGCGTTTCGATATACCGACAGTCGGGCTTAAAACTCTGCGTGTAATGAAACATTACGGAGCTTCCGTTCTTGCGCTTGAAGCAGGTGAAACAATTATTGTAAATCAGGATGAGATGGTAAAATACGCCGATAAAAATAATATGGTTGTAATGGCTGTGTAGATTCCGTTTTAGAGGAACAGGTATTTTGGGAGATTTAAAAAAAGTTTTTATAATAACGGGAGAAACCTCCGGAGACAAGCATGCAAGCGGAGTTGCAAGGGAGCTGTTTGCCCTTAACCCTGATATTCAAATTGAAGCTGTCGGCGGGGAAAATCTGCGTAATACAGGTGTAAAGCTTTTTTCCGATCAAAAGAAAATGGGTGCAGTCGGTCTTACGCCGAAGGTTATAATTGACCACATTTTTTTAGGGGCAAGAATTGTTAATTATCTGAAAAATGTTTTTAAACCTGATTTAGTACTGCTTGTGGATTACGGGGCTTTTAACCTTGCAATTTCAAAACGTCTTAAAAAAGCGGGTATTAAAACTTTTTATTTTATCCCGCCTCAAATCTGGGCTTCAAGAAAATGGCGCCTTAATACCGTAAAGAAAAATATTGATAAAGTTTTAACCATCTTTCCTTTTGAAGGTGCAATGTATGATAAGGCAGAGGTGCAGAATACATATGTAGGGCATCCTTTAATAAAAGAACTGCCCAAAAAAGAAGACAGGGTTGAATTTTTTAAAAGGCACGGGCTTGATTTAAATAAAAAATTGATTTCAATTTTCCCAGGGTCAAGAATATTTGAAATTAAACATCTGCTTAAAATTTTTCTTAATACCGCAAAATTAATTGAAAAAAGCAGAGACGATGTTCAATTTGTAGTATCGCATGCAAATAATCTTGATGAGAAAGTGTTTGAAGATTTTAATTGTCCTTATAAAACAATTAAAGGGGAAAATCATGCGCTTTTATCCGTGTCGGATGCTTTAATACTTGCTTCCGGTACCGTGGCGCTTGAAGCGGCGCTTTATAAAACGCCGATGATTATAGCATACAGGGGGCCTTTATTTTTCTATTTAGTGTATCTGCTTGTAAGGTCAATTAAAAAGGCCTGTCTTGTAAATATCATAACAGGGAAAGACATTGTGCCCGAGTTTTTAATGTATGATGCAAAGCCGGAAAAGATTGCAAAAGAAATAGTAAATATACTCGATAATGAAAAAGCAAAAATGCTTCAGTTGAGCGGTTTTGATGAGGTTGAAAAAATGCTCTCATCAAAACATTGCGTTGAAGAAGCGGCAAAAGTTATAAATGAAGAATTAGGATTAGGGGAAAAAATATAATGGCAAATATTATTACGCTTTCAAGAATTTTTTTAGCATTTATTGCAATGGGGCTTTTATTTTATGATGTGAAATATGCTCTTTTTTCGCTCATTTTAACTATATTTGTTATGTGGTTTGACGGATTGGACGGGTATATTGCAAGAAAATTTAATGAAACATCAAAACTCGGCGCCGTTCTTGATATTATGGGTGATAGAATAGTGGAAAATCTTTATTGGATGTGTTTTTGTGCATTGGGATGGATAAGCGTTATTGTTCCCGTTATTGTTCTAACAAGAGGAATTATAACTGATTCTTTGAGGTCTTTAGCTCTTGCGCAAGGGTTTACGGCGTTTGGTGAAAAAACAATGATGCAGGGAAAAATTGCAAAATTTATCGTTGCTTCTAATTTTTCAAGGTTTACATATGCTGTTTGCAAGGCGCTGGCGTTTTTATTGTTAATTGCAGGACATCTGCAGTTTAATACTGACCACAGCCTTTATATTGCAGGCTTAATCTGTACGGGAATTTCAGTTGTATTTTGTGTTTTAAGGGGATTGCCCGTAGTTTTGGAATCCGGAAGATTTTTAAAAGATTAGTAATAATGCTGGATGGTGCAAAATATTTAAATATAGTTATGTTTGAGCCTGAAATCCCTCAAAATACGGGAAATGTTGCAAGGCTCTGTGCGTGCACATCTTCTAAATTGTATCTTATAGGCAGGCTCGGGTTTTCTATGAGCGATAAATATTTAAAGCGCTCGGGGCTTGATTACTGGGATAAACTTGATATTGAACATATTATAGATTTTGAAGAATTTGAGAATATGTTTGATATCGGGAAAAATCCTTCAAAAATCCACCTTTTTACAACAAAAACAGATAAATTATATACGGATGTTCAATATAAAGAAGGAGATTTTTTAATCTTCGGGCCGGAGACAAGAGGGTTGCCTGAAAGCATTTTGAATAAGTATAATAAAAGCTGTGTCACTATTCCTATGAATAAAGACACAAGAAGCCTTAATTTATCAAACAGCGTCGCAATAGGTGCTTATGAAGCTATAAGGCAGTTTGGCGGCATTAAATAAAAAGGATAACCTGATGTTTTTTAAGAAAAAAGAGATAAAAGAAATTGAAAGAAAAATTGTAAATATTGAAAAATCTTATGTAAGAGATTTGCTGCCCATAAGATACTCTAATTCAAACAAAGGCACATACGGCACCGTTTTAAATATTGCAGGATGTCTTGCGTATCCGGGTGCCGCATTTTTAAGCTCAATAGCTGTCCTAAAATCAGGGGCGGGGCTTTGCTGCCTTGCAACCGAAAGCAACACTTTATCAATAATTGCTTCAAATACCCCTGATATTATATATACAAACCTCGGTACTTCGGATAAATATACAATTCCAAAAGACGGGGTTAAAAATTTAGGTGATATTTCAAAATATAAAGCGGTATCAATCGGCTGCGGTTTATCAACGGAAAGAACAACAAGGGATTTTGTTTTAAAATTTTTAAACAAAAATTTAAAATCCGATAAACCTTTTGTGATTGATGCGGATGCGATTAATATACTTGCAAGCACCGACAATATGCCTATTCCCGCTAATTCTGTCATTACTCCTCACCCTCTTGAATTATCCAGAATTATGGATATGGATGTTGAAGAAATTCAGGAAGACAGGGTGAAGGCTGCAGCAAGCGCTGCGGATTATCTGGGGTGTATGGTTGTATTGAAGGGAAAAGATACCGTTATTGCAGCACCCGATGAAGAAAATGTTTATATTAACCCTACGGGAAATTCCGCGCTTTCAAAGGGCGGTGCGGGGGATGTGCTTACAGGCATGATAGCAGGATTTCTGGCACAGGGGCTTAAAATGCGGGAAGCCGTACATCTTGCCGTTTATCTGCACGGGCGCGCGGGTGAAATCGGTGCAAATTCACTGACTGAATACAGTGTGCTCTCTTCAAACCTTTTAAACTTTATTCCCGCCGCAATTAAAGATTTGCAGGGATATTAAAAAGATGGAAGAAACAAATAATAAGCGTTTACAAAAATATTTAACCGTATGGATTTTTGCACTGATATTTTTTATGAATTTTTTCTCTGTTTCAATTTGTCTGCACAAAGTACATGAAGTACCTGCTAATGTTTTGAGACCAGGTGCGTATTGGAATATATATTTAAAAGATATGCAAAAACAGATAAGGGCAAATTGGAAATCGCCTGCAAAATCAGGTAAAAATCTAATTATATCTTTTGATATAGCAAAAGACGGGAAAATCAGTAATTGTAAAATCTTGCAATCTTCGGGTAAAATTGATATTGATGAAAAAGCCATGAATGCTATTAAGTTATCTTCTCCTGTCCAGCCCTTGCCTAAGGACTTTGACGGGGAATACATAACTGTAGAGTATGTTTTTCCAATTAAAAAACAACCGTTTGATATAATTGTAACCTTATTCAAATTGGACGGTGGTTTTCTTGAACGTTTTATCCAGAAGACAGAACAAAAAGACAAAAGCTCTAATAATTTGCGGTCAAATGATGAAATCGGCTGGTCTTTTTATATGAAAAATCTTGAAAAGGAGATAAAGAATAATTGGAATCCGCCAAAAGGTAATGAAAGTCAAAGAGTTATTGTAAAGTTTAAAATCGATAAAGACGGCAGGCTTTTGTCCTGCGATATTCAACAAAGTTCCGGAAATTCAGAAGCAGATGCGGCTGCAGTTGAAGCCGTTAAAATAACTGCGCCTTTTAAACCTTTGCCAAAAGAATTTAAGGGCGTTTCGATTGATATAGAATTTACCTTTGATTACAATATTTTGCGGAAAAATAATTAAATGTATTTTTTATAAAAACAAATATTAAACTTTTAAAAAACATTTTGGTTTAAATTATGTTTGAAATATAATAAAGTTGATTATGGATATAATTAATTTTCAAGAATTAGAATCTACGAGCGTATGGGCGAGAAAGAACCTTAAGGATTTAGAGGATTTTAAGGTAATAAGCGCCGATGTTCAAACGATGGGGCATGGGCAGTTTGAACGCAAATGGTATTCAACCGGTGAAAATGGCGGAAATATTTATATTTCAATTGTTTTGAAACCTGATAATATTGAGCATTTAAATGAGCTCACAAGGTTTACAAGCTATATCGGTGCTAAAACAATTGAAGAGTATGGAATTAAGGCACAGTTTAAATTTCCTAACGATATTTTAATAAACGGTAAGAAAATAGCGGGAATTTTGGCGGAATCTGTTTTTATAGGAAATGAATTCAAGGGTGTAATTGTAGGAATCGGGATTAATTTAAATTTAAATAAAGAAGATGTTCAAAATATTGATATTCCTGCAACATCCGTATTTCTTGAAACGGGAAAAAATGTTGAGAAGAGTAAATTTTTAGAAAAACTTCTTAATAATTTTAAAAAAGAATATGGTGATTTTCTTGAAAACGGTATGAATGCCGAGGCTCAAGAATTGTTAAAAGTTTAATTTTAGTAGTGTGATACAAAAAAGAGGATAAAAAAATGGCAAAAAAACAAATTAAAGTTATGGATACCTCGTTCAGGGACGGTTTCCAATCCGTTTACGGAGCAAGGGTTTTCACTAAAGATTTTTTACCCGCCCTTGAATCTGCCGTTGCTGCAGGTTTAAAACACTTTGAAGTAGGCGGCGGTGCAAGATTTCAATCTCCGATTTTCTATTGTAACGAAAATGCTTTCGATATGATGGATACAATCAGAAAGACAGTAGGCCCCGATATTAACCTTCAAACGTTAGCAAGAGGTGTAAACGTTGTGGGGCTTGATTCTCAACCCAGAGATATTATTAATTTGCATGCTAAAATGTTCAAAAAGCACGGCATGACAACTATCAGAAACTTTGATGCTTTAAATGATGTTAATAACCTTATTTATTCAGGTCAATGTATTAAAGATAACGGCTTAAAACACGAAGTAACAATTACCATGATGGAACTTCCGATAGGCTGTACAGGTGC
Organism: Candidatus Gastranaerophilales bacterium; assembly: GCA_910587245.1. Taxonomy (GTDB): domain Bacteria; phylum Cyanobacteriota; class Vampirovibrionia; order Gastranaerophilales; family Gastranaerophilaceae; genus MGBC122484. Next base: position 93,593 of record CAJULX010000001.1, read on the forward strand.
TCATGACGTTGCTTTTTATGAAAGAGTTTTAAGAAGCATACTTGATGCGGGCATTCCGTTTGACAGCCTTGCTTTTAAAGATGCTTCAGGAACATCTGCTCCAAGAAAAGTTTATGAAACAATCAAAAGAACAAGAGAAATTTTAGGACCTGATATGCATATCAGATTCCACAGTCATGAAACTGCAGGAACAGGCTTAGCCGCTTATATGGCAGCGCTTGACGGCGGAGCTGACGGCATTGACCTTTCTATGAAACCTGTTTCAGGCGGTACTGCGCAGCCTGATATCGTTTCAATGTGGCATGCGCTGAAAGGTTCAGAATATGACCTCGGTATTGATGTAGAAAAGATTTTGGAAACCGAAGAAATCTTCAAAGAAGCTATGAAAGATTACTTCTTGCCGCCTGAAGCTATGGCTGTTAACCCTGTGATTATTTCATCTCCTCTTCCCGGCGGTGCATTAACCGCTAACACTCAAATGATGAGAGATAACGGCACAATGGATAAATTCCCGGAAGTAGTTGCCGCTATGAAAGAAGTTGTTGAAAAGGGCGGTTTTGCAACAAGCGTTACTCCCGTTTCACAATTCTATTTCCAGCAGGCTTATTCAAACGTTATGTTCGGTAAATGGAATAAGATAACAGAAGGCTACGGCAAAATGGTTCTCGGGTATTTTGGTAAAACTCCGTGTGAACCTGACAGCGAGCTTGTTAAAATGGCATCAGAACAGCTTGGCTTACAGCCTACAACCGAATTAGTCGTAGATCTTAACGATAAAGACCCGAATAAAGGCATTGAAGCTGCTCGTAAAATGCTTAAAGAAGCTAATCTTGAAGAAACCGAAGAAAACATCTTTATTGCAGCTGCCTGCAAGGAAAAAGGTATTATGTTCCTTCAAGGCAAAGGCCAAATCGGCGTTAGAAAAAATGCGGATGTTAAACAGTGTTCTGTTGCGGGCGAAAAACCTGAAGGATACACGGTTTCCGTTAATAATAAAAAATATTCGGTTAGAATTGAAGGCGAAAAAGCTGTTGTTAACGGTAAAACTTATGATATCAGCGTTAAAGAAGGAATTGAAGCAAAAGCAGGCGTTTCAAATTCAGATGCTACACCTATTAAAGCCGCACTTCCCGGCGCTGTTCTTAAAATTAACGTAGCCGAAGGCGATTCAATTGAAGAAGGCGATGTACTTTTGGTTCTTGAAGCTATGAAAATGGAAACAGAAATTAAATCTCCAAAAGCAGGTACTGTTGCTTCAATTGATGTCAGCGTCGGCGATCAGGTTAAAAACGGCCAAACAATGGTAACGTTGGGTTAAGGAGGCAAATAAATGAATATTACAGAAAGTTTACAAAGCCTCTATCAATCGACAGGTATAGCAAATATGATTTTGCCCGCTAATCCTGAACTTCAGGGTGCAGAGCAAATATTATATCAATTCGGTTCGCCGATAATGATACTTGTTTGTCTGTTCCTTTTATGGCTGGGTATTAAAAAACAATTTGAACCGCTTTTATTGGTGCCTATTGCATTCGGCGGTTTGCTGTCAAATATTCCGCTTGCAGGAATTGCGGAACCCACGGGTTTTTTGGGAATAATTTATGAAGCAGGTATTCATCAGGGTATTTTCCCGCTGATTATCTTTATGGGCGTAGGTGCTATGACGGATTTCGGTCCGCTTCTTGCTAACCCTAAAACCGCATTATTGGGCGGTGCTGCTCAGTTCGGTATTTTTGGTGCATTATTATTAGCGCTTTGCGTATTCGGCTTTACAATGCCGCAGGCAGCTTCAATCGGTATCATAGGCGGAGCTGACGGTCCTACATCTATTTATGTAACATCTAAACTTGCTCCTGAATTATTGGGTGCAATTGCGGTTGCCGCTTATTCATATATGGCGCTTGTTCCTGTTATTCAGCCGCCTATTATGAAATTGTTAACAACAAAGGCTGAGCGCCAAATCGAAATGACACAGCTTAGAGAAGTTTCTCAAAGGGAAAAGATTGTATTCCCGCTTTTGGTTCTGGGTCTTTGTATTTTATTGCTGCCTGATGCGTGTCCTCTAATCGGTGCTCTTGCATTCGGTAACTTATGTAAAGAATCGGGAGTTGTTGAAAGATTATCAAAAACTTTGCAGAATGAACTTATCAATATTGTTACAATATTCTTGGGTTTATCTGTCGGTTCAAAGCTTTCAGCTTCTCAATTCTTAACAATTCAAACGCTGTTTATTCTTATCTTGGGTATTGTGGCGTTTGGTCTTGCTACTGCAATGGGTGTAATCTTTGCAAAGATTATGAACAAATGCTCCAAAACACCTATTAACCCTCTTATCGGTGCGGCAGGTGTTTCAGCCGTTCCTATGGCAGCAAGGGTTGTAAATAAAGTAGGTTTAGAATACAACCAGAACAATTACCTTTTAATGCACGCTATGGGGCCGAATGTTTCAGGTGTAATCGGTTCTGCCGTTGCAGCAGGGGTATTACTGGCACTTTGCCACTAATAAAATAATTTATATTTATAATTTTAGGTGCGGGGATTTTTCCTTGCACCTTTTTAATATTTAAACAGCAATATTTTAAAGGATAATGTTTTAATAAAATTGTAAATTTGTTATTAGATTTTATGGGGCGATATGATTAGCTTTTCAGGATGTAATAATGTTAATTTTACGGGAATTAAAATTCCAAAATTTCAACCTTCATCTATAATGCCAAAAATAAAAGAAGCTTTGCCCGCGGATATGTTCTGCAAACAGCAGAGTGTGCCGCAAAGCCTTATTGAAGACGGCATTTCGGAGAAAACTTACAATAAAGCCAAAAAACTGTTAATGAAAACGGTTAAAGATATTTATCCCAAAGAAAGTATGCTTATTATAAAAAACGACAAAATTGTTGATTATAGGGTTTGTACAAGTTCGGGCGGAAATTTAACCGATAATATGAGAAGGCTTTGTTTAAATCCTGATAATAAAATTATTCTTATGCACAGCCACCCGAAAACGGGTGCCGATACAACATGCCCGCCATCTATCGGTGATTGGGACACACTTAATAAATACCCGGGTATGAAAAGCTTGTATGTTATAAGTGCTGACGGTGAATATGCAGTGTTAAGAAAGATAAATAGTGCGGGATTGCCTGATAAAGAAGCAAACAATGAAATAGGCAGATTTATGTTCGGATATACAAATTATCTGGATAAAATGAATATGCCTGTCTGCAATGAGCTTGTACAGCTTTTTAACTGGGGAACCGATATGGTTTCAATGGGTGCAGATTCTAAAGCTCTTTCGAATCGTTTTGTGAATCTTGCAAACAATATTGACCATGCCGGTCTTACGGTAGATTACGTTGACGGTTTCTGGAAAAAATTCGGCGATAAATTAAACGTAACTTATGAATCCAATTTAAATAAACTTCGTTAACATTTATGCTACAATTATTTTAAGGATGAATTGTGCCCGTGAGCCGGATGGCTTGCAGGTTGAAAAATCAAATAGTTTATGTGCCTGTAGCTCAGCCGGCCTTGTTAAATATTTTACGTTAGTAAAATTTTAACGAAATAAATATTTAGCTCTATCCGGCTTGCAGGTTGAAAAATCAAATAGTTTATGTGCCTGTAGCTCAGCCGGATAGAGTGTTGGTCTCCGAAGCCGAAGGTCGCGCGTTCGAATCGCGTCAGGCACATTTTTAAAATTAAGGAGAATAACGTGACGGTTTTAGCTGTAGTTTTGGCTTTTGTAATCGGGTTTTTGTCTGCTTTTGTAATCTTGAAAAATAAAAACGCAAAGCTTGAAATTGAAAATGCCAAATTGGAAGAAAAAATTAATTCCATCCTTCAAAATAATAAAGAAAAAGAGAATTATTCCAATATTATAAAGCAGGAATTTGTTAATCTTGCAAATCAGGCACTTTTAGAAAAAAATAAAACGCTTGATGAGGCAAATCAGAAAAATCTTCAAAATACGCTTGCGCCTTTAAAGGAAAAAATTAAAGAATTTCAGGAAAAAATTGAAGAATATAATATCACGGGGATTAAAAACACCCAGAGTCTGAAAGAGCAGATTGAATATCTTTCTTCGCAGAATAAAATGATAACCGATAAAACCGAAGAACTTACGCGTGCTCTCAGTACTAATTCAAAATTCAGAGGCTCATTCGGGGAAATGATTTTAGAGCGGCTTTTAAAGGTTTCGGGGCTTATTGATAAAAATGAAGATTCTATTAAGGGAAATTATATCTTGCAGGGCGGGTTCAAAAGCCTTGATAATGCGGGCGGGAACAGAATTATGCCCGATGCCGTTATTTACCTTGGCGAAGGGGATAAAAATATAATTGTGGATTCAAAAGCGCCGATTTCAGGGTATCTTGATTATACGAACGCTGAAAATGAAGATGCGGCACAGGATTGCATTAAAAGGTTTTATTCAAATACACTGGATAGGATAAGAGAACTTGAAAATAAATATACAAACCTTGAGGGGTTAAATACGCCTGATTTTACGCTTTTATTTATACCGTTTGAAGCCTGTATGGGGCTGATATATGCAAATAACAGCTTAATTGAAGAAGCAAATAAACGAAATGTAATAATTGCAGGGCCTTCCACGCTTCTTGCAACACTCAGAATGATAAACAATATTTGGATGAATAAAAATCAGAACGATAATATTAAAAGCATTTTAAAAACGGGTGAAGGAATTTATTCAAAATGCCAGACTCTTATTAATAAGCTTGAAGGGCTTTCTTCAAATTTTGAAACATTAAGAAAAGGATTTGACGGCGTATTTACCTCTCTTAAAGGCAGGGGCGGTTTATTCGGGCAGATTGAAAAATTCAGGGAATTAGGGTTTAATCCCGCTAATCCGATTGATGAAAAATATTTGGCGGATAATGAACCTGCCGTTTTAGCTGTTGATGATAAATAAGCTTTTTGGCATGGAAAAGTTTATTTAATTTTTCGTGTAATATAAAATTATATGGTAAATGCTCCGCTATGGCGGGCATTTTGCTGCATGTAAAGAATTGTAAAAATAGTTGACAAAACTAAAGAAGTTTAGCAAAAAAATTTTTTGAGATGAGTTATATGGGTGTAAACTCCTCTATAAACTCCGTAATACTAATTCTATCCATCACGGCGACTTCTTTAGTTTTAAAGAAAGCCGTTTTTTTTATATTTTCATCCCGAAAGGCACAACAGTGTTGGCTTTTCCGTGGGTAATTAAAGGGTCGAAAGCATACGGAACATTAAGAATTGCAGAAAATTCTTTTAAAATATCATTCAAATATTCACCGGCACCGATAAATTCACCGAAAATTACTCCTTTGATTTTTTCTTTCAACGGAATGTTTCTTAAAATTTGAGTCAGCATTCTGTCAATTTTATAATCAGGTTCATTAATATCTTCAATAAATAAAATAATATCTTCATTCGGGATATAGCCTTCATACGGTGCGCCGAATAACGAAACAATTGTGGCTAAATTCCCTCCCCAGAGAACACCGCTTGCATCTATTGCAGGACGATTATAAATATTGTTTTCAATTTGCTCTCTGTAATTTAAAAATTCGCTTTCATTCATTTCGGATATACCGTTCAACGCCATTTTGGCGTGATAATTTATCTGACCCGTTTTTTTGTAAATTGAAATCAAAAGTGCTGTAATATCAGAACTTCCCACTAGTTTTTTCGGGTTGTTTTTTATAATACTGTAATCAATTTTATCAAGAAGCCTGATTGTGCCGTATCCGCCCCGTGCGCAGATGATTGTATCGATATCTTTATCAAGATAAGCATTATGAATATCATTCAGGCGGATTTCATCATTTCCTGCCATCCCTCTGAAATTCTCATAGCATGAGGGAAAAATTTTTGCGCTAATATTAAATCTTTTTAAAAAATTTTGTGCTGCGTTAAGTTTTTCGGGATTTTCAATGTATCCCGAGGGTGCTATTATTGCTACATTTTTCATAAAATTAATATATCACATTTTTTTATAATATAATATTTTTATGAGTGAAAAATATTTGCCTTTATTTAGAAAGTACCGTCCTCAGAGTTTTAAAGACGTTGTAGGGCAAGAAAGCCTCACAAAGGCACTTTCAAATGCTATTGAATTAAACAAAATCGCTAATGCTTATCTTTTTGCAGGCCCCAGAGGAACGGGAAAAACCTCTACGGCAAGGATTTTTGCAAAATCTTTAAACTGTGTAAACGGGCCCACACTGGAACCTTGCCAGACATGCCCGAGCTGTCTTGACATTACAAATGCTTCAGGGCTTGATGTAATTGAAATAGACGCGGCAACAAACAGAGGGATTGATGATGCAAAGGAATTGATAGCGCAGGCACAGTATGCTCCCATGAACGGCAAATACAAAATATTTATTATAGATGAAGTTCATATGCTTTCAAATGAGGCATTTAATGCACTTTTGAAAACTTTTGAAGAGCCGCCCCAAAACGTTATTTTTATTCTTGCTACAACAGAACCGCACAAGGTTATTGAAACTATTGTATCAAGATGTCAGAGGTTTGATTTAAGACGTATTACAACGGATGATATTACAAAACGCTTAAGAGAAATTGCAGATTTAGAAAATATAAAAATTACCGATGATGCTTTATATACCATAGCTAAAAACGTATCGGGCGGGTTAAGGGATTCACTCGCGCTTCTTGATCAGGTTAGTATTTTGGGCGCTAAAGAGGAAATTACAAAAGAAGTTATCGAAAATCTTTTGGGGAAGATGACTTTTGATGTTAGCATTAAATTTTTAGAGAAGATTTTATCAAAAAATGCAAATGAGGCTGTTTCGTATATTGATGAAATTTACAATAAGGGCTTGGAGCCGAAGAATTTCTGCGAGAATTTTATTGAATTTTTGAGAAATTTAATTTTTACGCTTTCATCCGATGATGATAAAAACAGTTTAAAATTTACAAATTTCAACGCTTGCGATATTGAAAAAATAAAAAGCTTAAACCTTGATAGTGTGCAGGTTTTCAGGATTTTAAACAAAGTTATCGAATATTATAAAGAAATAAGGTTTACAACAAATCCGTATCTTTGGGCAGAGCTTATGATTATTAATCTCTGCAAGATGGATGAAGCACAAGTGCAAGCTGCACCGCAGGTTTCAAGCATTAAAAATGTTCAGAATATTCAGACCGTACAAAATGCAGTGCCCTTAAAACCTCAAAAACAGGAAGAAAAGCCGCAAATGCCCTCTGCTAAACAGCAAGAAGTACAGGTTGAAGCTAAAGAACCCGTGCAGAGTGTTGTAAAAGAAACTTTAAAAGAAATTGATATTCCTGAAAATGAAATTATAAAAGAACAGCCGAAAAATAATGAGCCCGAGCATTTGATGGAATATAAAGAAAATTTATATGAAGAGAAACCCGTCTCTTGTAAAACTGAAATGCAGGCTTCCGTTGAAATGCCTGATTTACCGAAAGTTCCCGGGGTGGATGATGTTTCTTCAGTGCAAAATGTTCCTAATACTGATGCTGCGGTTGAAACTTCAAAACAGCAAGTTCAAAGCGGAAATGACAGCGGCGAAACTAATCCTGCCGAGGCATGGGCAAGTGTTTTGAATGTTATAGAATCTATTCCTGCAAAATTTTTCTTTTCGGGGGTTGGTAAGCTTGTCGGTATTAAAGATAAGAGGGTGATTCTCGGGTTTGTAAATGAAAATGTTATAAATCAGGCAAAATCGGAATCAAAATTTAAACACCTTGATAAAGCTATAAAAAGCGCGCTCGGTGCGGATTATTCATCCGAATTTATTCTTATGACGCCTGATATAAAGCCGATTGATGTTAAATTGAAAGCAAAAATTCAATCACCCCAGCCCGTGCGCAGTTATCAAAGCACCCCTTCCGTATCAAAACCTGCTGTTTCATCTACTGTTGACAGTGTGGCTTCAAAAGAAGATCTGGAAAAAGAATTTTTAATGGATATGGCTCCGCCAAAGGCTGAAAATATTCAAGAAAATAATATTATGCAGGAAAGCACTAAAGCGCCTTCGGATGCGGAATCCAAAACAGTTTCCAATACCCATTACGGCAAGAAAACACAGGAAATGCTTGAAGCTTTTAACGGTAAAGTGATTGAATAGTGTAAGCGTAAAAAAGCGGGCTTTTAAATATTAAGCCGTTTGTTACACCATGCTTGATGTTAAAATTTGTTTTTTGTATCATTATTTTAAGGGTCATTTAAAAGAAAGAAATTATGGCTAAAACTTTTACAGAAACAAAAACACATGAGGTAACGGTCGACGTTGTTATTTTAACTATCGTTCATAATACCCTAAAAGTGCTTTTGTTAAAAAGAGCCAATGAACCCTTTAGGGGGCGCTGGGCAATCCCCGGAGGTTTTATCAGATTATCCGAAAACCTTGACGATGCGGCGCTTCGTGTTTTAAAAGAAAAAACAAATGTTCAAAACATTTATTTAGAACAGCTTTACACATTCGGTGACCCGCTTCGTTATCCTAATACAAGGGTTATTACCTGTGCATATTTTGCACTTCTTCGTGCCGAGGATATTGATGTTAAAATTATGGATGAATCTGTTGCGGAAATCGGCTGGCACTCCGTTGAAGATTTGCCGCCTCTGGCGTTTGACCATAAAGAAATTATCGAATATTCACTGAAAAGAACACGTGAGAGATTGGAATTATGCCCCGTTGCATTCCAGCTTCTGCCTAAGAAATTTACTTTAACGGAATTACAAAAATCTTACGAACTGATTTTGAAAAAAGATTTGGATAAAAGAAATTTCAGAAAGAAAATGCTTTCAACAAATATGCTGATTGATTTGAATGAATACTCAAAAACAGGTTCAAAACGCCCCGCTGCTTTATATTCATTTGATACAATTACGCTTGATTCAAAAAGAGGACATTTCTTTTCTTAGATTTTGCTGTTGTCATTCATCAGCTTTTGAGCCAGCTTTAAAATATCATAGTAATTTTGCAGCTCGGTATCATTTTTAGATGTGCTTAAAATTTTCAGTGATTTCTGGAATATAGGGTTATCTGCTATAGGGTTTTTCTTTGAGATACTGTCCATATCCTGCAGATTAAAGCAAAGCACCTCGGATAATTTTTTTAAAGTTATATAGGTTGGAAGATGTATGCCGTTTTCAATTTTAGATAAGTGTTTATCGTCAATATCGGCAAGTTCTGCAAGATATTGCTGTGTATAACCGAATGACTTTCTTAATTCTCTGATTTTTTTACCTAGTTTATTTTCTGCGTTCATAACAACCTTTTCTTTTTAATTTTCTGCAAAATACGCGGTGTCATACACTGCAAACTTAACTAGATAAATAAATTAACAATTTGTAAAACTTAACAACTTTTAGCATTTTTATGTTATGATTTACACAGAAAAAAGCTGGTTTTATCAACCATGAAGGAGAAAAATATGAGTAAAATTATTAAAATTGACGGAAACACAGTATTTATCGGAACTGACAACGGTCAGATTGTTGAAGCGAAAAAAGAAGATTGCGGCGGATTTATGCCTACGGTCGGCGATGAAGTTATTACATACACAACAGGGGACAAGGTAATTGTTACTAAAACAGGTTATCAAATGTCTTCCGACAGCTATAACGGAGATAATCCGCATGTTGTAAACAAAGTTACTTACGGACTTTTGGCAATCTTTCTCGGGTGGATCGGGGTTCATAAATTCTACGCAGGTTATACTGCGCAGGGTATTTTATATCTTCTGTTCTTTTGGACATGTATACCGTCAATTATAGCATTTGTTGAAGGTATTGTGGCTATAACTAAAAAAGGTGATTATATAAAAGTATAGATTTATTCAAAATATATAAAGTAAAAAGACGGTCGTTGCAGGCTGTCTTTTTACTTTGTTTTGATTTTTCAGATTAATTTTTTTACCCAATCCGTAAGTGTATTTATATCATAGGGTTTTGGAAGATAGACATCCGCACCGTTTGAAAAAATATTTTTTTTATCCTGTACCGTGGTTGAAAAAATAATTTTTGGACATTCTATACCTTTTTGATTAAGATTTTCACAGAGCGCATTTAAAATATTCAGCCCCTGTTTTTTTTCCTTTGTGCCGTAGTCTAAAATTAAAACATCAGGCAGAAAATCAAAATATTCATTTAAAAAATTATCATAATTTTGACAAGCTTTAATTGAATATCCCTGCAATTCAAGATTTACATTTAAAAGGCAGCTTAAAGACTCATCGGGCTCCATTATCATAACCTTATTTTTCGGATTAACTTTTGCTACTTCCCCGTAAAGCTTGGGTCTGTCTATAATATAGCAGGATTCTTTAGAATTTTTGCAAAGTTTTAATGTATTAAATAAAAGGTTTAAAAGCTGTTTTTCGTTTTCAAATCTGCCTTCTTGAATGTCTGCTATAGCTATATCAAGCTTCATAAGGGGAATTTTCTTTTCTTCAATAGTTTCTGTTGAATAGAGCATAAAATTATTTTTATAATCAAATTCCGAATAAAAACGCTCTAAAATGCCGTCAAATGCAAAAGTTAAAAATTTGGCTATTTTTTCCGCTTTGATATTTTGTGTCATTAAAAGAAAATCTTTTATTGAATAATGCCCTGTTGTATCTTCTTTTTGAAGAGTTGAATTTATAATGGCGGCAAGGGTTTGCAGCACTTTTTCACAGGCGATTTCACCGTAAATTTCTTTATAAAAATTAATTCCTGAAATACTTATAAGCATAGCGGATTTTTCTTTTGCACCGTTTTTAATCTGTCTTTTTAAAGCTTTTAGGGTGATTTTATTGTCAATAAAATTTGTAACGGGGTTAATTGAATTTTCAAGATAACGCCTTATATGAGCATTTATTCTTGCCTGAAATTCTTTAGGCTGGATTGATTCATCAAGAAAGTCATCCGCTCCTGCTTCAAGTGCGTTTAATTTATCATCCATTGCATCGGATTTTGAAATTGCAATGATAACCGGTCTGTAATTATATGTTAAAATGCGGATTTTTCTTATAAAATCCGATAAATTATCATCAATTGTATCTGAAATTATAATCATTTCAGGTTCATTATTTTTAATTGCAAAAATTGCTTCATCCAGCCTTGAAAAAATTGAGGCGCTGCAATTTAAGGTTTCAATAAGTTTTTTGTGTTTAATCGATAACTCTTTTCTTGCGGATATGATAAAAATTTCCGGGTTATACATTTTTGCCTCCCGTTTCTTTTATCTTTTTTGTCATTGTTTCAAAATCAAAAACGGGAATATATATTAAAAATTCGGTAAAATTTTCTTCAACGGATGAATTTATTTCAATTTTTCCGTTCATTTTTTCAATTAAATTTTTTGCGATATAAAGCCCGAGTCCGCTTCCCTGTGTTGAAGATGTTAAATAATTATCAACTCTGTAAAATTTTTCGAAGACTTTATTTGTTTCGTCTTTTGATATACTTGAACCGTAATTTTTCACGGAAACTACGTTATAATCACATTTTGTTTCCGTTTTTATTTCAATATTATTTTCTTCTTTAGAATATTTGCAGGCATTTTCAACTATATTTAAAATTACCTGTTCCAGCTTATCTTTATCTGCTATTGAATTTTGAATTTTCCCTGTTTTAATTATGAAATTTTTATTTTTATAATTAATTTTCACAATTTCAATAACATTATTTATAAGGGCAGACAGATTGATTTCTTTTAAAACAATTTCAACCTCATCTTCAGCTTTGGCAACGTTTAAAACATTTTCAACAAGGTTTATTAATCTATCCGATTGTTCTTTTATTATGTTTAAAAATTTCTTTTTTGAATTATCATCAAGGGCATCCCAGTTATCAAGGATAGTTTTTGAAAATCCTTTAATACTTGTTAAAGGGGTTCTTATTTCGTGCGAAAGTGTTGATATAAATTCATCTTTAATCTTGTTTTGCATAATTATTCTGCCCTGAAACCTATTTTATTCGGTTTGGTTCTGTCCATCAAAAGAGTTAAAATTTTATTAATTTCTTTTAAGTCTGCTTCATTTTCTTTATTATGCTGTATGAAATACTGTTCAAGCTCTGTTAATCTTGCAGAAAGTTCTTTATTTTCAATTGCAAACTGACGGAGTGCGATAAAAGCGCGCACTACCTGGATATTTGTTTCTATTGCTTTTTCACTGTTTAAAATGCTTGATAACATTGTAACACCGTGTTCCGTAAAGGCATACGAGTTTGTTGAACTAAACTTTAAGTTTTTGAGGTGGTCACAATTTGTGACCAGTTCATTTTGTTCCTTATCTGTCAATTGGAACATAAAATCAACGGGAAAACGTATAATATTACGTTTTACGGCTTGATTAAGTTTTTTTGTGGAAACACCGTATAATTCTGCTAAATCACGGTCAATCATAACCCGTTTGTTTCTTATTGTAAAAATTCTTTCTTTTAAAATATCCAGCGGCACAAGTTTATTCATTTCAAAATTATACAATAGATTGTTCGATTTTTAAACTAATCACAATTTGTGACCACCTTAAAAATTAAGCTTTAAATATCCATATTCTCTTTTACTATTTCAAACATTTCATTAAGTCTTTGTCTGTCGGTTAAATAAAAATATCCTGTTATGCATTCAAAAGCTGTAGCGTATCTGTGGATATCGGGTTTATTTTTTTTATTTACGGTTAAAGGCAGATTTCTTGCGCGGCGGAAAATTTCCTTTTCTTCATCGTTTAAAAAATTTTCAAAGATAATTTCAGCCATTTTTGCTTGAAAATCAGCACATACAAAAGCCGTTGTATTTTTGTGCATACAGTTTAGGGATTTTGTTTTGAATACAATATTTTCTCTTACAAATACTTCATAAACCGCATCGCCAAGGTGTGTATATCTTTTTAAATCAAAGCTTTCCATATGAAAATTGTAGCATAAATTTTTGTTAACAATTTGTAATATTTTCCTTATAAACATCAATTTTACAGGGAATAAATACTTTATTTATGTATAGGGAAGATATTAAGTTATAAAGGGAGTTTTATGACGGGAATTTCCTCAGTAGATTTATCATATACGACGGATGCACTTAAATATATAAACGGTGCAGCCGTATGCAAGGATTCCATAGTAAATGATGTTACGGGTGCTTTTGCTTCCGTTCCCTCGAATATGGGCTTTATAGGCGCGTTTTATGCAGGGGGCGAATTGCTCAAAAAGACCGATAAGGTTGCAACGAGCATATTTACAGGCGAGGCTGCAAAAACCATAACAGGCAAAACAAAATATGTTCGTGCAGGGGTTAAAGGATTAACTGGAACCACCGGAAATATCTTTAAAACATTGGCAAATAAAGAAATAGGTACTATTGTTACAAGCGGAAAAGGTGTTTCAGGTGCTCTTGCAAACGGCGAGATGGTAAATCTTGTAAAAGATCTTGCAAAGGCAGGTAAAAGCGAAAGTGAAATTTTAGCCCTGCTTAAAGGTGCAGGGAATAGCGCGGATGATGTTATAGGAGCCCTGAAAACGGCAGCGGGACAGGTTGCAAAACCGTCTAAAATTGCCAAATTATGGCAAGGCTTTAAGGGAACAGGAATAGGTAAATCCCTTGTTGAATCAAGTCTTTATAAATCAGGAACAAAAAAGGCAGCGAATTTTTTATCCACAACGGCGGTAGGAAAAGCTGTAAGCACAGGTGCAAGCAAGTTTTCAAACATGTTTAAATCAACAGGCGCCGGCGTTATGATGATGATAGACGGAGCTATGGCTCTGTTTACCGATGTTATACCCGCATTCAGCCAAGGCGGCGTTAAAGAAGGTGTTAAACAAACTGCAAAATCAGGCGTTAAGGTTGCCGCAGGTGCTGCAGGATGGGCGGTAGGTGCTACAGCGGGTAAAGCCGCAGGTGCAGCTATAGGCGGTGCAATCGGAGGTGCAATAGGCACAGTATTCCCTGTTGTGGGTAATGTTGTCGGGGCAACCGTCGGCACATGGGTAGGTTCTTTAATTGGTGATTTTGTTGGAGGTGCAATAGGTTCGGCCGTTGCAGGAAAGGTTGCCGAGAAAGTTGTCGGTGAAGATTATACGGATAAAGTCCAAAACGAAGCTATAGAGCAGCAGGCAGCACAGATTGCAACAAATGCTTCAAGCATGAATGAATTAAACGGTTATGTATATCAATTAATTCAGGAAGATATGGCGGATGACGGTAAACTTACAAAAGACAGTGAAAAAATGCTTGAATATCTTGAATCAGGTGCTGCAAATACTACAAGTCTTGCATATAATTACGGAGTTTCAAACAATACAGGCTTAAGCGACCTTGTTGCAAGGGTTCAGGCGGGAGATACGTCCGTTTATACCGTTCCTGATGATATTCTGGAGGCAAGTTCATACGGTATAGATGCCCTGACCGCTTCAAGCTATGCAAATAATTATACAAATTTCGGGTATACAAACCCTTATGCTGCAGGAATAAACTCCGAAAACCTTGATTTTTACGGCTAAATCAGGCTATAGTCTGCCCGAGAGAAATTAAATCTTCATATGGTACGCCCGCCTCGGACAGTTCTTCCGCGGTGAGCCCGAAAAGTGTGATTAAATTATCGGCTTCCATTCTGCTGTTATTTGAGAGCATGTTAAAAACCTTGCTTACAGCTGTTTCTCTTGTCATAAACAGGCTTGAATTGCTTTTATGAAGTATGCGTTTTTTTGCTTTTCCCATATTTCTCATGGTGCAAAAAAAGATTTTAAAAGTAAATAATTTGTAAGAAAGTGTAAAAGTTTCTACATAAAACTTAAAGATTGCTTGAAAATAAGGCAATAAAAAATATTCAGCATATTTATATTGATTGCAGAAGCATTTTAAAATGTCTTTTAAAACGGAAAATATTTTGAATATTGAATTTTTAAAACCCGAATATACTTTAAGCCCGCGCAGGGTATATGATGAACCGTTAAATTGTACGGATAAAGTTTCCTGCGGAAAAGAAAAATCCGAAACTGAACCAAAGAAAGATATTTTTCATAACACACCTTTAAGATATTTAGGATACAGTGATGATATCGGCGCCGCCGTAAGGGTTGTCTGCAATAAATCAAGCAATGCTCTTATAAAAAATCTGCCTAAGATTTCATATATCCCGGCAGGTGCGTATATAGCGGCAGATGTTGTTTCAACCTATAATAAATCAAAAGAAGAAGACGGCAGTAAAACCGCCCTTAAAAAAGCTTTCGGCGAAACCGTTTTTCAGGGGCTTACAAATATATTGTTTCCCATTTTAATAGTAGGTGCTTCGCAAAAGCTTTTAGGCAAAGGGTTTGACAAGTTTGTTCCTAAATTAAAACAGCAAATTTCAAATAACGGTGAAAAAATAACAAACAGAAGCAGGGATATAGCGCTTGCACTCGGCGGACTGGGTACTTTGCTTGCCGTATCAAAACCTGTGGATAATTTCAGTAATGAAATTTTAATGAAAAAAATTATCAATCCGATTTTAGGCATAAAAGATAACAAAAATGCCTCAATTAAATCTAAAATGAATACCACACAAGGCTAAACGGTTATTATTTATTTAATATTTCGCCGAGCTCTTTTTGGAAAGGTGAAATTTTTGCAAGTTTATCAATAATATGCGGCAGCTCCTGAACCACATAATTAATATCTTCTTCCTTTGTATAGCGGCTTAGAGAAAATCTTATGCTTCCATGGAGTGATGTAAAAGGAACTCCCATTGCGCGTAGAACATGGCTTGGCTCAAGACTTCCTGATGTGCAAGCAGAACCTGAACTTGCACAGATTCCAGCATCGTTTAAATGTAAAAGAATCAATTCGCCCTCAATGTATAAAAAGCCTATATTTGTAGTGTTTGGCACCCTGTTTTTTGAAGTTGAATTTAATCTTGCGTTTTTAATTTTTGATAAAATACCTTCTTCAAGAGTATCTCTTAAGCATTTTACACGGGTGAGCTCGTCTTCCATATTTTCCATAGCAAGTTCCGCAGCTTTTGCCATACCGACAATATAAGGTACATTTTCCGTTCCCGCTCTTTTTCCTCTTTCCTGATGGCCGCCTATAATAAGCGGAGATACCATTGAGCCTGATTTTACGTATAGTGCGCCGATTCCTTTGGGGCCGTGGAATTTATGAGCGGAAATTCCCATAAAATCAATTTTTGTATCTTTGACATTGATGGGGATTTTCCCTGCAGCTTGTACGGCGTCTACAAAAATCTTAGTTTCGGGGTTAATTTCTTTAACTTTTGCCGCGATTTCTTCAACGGGGAATATTGCGCCCGTTTCGTTATTTGCATACATAACAGATACAAGAGCTGTATCCTTATCCACTTTTGAAAGCAATTCAGCCGCATCAAGGTCGCCGTTTGAATCCACCCCGATATAATCCACCTTGTAACCGTGTTTTTCAAGGTCTTTATGCAGATTTAAAACACAGGGATGCTCCACTTTTGTTGTGATAAGATGTTTTTTTGCCCTGTTTAGCTCCAAAACTCCTTTAATTGCCATATTTGCGCTTTCAGAACCGCAGGATGTAAATATTATTTCTTTGGGGTCGTTTGCGCCTAAAAAATCTCTCATAATTTCTCTTGATTTTCTTACAGCCTTATTTGCAGTATGGGCTAAATCGTAGATGCTTGAAGGATTTCCGTATTGTTCCGTAAAATACGGCATCATGGCATCCACTACTTTTTTATCCACACATGTTGTTGCATTGTTATCAAGATAAATTATGTTTGATTTCATTTATTCCACCTCTATAACGTTTATTTCATTATCAACGTGTTCTCTTAACTGTGTTTGAACGAAGTTTTTAAGTGTAAGATGTGAATTTCTGCATCCTTTGCAGCTTCCCGTCAGGCGTACGTATACATCTTTTCCTTCAATATTGATAAGCTCTATGCCGCCGCAATCTTTAGTGAGTTCGGGGGCAATATTTTTTTCTATAACGCTGTTTACTTTTAAAATAAATTGAACAGCATTAAGTTCTTTTTTATCGTTTTTAGCTTCCATATTATAAGTGTTTATTATTGCCTGAATGTTCCCTTTGCATCTTCCGCAGGCTCCGCCCGCGTAGGTTAATTCTTTAATATCATCAACCGTTTTGGCGCCGTTGTGTTCTATTGCTTCTTTTATTTGTTTTTCCGTTACAGAAAAACAGTTGCAAATAATTTTATCTTTAGATTTCGGTTTTACGGTGTTTTCTTCTTGAGTTTCGGGGCTTTCATAGTTTTTAAGTGCATCTTCAAGCGCTTCATGTCCCATAACGGAACAGTGCATTTTTTCCGGAGGAAGGCCGCCTAATTTATCTGCTATATCTTTATTTGTAATTTTTTTAACCTCATCTAAAGGCTTTCCTATAATCATTTCGGTTAAAATACTTGAAGATGCAACGGCAGAACCGCAGCCGAACGTTTGAAATTTAGCGTCGGTTACTATTCCGTCTTTTATTTTTAAATAGAGTTTAAGTGCATCTCCGCAGGCAAGAGCCCCCGCTTCGCCTATGGCGTCAGCGTCTTCAATCATACCCACGTTTTTCGGGTTTTTGTAGTGTTCTTTAACCGTATCAGAATATTCCCACATAATTAATTATCCTTTTAAAATTTGCGTTAATTGCATTTTGATTATAAATCAAAAATACTACTTGTATAGGGTTTAAAAGCTAAAAATTTGCTTAATAATAATTGTATAATGGAAGAATTGTTTAAAAATTCCCTGCTGGGACAATTAAGCGAATTAGGGCTGAATACGTCAGGTGCGGTCAAGGTGTCTGATGAACCAGTTGTTGATATATTAAAAGGTCCTAACCCTCTCAGCATAAGTGTTAATGAAGAAGATATCAAAAATTCTCCTTTTGCGGATAATCCCATTAAAGAAGAAGCGGAAAATACTGCGGATGAAGACATTGTAAAAAAACGCCTTAACGATTTAGATTTGGATATTTTGCAGGATTCTGCGGTTAAAAAAGCGCAGGATGAATTTTCAGGCAGTAATGTTTTCGGGAAAATTTTATATAAGTATTTTCCGAATATTTATAAAGGTTTTTTGCTTAAAAGGTCTTTAAATAAATTAAAAACAATAAATCAGGCAGCCGTTGAGCTGATTTCAAAAAAGATTCCGTACGGCGAATCGGAAGAGCGGTATAATGCCTTGATTAACCACATAACATCGGCAAATACAATCCATGCCAGACTTGTAAAAAAGATTTAAACAACCTTGTCGAGGTTTTCGCCCATACCTTTTTTTACGATTTTTTTCAAACTTCTAAAATTTAAAGAGCTGCTTTGTCTTGAAACAGCAAGAGTTTGATTATATAAATAGTTTAATCTGCTTGCAATAAAATCACAGGAATTATCGCCGCCGTCTCTTTTTGTGGAGATGGTTGCACCATAATTAACTGCGCTTATTCCGTTAATCTTCGGCATTTTAAACTGTTTTTCCTTCTAAATGTTGTAAATTATGCTTTTGCAGATTATGCTTTTGTAAAATACAAAACACCTTGTGCTTACATTTTAATAAAAAAACGCAGGAAGTCAAAATTTACACTTTTATAACGGAATTTTTCTAAAATTTTACAAAACTTTATATGTATTTTTTTGCCCGCGGTAGGCATTTTTGAACTATAATATTTTTTATGATGATTAAAGATTTTTTTGTAAATATTGTGGATGAAGCGGCAAAAAAGGCTGCTATGGATAAGAAATTAGGGGCAGCTGAAAATATTAATGCTAAATTTGTCTGCGAAACGCCTAAAAATCCTGAATTCGGGGATTATGCAATAAATGTATCTGCTCTTGCGCGTGATGCCAAAATGGCGCCGCCTTTGATTGCAAAGGCTATTGTTGAATATATTAATCCTGCGGATTTTTCAATAAATACTGTTGCAGGGTTTATAAATTTTAAGCTTGAAGAAGGCTTTTTAAAGAAAATTGTTGAAGAAGTTTTGCTTGAAAAAGAAAATTTCGGCAAAATAAATATGGGACAAGGTAAAAAGGTAAATATTGAATATGTGAGCGCTAATCCCACGGGGCCTTTTCATATCGGGCATGGAAGATGGGCGGCTCTCGGGTCTTCGCTTGCTGAAGTTATGAAATTTGCAGGATACGATGTTTATCAGGAATTTTATATAAACGATGCGGGCAATCAGATTAATAAACTTGCAATGTCTCTGGAGCTGCGCGTAAAGGAACTTGAAGGCGAAACGGTTGAATGGCCTGAAGATGCTTACAAGGGTGATTATTTAATAGATTGCGCAAAAAGATATATTGAAGCAGGAAAACCGACAGGATACGGCGAATTTGCAAAAGTCGATATGTTAAGGCTTCAAAAAGAACTATTGGAAAAATTTGAAACTCATTTTGACTGTTTCTTTTCGGAAACCACGCTTTATAAAAGCAAAGAAGTTGAAAAATGCCTTGAAACCCTTGATAAAGCAGGTAAACTTTATGAAAAAGACGGTGCTTTGTGGTTTAGAACAACAGATTACACCGATGATCAGGACAGAGTTTTAAAGAAAAAAGACGGTTCAAATACTTATTTAACGGCTGATATTGCTTATCATAAGAATAAATTTGACCGCGGGTTTGAATATTTAATTGATATATGGGGTGCTGATCATCACGGATATATCCCGAGGATGAAAGCCTCAATTGATGCTTTAGGCAACAACAGCAATAATTTTGAAGTGCTTTTGGGGCAGCTTGTGAATATTATCCAGAATGGTGAAGCTGTCCGTATGGGCAAAAGAAAGAAAATGGTAACGCTGGATGAGCTTGTGGATGAAGTAGGGGTGGATGCTACAAGATTTTGGATGCTGATGAGAAGCATTGATACGACACTTGATTTTGATGTGGATTTGGCAAAACAAAAAAATGACCAGAACCCCGTATTTTATGTGCAATACGCCCATGCCAGATGCTGCTCCATTTTAAGAAAAGCGGCGGA
The DNA here is from genome assembly GCA_910587245.1 of Candidatus Gastranaerophilales bacterium. GTDB lineage: Bacteria > Cyanobacteriota > Vampirovibrionia > Gastranaerophilales > Gastranaerophilaceae > MGBC122484. The sequence continues at coordinate 113,526 of CAJULX010000001.1, forward strand.
AGACAGGCTTGATACCGAATCCGGCGAGAAATTGCCTCCCTATATTATAAAAGAAGATTTGGACAAAGTTTTAAGCAATCCGCAAATCGGTATTTTGTTTAATAATGATGAAAAATCAATTGAGGCAACCCGCGGACTTATTTTAAGACTTGAAGAATTTAAATCCGTAATCGAAGGGGCAGTAAGGCTTAGAGCACCGTATTTGCTCTGCAAGTATGCTTCAAATCTTGCTTACGATTTTCACCATTTCTATAATTTTACAAGAGTGTTATCGGAAGATAAAGAACTTACTAAAAGCCGCTTGATGATTGTGGCTGCGGTAAAAAATGTTCTCGGTGAAGTGTTTAAATTGTTAAAAATTTCCGCACCCGAGAAAATGTAGGTTTTAGTCAGGCATAGCACTGCAGATGAAATTAAAAAAATTAGTTGATTTTGAATTTTGTCTATGATAATCTTGAACTTGCGGAGTATGATTATAAAATCCGCAAGACCGCGTAATTATTTACGGGCTGCTAGCTCAGGTGGTTAGAGCGCACCCCTGATAAGGGTGAGGTCGGAGGTTCGAGTCCTCTGCGGCCCATATTTAAATTAGGCTCCTTAAAGGGAGCTATTTTTATAGCATTTATTTCCGAAAGGAATTTTATGAATAATTGTAACGATAGGCGTCTGATATATCCACTTAATTCTAAGGCAAGCGTGAATAGGGCTGCAAAAAATATAGTTTATGCCTTGCAAAACGGAAATACTACAAATGAAGAAGATGAGTTAATTATTGAAAACTGGCGTGCGTCACACGCGCATGTGTTAAACACTTGGCAGGTAATATTTAGAAAAAGAGTTAAAAGTAGGGATATAGTATTTGCCCAAAGATTAAAAAGAAAAAATACAATATATGATAAATTACAGCGTTTTCCGCAGATGGATTTTGCAAGAATGCATGATATTGCTGGCTGCAGATTAATATTTAAAAATGCTAAAACCTTATATGAGTTTGTTAAAGTTGTTCATTCGTCCAACTTTAAACACGTGTTAAAAGCAAATGAATGTAAGGATTATATAAAAAATCCAAAAGAAAGCGGATATAGAGGCTTACATGATGTATACTTATATCAGACAAGAAGAGGTTATGATAACTCTAATAAATGGAATGGACTTTCGGTTGAAATACAATATAGAACAATATATCAACATGCTTGGGCAACTGCTGTAGAAGTAGCAGATTCGCTTACTAGATGTAGAACTAAATTTAGCGAGGGTGATAGAAAACAGTATGAATTTTTTCAATTGGCTAGTGAGATTATTGCAAGGGCGTATGAAAATATGCATTCTTGCAGGCCAGATTTAACGGACGAGGGACTGGTTAATAACTTTCTAGCTATTGAAAATGAAATATTATTATTAAAAAGGTTGAAGCAATTAAAAGCTATTCACAAAGCAGACATTTTTAAAAAGAATACAATTATTGTTTTTGATATTGTAGAACAAGGTTTTCCTTGCTCAAAAATTATTACATTTGATAATTTTCAGCAAGCAAATAGGGAATATTTCAGACTTGAAAAAGAATACCCTAAATCTGATATTGTTTTGGTTTCAACTAATGATAAGCAGGTTAATAAAAGTATTCAAAATGCTTATAGAAATTATTTTGCTGATACTACTGATTTTACTGCATATATAGATAATGGAATTTCAAAATTAGTGAAACATTAAATTCTATAAATAATAAATTACAAATAGTTTATTTCATACCTTGTGCGGGGGAATTTCGAATATATCGGGATAGATTTTAATATAATCTTCTAAATCTCTGTAAAATGCTTCAAAATCAAAACTTTTACCTTCTTTTGCAGGAGATGTTTTTATGCCGTAAGCATGGAAGATTGATTTTGTGAGCAGATTTGCAATGGAATCGCTTCCTCTTTTGTACGGCGTTTCCTGTGCTATCAACCATTGTATTGTAGCTGCGGAGCGGTTGATATCTTGAAGGCTTGGATTTTCATTTGATTTTAATTTTTCATATTCTTTTTTTACCAAATCGAGATTTGATTCTTTTCCGTCATAGCCATAGTGAATGAATATTTTATAATCCTCATAGTCATAATATGAAATAGTGCAGGTTTTTGCTTCGGAATATTCTTTGTTGGATTTTGGTTTTATTGTATATTTAGGATTCTTGGAGTCAAGCTCTGCCAGTGAAATGTATTGTTTCCAATATTCACACCCTCTATCATAAAATGTTAATTTAAAATATCCGAAGTCATCCCTTCTTTTGCCCCAGTTCTTCCTGTTTCTTGCATTTCTTACTCCAACTTCGGCAGTTTTTAAAATATCGTCAAAATCTGCATCATTTTTTATCATATCCGATAATTCATAGGTTAAATTATTCATTTTCTTTGCAAAGCCTTTTTTATTTTTATATCTTTGCATTCTTATTATGTATGTTTTATCATCCAGAATCGGCTCTTGAATTTTTGAAGAATTTTGTTTTTGAAAAATCAGACTTTTTAAAACCCCGAGCTTATCACTTTTTGGGATTTCAAGTTCTTTTGTCTGTCCTTTAAAAGCCGGTGCTGAAGTTTTTTGTATCGAGCCGGAGCCGGTGCGATACAATGTTTTAGGGTATATATTGATGATATTCAAGTTTAACTTCATTTGGGGAAATTCCAAGGGTTTATTGCCAAAGATTTATTAATATAAGTTATGAGAATAAAAAATATTGCTCAATAGTATTTTTATATAAAGTTTAGCAATTTTTTACCCCAAACCGTTTTTATTTTGGTAAGACAATTTGAAACAAGGAGAAACCATGAGTCTTATTAATCCCCGTGTAATTACAGGAGTCAAACAGGCGGCGCAGGTTTTATCAAAATCATACAGTACAGGTGTTGTTGATCAATCTTTGAACAGTGTAATATCAACATCAAAACTTATTGAAAAATTACCGGATTCTGTGACTGCTGCCAAGAATAAATTTATAGATACAAAAGCAAAGACAAATGTTGAAAAAATGCTCGGGGTTGAAAATTCTGTTGCAAATGCTGAAGAAAAACTGCGTAAAGAATTAATTGATACACAATTTTCAAGTATCCATGGGCTTTTCAAAAGAATTCATAACTCTTTTATGCCTGTTGAATTTCCGTCCGGCGAGAAAATCAATCTAAAGAAAAGCTTAGTAAATGAAATTGCAGCCAATGTTTCAAAAGGTAAGGAAAGCAGTTTTGAATATACTAATAAAAACGGAGAAACTATAAAAGGTTTTGTTTCGAAAAAGGTGCAAAAACAAGGCGAAGACTGCTTCTTTGTACAGATGAAAAGAATTTTCGGAGATTCAAGCGAAACAATTGAAACAAGATATTATCCAAAAAGTTCCGAGATAAGAAGTGTTGGCAAAAAGGCAGACGGCACAAAAACTATTTCAATAATAACAGGAAATGAAACCGGCGGAAAAATGAAGACAAGTGCTCATCCTGCAGCGGGCACAAAGCTTGATATAGTATCAAAATAAAGTCATTCCACCGTTACGGATTTTGCAAGGTTTCTGGGCTGGTCTACATCTTTTCCTAAATATTCAGAGATATGATAGGCTAAAAGCTGCAATACAACTATATTTAAAGCGGGTGATACGATATCGGGAATTTCAGGGATTATCACCGTATCATCAAATAAATTTTTATGTTTTTCGTCTATAAAGTTTGTAACGCCGATAAGCTTTGCCTGTCTTGCTTTTGCTTCTTCACAGTTTGATAAAACTTTATCATAAACAATGCCTTTATTTAAAACGGCAAGAACCGGCATGGTTTCATCAAGCATAGCGATGGGCCCGTGTTTTAATTCGCCTGCAGGATAGCCTGTAGCGTTGATATAGCTTATTTCTTTAAGCTTTAAAGCGCCTTCAAGTGCTGTCGGGTAATTAATTCCGCGTGCAATAAAAATGAAATTTTTAAAGCTTGAGTATTTTTTTGCAATGTTTTCAATATTTTTTGTGTCGTTTAAAATTGTTTCAAGTTTGCTTGGCAGGGTTAAAAGCTCTTTTTTAATTTCTTTTACAAGATTATTTTCTTTTGCACCGATATTTTCCGCCGTATAAATTGCAAGCAGATAAAGGCTTAAAAGCTGCGCCATATAAGATTTTGTAGCCGCAACAGATACCTCGATTCCTGCATTTATCGGAAGCAGACTGTCTGCAAGCCTTGCCATTGCGCTGTCTTTTCTGTTTGTAATAATTAAAATGTGAGAATTTTTTTCTTTAGCCTGTTTGATTGCGGTTATTGTATCTGCGGTTTCGCCCGATTGAGATATGCCTATTACAAGAGTATTTTTATCCGCTATTGTGTTTCTGTAAATATATTCGCTCGATGCTTCAACATCAACAGGGATTCCTGTTAATTCTTCAAAAATATATTTGCCTACAAGTCCCGCATGGAGCGATGTTCCGCAGGCAATGATTTGAATTCTGTTAATTTTTGTAAGTTCTTCTTTACTTAACTTTACATCATCCAAAACCACAGCTAAATCTTCGCTTTTGATTTTATCAATAAGGATATTTCTTACCACATCGGGCTGCTCATGGATTTCTTTGAGCATAAAATGCTTGTATCCCATTTTTGAAAGTGCAATGGGTTCAAACGGAAGATTTTCCACCTTATTTGCAATTAAATTATCGTTTTCATCATAAATTTTTATAGAATCCGTTTTAATTTCGGCTACCTGATTATCGGATAAATAAATTGCCTTTTTTGTATATTCAATAATAGCGGGGATGTCAGATGCTATAAAGTTTTCGCCTTCGCCGACCCCTATAATTAAGGGCGCATTTTTTCTTGCAGCAATTATTCTATCCGGCATTGATTTATGCGTAACACAGAAAGCATAGGCGCCTTTTAGCTTTTTAACGGCATTTTGTACAGCTTTTAATAAATCTTTTGTATCCGCAAATTCATGGGCTATTAAATGCGCTGCAACCTCCGTATCTGTTTGAGAGAGGAATTTACAGCCTTTTTTTTCTAAATCGGGTTTTAAATCTTTATAATTTTCTATTATCCCGTTATGAACGATTGTAAGACTGCCGCAGTTGCAGTGATGCGGGTGGGCATTGATTTCCGTGGGGAGCCCGTGAGTTGCCCATCTTGTGTGGCCTATACCGATATTTGCGTTAATATTTTCTTCTTTTTCAAGCGAAAGAATTTCTTTAAGATTGCTTAATTTTCCGGGGGCTTTGTAGATGTGAGCGGTATTATCGGAGATTAAGGCAATGCCTGCCGAATCGTATCCTCTGTATTCAAGGTATGAAAGCCCTTTTAGGATTACATCCACAGCTCTTTTTTTGCCTATATATCCTACAATTCCGCACATAGTTTATTTTTTCCTGTTTTAACTTCCTCTTAATCCTTTAATTCTATTATGCATAATTTTTATTTGCAAATAAAGATTTGATAAAGATACTAAAAGCCCGTAAAATCGGGCTTTTAGGTTAACTTATGTTAAGCTTTGATATTTATTTTTAAGTGTTTTCCTGTTCAAATTTTTTCATAAATTGAACAAGGGCTTCAACCCCTTCAATCGGCATTGCATTGTAGATTGAAGCACGCATGCCGCCTACGGTTCTGTGGCCTTTAAGCTGTACAAGCCCTGCATTTTTGGCTTCTTCAATGAATTTTTTATCAAGTTCTTCATCGCCTGTTACAAAAGGAACATTCATTAAAGACCTTGAATCCTTTTCTACGGTGCCTTTAAAGAGTTTTGAACCGTCAAGAAAATCGTATAAAATTTTTGCTTTCTTTTCGTTTAATTCTTTCATTTTTTCTAAGCCGCCAAGTTTGTTGAGCCATTTAAATACAAGACCGCAAATATAGATGCCGTAAGCCGGAGGGGTGTTATAAAGGCTGTCGTTATCAGCGTGGGTTTTGTATTTCAACATTGTGGGGCACCAGCTCGGAAGGTCTTCTCTTATAAGGTCTTCGCGGATTATAACAATTTGAACGCCCGCAGGGCCTACGTTTTTCTGTACTCCTGCATAAATTAAGCCGTATTTTGTAACATCAACGGGCTCTGATAAAAAGCAGCTTGACATATCCGATACAAGGATTTTGCCTTTTGTATTCGGCAAAGTGTGGAATTTTGTACCGTAAATTGTATTATTCTCGCAAATGTAGACATAGGCGGCATCTTCAGAAATCGGTAAATCCGAACAATCAGGAATATATGAAAAAGTTTTATCCTCTGATGTTGCCACTTTATTAATTTTGCCGTATTTTTGAGCCTCAGCATAAGCTTTTTTTGCCCACTGACCCGTTACAATATAGTCTGCAACCCCTGTGCCGTCTGCTTTTAAGAGGTTAATAGGCACCATTGAAAACTGTAAATGCGCGCCGCCTTGCAAAAACAAAACTTTATAGTTATCGGGAATGTTCATTAATTCCCTTAAATCTTTTTCTGCGGTTTTTATAATATTATCGTAGGTTTTAGACCTGTGAGACATCTCCATTACAGACATACCCGAATTTTGATAATTCATCATCTCGTCTGCTGCTTGTTTTAGCACTTCTTCGGGTAAAACCGCGGGTCCTGCGGAAAAATTGTAAACTCTGCCGTTTGCTTGTGTCATAATTTTATACTCCTATTTGTAATTATAATTATTATTTTAATTTATATTTTAATCCTTGCTTGAATTTATCTGCGTAATTTTTGTTCAAGTTCTTCAGGCTTAAAAATACCATCTTCCGTGATAATGCCTGCTATGAGTGAGTTATCGGTAACATCAAAGCTTGGGTTGATAATTTTTACTCCCTCCGCGCAAATTCTTTTTCCGTTTACCATTGTTACTTCTTCTTCATCCCGAAGTTCAA
>CAJULX010000002.1 GCA_910587245.1 Candidatus Gastranaerophilales bacterium
AGGTGAGGCACCCCCTCCTCCCCCACCCCCTTCAAGAGAACCGTTTCCGGAACCAATAAAGCAAGAATAAGAACCCTTTGCACCCGGCCCACCCGGGCTGCCAGCAGTGCCTGATGCGTTTGTAGCTTTTATGCCGCCATTTGGTATACAATTTGTGTATATAAAAGCTCCTGTGCCGCCAGGATAAATTCCGGCGATAGTTCTTATACTGCTGTATTCTGTACCACCCCCGCCGCCACCCCAACCTTGAGGAGAAGAACCGAAACCGTTTGTGCAATCATTATTACTCCCTCCGCCTCCTCCGCCTCCAATAGTAATGGAGATATTATTAATATTACGAGGTATAGTTACCTGTTTATTTGTATATCCGCCTGACCCTCCGCCGATTCCCCCGTCTGTGCTTCCTCCCCCGCCGCCACCGCATGCCTTAACATTAACTATAGTGTCGCCTGTTTCTACGGTTTTTGAAGTATCGGATACAAGAGTCCAAGTAGAATTGGGATTTGTTCGAATACATTTGTAATCAACATTTGGAACATTTCCTTTAGCGGATAAAGGTATTGTCCAAGTTTTAGTACCTGTGTTGGCAGATGTATTTCCCGCATATTCCTGCTGTCCTGCTGTTCCTGTGAGAGAACCATATGCAACTCCCTCGCCTACCCCGCCTGAAGCGCCCCCTCCTCCGCCTCCGACCATAAATACTCTTAATTTAGTTACGCCGTCAGGAACGGTAAAGGTTTCGTTTGATGTAAATATTTTATTACCGTAAAGAGCATCTCCTCCTGCTCCTCCTCCACCCATCATGGTAACAGTTATTCTATTAGTATCATTTGGAATATTAAATTCTTGAGTTTCAGAACTATCATTAAATATTGTAATGATACTATCCTTATCATAATTACTTGCTTCACTCATTACCTTTAATTCATGATCTGCCATTCTTCTTGTCATAACGGGAGCTAATGCTGCAAGAAGAAGAGAAGCTACCAGTAATGCCATAAGCATTTCTATTAAAGAAAAGGCGGGTTTATTCATGCTTAATCCTTTCATAATTTGCTATATTTTTATTTATTTTTTTCATGTTTTAGCAATTTTCATGTCTATTCTTCCATAATTTAGCATTTTTTGCAAGAAAATTTACCAAATTGTGCAATGTAATCTTTAAAAATTTAGATTATTCTTTTAAATAAGGAAAGAATTGTTATGGGAAAATTAAAAAAGCTTATCGGTGCAAGGATTAAAGAAATAAGGACAAAAAAGGGTTTAACTCAGGAACAGCTTTCCGTTAAGACGAATATTGCACTTTCTACCATATGCCGCCTTGAAAACGGCGTAAATATGCCGAGAGAAGAAAATCTTGAGGCATTATCGGAGGCGCTTGAAGTTTCTATTGATTCATTTTTTAAATTTGAACATTACGAGGGGGACAGAAATTCCCGCATTATAAAAATTTTTGATATGATTCATAAACTGAATGATGAAGAAATTGTAATAGTTCAGAAGATTTTAAACAGTTTTTTTGCATAAGATTATTTTGTTTTATCATGAATTTCAAGGATGAGGTTTGTAATATTTTTCATATTTTCGGATATTATATCCGAGATTATGACCGTATCTTTATCGTGCAGATATTTATCGCGTAGTATATTTATCAGTGCGTCGGCTTTTTCAATGTATTTGTAGCATTCTTTTGTAAGGTTAAAAATGTTATTCATAACGTTCTCCATATAGAGCAAATTGCTCCAATAATGTTAAGATTTTATCATTAGAATTAAATTATGACAAGCTATTCTGATGAAATTCTTGCAATTTTAGCTAAGAATATTAAAAAATATAGAATACAGGCAGGTTATAGCCAGATTAATCTTGGTTTAAAGCTTGGAAAAAGTTCTGATTATATTGCACAAATTGAAAGAGGATTTAGAACTCCCACTTTGAAGAGTTTATGCGATATTGCAAAAGTTTTAAATGTTGAACCTTATGAACTTTTAAAATTTGATGAGTAGCATTTTTCAAAAAACGATGATTTTTTGCACGTTACATTTCTTAATAAATACCCTAAAAACCACACTACATATGCGATGGAACCCAAAATAAAAAAAATTCAGCAGGGGTAAATATATACATTTTTTTATTTTAAATTGAATTATTATTATAATATACAAAAAAACGGGAAATGAAAAATTTCCGCATTGCTGAATTAGACTCTATTTGCGTGTTTATTTAATCTGTTATTTGCAGGTTGATGTAAACACGCAAAACTTTAAGACATCTTTGTATTTATTATCAAGATGTGCCCAATCGAAAAGTATAACCCCATTTGATTTTAAGCTTCTTGAAACATTAATCTGTTTTAATAAATCTTCAGCTTCACCTTCCATAAAGCCTACAAAAAGCCCCGGGTAAATGATAGTTTGAGAAGACATTTTTGTTTTAATTTCTTTAAACATAATTTCAAAAAGCGTATCATCAGAGGTTAAAATTAAAGGTGTGATTGCATCAAGGTAATCATCATTTGTCCATTTTACCCAGTTTTGCTGCTTTGTTTCAAGCGCCGCTCTGTAATCAGGGAAAACAACGGCAGAAAGTACAACCTTGCCGCGTGCGGCTTTACGCATTTTTGAAAGATATACGGTTATTTTATTCTGGCGGTATTCGTTCCATTTATACCACAGCTCATCTTTATATTTAATGCTTGCAGGGTCTGTGCCGTATATTTTTTTAAATTCATCTCTTGCATACTGCGTATAACCCCAGTTTGAAGCTTCAAAGCCTGCGGATGTTGCCTTTTGAGAGCTCGGGTATCTTATATAATCAAGGTTTACGCCATCCACGCCGTAAGTTGAGATTATTTCTTTTACAATTAAAACAAGAAAATTGTGTATCTCGGGGTTTGCAGGGTCTAGAAAGTAGCCGTTATGCTCTACAGGGTGCGGTACATAGCCTTCTTTGCCTGCATTTGCTTTGTTTTTATTACCCCATTCGGGTCTTATTGAAAGAATTGAATTCGGGTCATTACTCGGGTGTTTATTTCCTACATAAAAGGATTCAAACCACACATGCACTTTCATATTTCTTGCGTGTGCTTCGGTTACGTAGGCTTTTAAAGGGTCAAACCCTGCAAATATAGGGTTTTGCTCCGTAAAATTATATGAGCGCATTGTTCTGCTCGGGAAAATTGTATACCCGTGAAAATAAGTTTCAAGAAAAACGGTATTTATTCCGATAGATTGCATTGAATCGAGTGTACGCCTTACTTCGTAGATACTTTTTTCCGTGGGGCGTATCCATGTGCCTTTCAGTTCATTTTCAATGTATGGAAGAGAATAATTTATGGCAATTCTGGACATTTCTATTGAAGATTTGGCGTAATTTACAGCCATATTATCATTTGCGCGGTTAGATTTTCTTAAATCCTGTTTTGCGCGTTTTAAATAATATTTTGCTTTTTTTTCGCCGGGGTTTTCCTGAATTTTTTTTGCATTATCAAGAAAATCTTCCGCCTCTTTTATTTTTTCTTTAGCCGAAAAACGCCAGCTTTCAGGGGTGGTGTAGGCGGTTATTGTTTTTGTATTTTCATCTATTATTATATTTGTTCCGATTTTAAGATTCGTTGTAATCCATTTTTTAGCGCTGCCGTGTCCTGAAATTACATAACCGTTTTTCGGTATTAAACTGTTGGCGCCCGTAAGCTTTACTACTCTGCCGTTTTCAACAACGGCTTCTTTGCCGAATTCATTTGTGCCTGTGGTTCTGCCGAAATTCTGCTTATAAACGACTAATTGCCCCGGGCCTCGGTATCCCGGGAATCCTGCGCCAAGAGCGTTTATAACGTTTGAAGGGTAAATGGCGCTTATTTTATAAGAAGATTTTGAAATAATTCTTTCATTATTTAATGTGCTTCTGTTATCTACTTCCCATGTGCTTATCATGGGTGCGCTTGCTGCATTTGCGGTATTTTGCATACCGAAAATATTAAGCATAACAAAAGATATTAAAATTAATGTGAAAACTCTCCTCATAACCTCTTTATTTTACATTAAAAAATAAAATATTAGCCATATTTAAAAAAATGTAATATAATAATTTTAAGAATAAGATATCTATTACAGGAGAAAACCCGTATATGGCAGGCAAACACCAAGATACCATACCTATAGAGGTTTGCATATTAACAAAAGAACATAATATTAAAGGCACGGTTCATGTTTCAAAATATACAAATACAAACCGTGAATTAACAGACCTTTTAAATGACAGAGAAAAACGTTTTCTTGCCGTAACAAATGCCGAAATTATGGGTAAAGATTCATCAGCGCCGAGGCGTTATGATTTTCTTGAAGTGCATGTTGATGCGATTGTTATTGTTCATCCTTCAAATCAGGTATTATTTAAAGAAACTTCAAAAGCGCAGGAAGATATTATGCGGTTTAGAGAATTAAGAAACAAGCTTTCACAGACAAAACCGTTTTAAAAATTTGTAAATATTTATAAAATGCAGGCTCAGGATAAAGCCTGCATTTTTTATTTTGAAGTTAAGAAACATTTCCACCGTTTATATTAAAAATTTGTTTTTAGGGGTGCATATCCTGTATAATTAAAATTGAAAAGACCGAATTTTCGGTTTAATTGTTCATTTAAAAAGGCATTATAAAAATGCCTTAATATGCGGCTTTTCGGCTGTAGAATGTTTCGCATTTTGCAGTTAAAAGAGGTGCATTGGGTTACAAAACGCGCCTGATTGAAAAGTTGTTCATCTAAAATTTTATTCAGCCCTGAATTTGTTCAGGGTTTTTTATTACTTAAAATCAAATAATGTATTAACCGAAACTTTTAAAACATCTGCAATTAAAAAAATTTTTTTAAGACTTACATATTTTTGCCCGCTTTCAATTCTTGAAATATATTCGCGGGATAAATCGCACTGCTCGGCTAAAAATTCCTGACTATAATTGTTTTCCAGCCGATATTTTTTAATATTTTTTCCTAAAAATTGCAGTCTTGTCATGTGAACTATTTTGCCGTATAATTTTGAAATGTCTGTGACCTATTTTTCCGAAAACGCAGATTTTTACAAAAGTAATTGTTTGTCTAAATTGTTTATCTAAAAGGAGTTAAAACTTATGGTTTTAAAGAAATTCAACATAACACAAGGGGTATTTTCAATTACCCGATGCGGTAATTTGGCCTTTTCTCTTGTGGAAATGCTTATGGCGCTTCTGGTTGCCTCGCTGCTTTTAGCAGCCCTCGCCCCCGTTATGACAAGAAAAATGAACGGGGATTATCTCAATATTTCAGGTACGGGCGGAGGAGGAAAGGCTCCCGCGATGTTTAGATGCTGGGATTATGACGACCCCGAGCTTCAGCTTGCAGCGGACGGCAGCGGATACAAAGTGCTCCCGAATGATTTTCAAATAGATGATGCCTGGATAATTAATTTTGTGCTTGCATCAGGTGGAGGCGGAGGTGCAGGAGCAACAAATCCAAATATCGTATCTGATTCTTATACCGAACCAAATGAAGGTAAAACAGGTATAAAAATTGAGCAGAATATGGACGATTTTGAAATAGAAATGATGACAGGCGGCGGAGGCGGAGCAGGGGGCGGTGCTGCAATACACAGCAGCGCAACTTGTACGGGAAGTGCTTCCGTTGATAAATGCGAATGCATGGGGCAAAAATATGATAGCGTGAATAAAGTATGTGTATCAAATAATCAAGGTTCAAAGAATTTAGCTAATGCAAAAACAGCCTGTGACAATTTAACCCCTTCATCAAAATGGCAAATACCTACAATGGCGCAGCTTGGTAACTGGAAAAATCAGTATTCAACTTTCGGTGTAACAAACGGTAATACGGTATGGTCAAGGGATACGAGCGCATGCAGCAAGCAAGAAACCGGTACATGTTGGTGTAGGGATACCATGGAAACCCCGTCTTGTTCAGGTGATTCTTACTATTATAGGTGTTGTGGTGGTGTTCAGCCTACTCGTGAGGCGTGCAATAGCGCATGTAACTTTCAACTTGCAAATGGGCATTATATTTGTAGAAGTTGTTACACTGTAAGCTGTACAAAAACCGTTTCCTGCGGTACAAATTATCATTATTATCAACTATCCGGAACTTCATGGAATGCAATAACTAACATAACAACAAACACCAATTCCCGCTCTACCTACTGTGTATATAATGACAGTGCCAATGTTACGGGTGAAAAATTCTATTCTCTCTCAGGCGGCGGCGGTTCAGCTTCTCCTTCAATTGTTGATAACAATTTTGATTTAATTGCAAAAAATAAATTAAGAGAAAAGATAAAAGCAAATATCGGAGGATATATAGTTCTTGATACGGGAAAAGGCGGTGAAGGCGGAAGCGGCGCATCTTCAAAAGGTGCTAAAGCATATAACGGAACTAATGGCGGAGATTCCTGTATTATTATACAAAATTCTTCAAGACAGCCTCAGTTTAAGCTCTGTGTTAAAGGAGGAAACGGCGGAACTGCTGCTGATGCAAGTATTACAAACGCATCAACACTTGGATACGGAAAAGCAGGCAATACGGTATCCAAAGATAACGGATGCTATACATATGATTATACGGTATCTGCAAATAATATGGTTGAATTTAGCTGTACAAATGACGGTAAACCTGCAGGAAACGGCGGAGCAGGCACAAATAATCCTACAACGGGCGGAAAAGGCGGTGCCAGTGTATTAAATTCCAATCAAGTAACAAATTCAGGTAAAGACGGTGTAACCCCTAATTCAACAACAAATCCCGGTGCAGGCGGAGGCGGCGGTACAGCAACTAAAACGGGTTTCGGGAGTTCCGCATCATTTGCCTTCGGTAAAGGAGGAAACGGGGCAGAAGGGTATATAAAATTAAAGTACAAGCACTATTATGAAGCAGCAGGCGGCGGCGGAGGCGGCGGCGGATATGTCGCCCACATCAAGAATATAAATATAGGAAAAAGTGGAACATGCTCTATTAAAGTAGGATATGGAGGAGCAGGAGGTGCGGCGGGTGTAAAAGGAACGGATGGCGGTGATTCATCCGTTACATGCTCAAATTCTCCGAATGTAACATATAGAATATTCGGCGGAAAAGGCGGTAATGCAGGCACATCCGCTTCAAGTGCAACGGGTTCCGTATCATCGGGAGGTATAGGGGGCGAAGCAGGAACTTTTGATGATACAGGCAATATATTTACAAGGCTTTTTACCCAGAATAATTTTGCAGGAAGTAAAGGGCTTGACGGTAAGCAAGGCGGAAGCGGAGATAAAGCAAACTATAAAGAAGGCATAAGAAGTGCAGGCGGCAGAGGCGGTACATCAGGAACAGGCGAAAAAGGAAAATGCGGCGGCATATACAATGAATCAGGAATATGTTCAAATATTAACCCTGATGAAAATAATAATATACCGGAACCTTCGCAGGAAGCTTTAAATGGTCAAGGTTTCAGCGGCGGTGATATATTAATACCCACAAAGGACGGTATAGTTGAAGCATCTCCAAAATACGGCAAAGCAGGTGCAGGAGGAGGCGGCGGTGCATGGCATATGGGCAAAGAACCGGGCAGAGGCGGCGGCGGACAGGGCGGATATGTATGTATTTATTGGGATAAGCTGGAATAAATAAATTTAACGATGAACAACTTTTTGAAGGGCGCAATTTGTAACCTTTTGCGCCCCTTTTTTTACATAAAATTTACAATTTTTACATGATTTAAAATATAATAATTTTTTATAAAATCAAAATGGGTAAACCCTGAAAACTAACCCCGCTCCAAACAACGCAGTTGTTAACTTGAGTTGGAGAGGAGGTGAGGCATAAGTGTTTATTACTGAAAAAGCGCTGATAATTATCTTTTTAATAATTATAGCGCTCAAATCAAAACACTAGGGTTTTTAAAGAGGTGTGACAGCACCTCGCCCTTTATATTCTCATTATACATTATCTGTTGCAAATTTCAATCTAGAATATAAATAAATCCGTAGAAAATTTAAGGTTTTGAGATTTTATAATATCTTCATCAAAAACCGTTCCTGCTGTTACTCCGAATTTTCCCGTTTTAAAGAATTTTGGCGAATACTGAATTCCTATCTCGTTTTCATAAATTTTTGAATCATGGTTAAATTTATTTGCAAAGGTTAAGGATATATCATCATTCAGCCTTAAAGACGGCGTAAAATAATATTTTTTAGAATTTATGCTTGCATTCGGATTCTGGTATTTTACCTCCATTCCGCCCGATAAAGATAATCTTCCTTCCGGGTTTAAAACGGCACCCGTTGTTGATTTATAGTCTTCAACCATATAATCGTTCAAGCTTTTTGATGAGCCTGAAAATAAAGAAACTTTGCCTTTTTTATATTCAATTCCCGTTTTTTCTTTTTCGTATGATTGTCTGTAGGCTGAAGGAATGTTTTTATTGAGATTTAATTGTATTTTTTCAGGCTCAATAAAAATTTCATCACCGAACAATTCTTCTTCATATGCAAAAGAAGGATGTATCAATGATGAAATTAATACCAGTATCAAGACAATATATTTCATATCAAAATTGTAAACTATCATGTTTAAATTTCAATATTTTGTGGAACTAAAAAATAGTAGAAAGGGGTTTTTAAAAGTAAGACTTTCCGTAAGAATGCAAATCTGTTTTTGCTAAGTTTTTTAAATATGCATTTTTGAATTCTTCACTTGAAACTTTTTCTACAATTGAAGGTATGCCGATTAACAATAAATAGCATACAAATGCAAAACAAACCAAACTAATCACATCAAACATTATTACCTCGTTTCCTTTAAATAAAACTTCATTGTCATAGTCTAAATTTCGGTATTTTGTATTTCAAACTTTATGATTTTTTAAGAATGCGTAATAAAAATTAACAAACGGAGAATAAAAACAGCAATGAAAAACGGATATAATATAGAAAGACTTATAAATTTATTGTCTTGTTCCCATTGCGGCGAACATTTTGATGAAAGCTGTATCGGGCTTTTAGAAATAAGCTATGATACGGTTATGGTAAGAATTGTATGCAAAAATTGCGGCAAAAAATATGTTCTTGCATTTATGGATTTAAATTTCTCGTTTTTTGATGCGGCATTTGGTATGCCTTTAAAAACCGATGAAGCTTACAATGCGCAAGAATATACCGAGAAAGAGGCTGTAAAAAAATCTGCTGAAGAAGATGAAATTTTCAGCGCGGAATTTTCAGGTGAATTTGACCCGGGGCTTTATTTCAGCTGTAAAAAAGAAACTTCCAAAGACCTTGATAAAATAACCTATGACGATGTTTTAGAGGCACATGAATTTATACAAAATTTTGAAGAAAACTGGCGCAGATACCTTGATAAAAGAAAATACGGGATAACATAGGGCTTTTCTTTACTTCATATATTATTTTTGATACTATCCTTGTAAATAGAATTTCAGGATAGTTTTGAGGTATGAATTTTAGCAGCATAGGCTTTTTGTTTCTGTTTTTGCCTGTAACAATTCATATTTATTTTGCAGTAAACCCCAAATACAGAAATATGGTACTGATATTATTCAGTTTCTTCTTCTATTTTTTGGGTGAAAAAGCATTCACAATTCTTTTATTATCTTCCTGTATTTTTAATTATTTTATAGGAAAGAAAATTGATTGCGCCAATGATATACAAAGAAAGCGTTTTTTAATTTTAGGTGTATCTGTCAATATATTATTACTGTTTGTATTTAAATATTTAAATTTCTTTATAGATGAAATTAACGCTCTCGGGGTTTTTCCCGTAATAGAATATACTAAAATTCATCTTCCTGTCGGGATTTCGTTTTTTACATTTCAGGCTTTATCGTATTTAATTGATATTTACAGAAAAAGTATAAAATCTACAAATTTTGCTGATTTTACTCTTTATTTATCGTTGTTTCCGCAGCTTGTTGCAGGTCCCATTGTAAGATATAAACAAATTCAAGATGAAATAAACAACAGAATTATTAAAAGCGAGAATTTTACTGAAGGAATAAAAAGATTTATTTCAGGACTTTCAAAGAAGGTTATAATAGCGGATACCTTAAGCTATACTGTTGATAAAATTTTTGCACTAAATGTATCTGAATTATCAACGGGCGTATGTATTCTGGGTGCAGTGTGCTATACTTTTCAAATATTTTTTGATTTTTCAGGATATTCCGATATGGCAATAGGCCTTGGTAAAATGTTCGGGTTTACATTCCCCGAAAACTTTAACTATCCCTACATTTCAAAATCCATAAGAGAATTCTGGAGAAGATGGCACATAACATTATCCGAATTTTTCAGGGATTATCTTTATATTCCGCTCGGCGGGAATAAACACCATATGTATTTAAATATTATGATTGTATTTGCGCTGACGGGTTTCTGGCATGGGGCAAGCTGGAATTTTATTATATGGGGGCTGTATAACGGCTTATTAATCGTATTTGAAAGATTGGGGCTTTTAAATAAACTGCCGAAAGCTGTATGCCATATATATTTTATAATAGCCGTGGCTACAGGGTGGGTAATATTCAGGTGTGAAGATTTATCTTTTGCGATGTCTTTTATAAAGACCATGTATAGTTTTGATTTTGGGCAATCAGGCGCAATAATCTATTATATAGACAGAGAACTTATATTTACACTCATAGTTGCATTGATATTTTCAGTTCCTGTTATTTCAAAGGTAAAAAAATATATACCGAATTTTATTCAAAATGCGGTATATATGGCACTTTTAATTATTTCAGCTTCATATGCTGCCGTTAATACATATCAGCCTTTTATATATTTCAGGTTTTAAGAGGGATATGATAAATGGAATTTAAAAATAAGCTCAAAGGAAAATTTTTAATAATATTTTTTATAATCGTTTTATATCTTCCGATAATAGGGTTGATATTTAATTTTCAAAACGGGCTTTATGACCCGAGGCTTGGTAATACAAAAGCTTTTCCCGAATTCAAGAATTATTCGGGAGATATCGGAAAATTTTGTGATGACTTTTTTGAATATTATGAAGACAATTTTGGTTTCAGACATTATTTTATGAAATTTGCATCCGGTTTAAAAATTAAACTTTTTAAAACTTATCCTAAAAATATTGATGTTAAAGTATTAAAGGGAAAAGACGGATGGCTTTTTTATAAACTCGGGAATGAACTTGAAGATTTTCAAGGCAGGGTGCCTTTAGGCCGTATGACACTTAATAATTTAATTTCAGAATATGAGGATACCCTTTATCGTTTAAATAATGCCGGAATACAATTTTATGTTTTAATTCCTCCGGATAAAAGCGTTATTTATTCTGAATATATGCCTGATAAGGCTTTATATGGCATAAAGAGTGATAAAACCAGAATAAGCCAGCTTTTAGCATTAAATTCGGATTTTATTTATCCTAAAAAAGAACTTCTGGATAATAAAGGCGAGGATTTATTATATTTTAAAACAGACACTCATTGGACATTTTACGGTGCATATTTCGGTTATAAGGCTTTAATGGATAGAATTGGAAAGGATTTTAACATTAAATCATTTGAACTTTCTAATATGAAAAAAGATGAGCATGTGCGCGAGGCGCCTGATTTAGCCAATATGGTTGATGTAGGCACACAAAAGACTGAAATAGTGCCCGAATACCAATGTGATAAGGAAGTGCGCAAATCAGATTTAAGAGTAATGATTTACGGGGATTCTTTTCTTGAATTTTTAAGGCCGTATATGAATTGTACTTTTGAAAAAGTAATGTATATGGATGTGAAGAATTTCGATAAAAACAGCATAAAACAGTTTAAACCCGATATTGTAATTCTTGAAATTGTGCAGAGAAATTTAAGACATATGTTCGATTAGCTGATTTTATATAATTTATTTGGGGGATTTTTTGACTTCCTTTTGATTTTTATTAAAAGGTAAGAGGGAAGATGCCGTATAATTATATGTATAGTATCTTCAAGAATTTTTATTATGCCGTTTAACTACCGATTGCAAAAATTCTTAGAAATAAGAATAAGAAAAAAAGAAGAGCAGCTTGAAGTTGTTCAAAAATGCCAGAAAGAAGTTATGCGGATAGAAGGGCTTATAGCTCAAAATAATAAAAATATTCAAGATACAAGAATAAATATGCGAAAATCCGACCCCAGGATGTATGACGGTTTTGACAAGTTTTTAAAGCACCTTTATGAAGAAGGGGAAAAACTTGAACAGCAAAAACTGGAAGCGATTAAGGTTTTGCGCCGTGAAGAAGAAATTCTTATGCAGCGCGAAAGGGAAGTTGACGTTTTAGAAAAACATAAAGAACACAAAAAAGAAGAATTTCTTTATGAAGAAAAAATGCGTGAACTCAAAACCTTGAATGAAATAGGCTCTCAAAAGCATTTTATGCGAAAGAGAGAACAGGAATACGAGCAGGAGCTTGACGAGCTGCTTGAAAGGCATAAACAGGAATGAATATAGAAAGCCAAGGGAAACAATATCAAAATACCGAATATCAGGGCGGCGGCTTAAAAGGCGCCCTAAATTCCGCTGCGCTTTCAGATAACGGCATAGCGCAAAATCCTTACGGCATGCAAAATTCTGACGGTGCTTCTTTTAAAGATATTCTAAGCGAAGAAATTTCTTTCGTTGAAGATAATATTGAAGATATTCTTGAATCTCTGGATTTTGTTCAAAGCGTTAATCTTGATACTTTAAATCTTGATAAAGCGGATGCAATGTTTTTTATAAACGCGCTCAATTCGGGCGGATATACAAATTATACGGTTCAAAATGACGGAAGCGTTATTGATGCTGCAAATTACAGAGGAATTGAAGTTTCAAAAACACTGTCTGATATGCTTTGCAAAATTCAAAATACAAAACAGGCGGTAAGACTTGATTTTGATAATAATGTAACAGTTGTTTTAAGATTATCCGATGACGGAAAAATAAATGCTCACTTCATTCCGGGGGATAAAGCGGTTGAAGAATATTTAAAGAATAACATTCCTTATTTAAAACAAAGGTTTGAAGAACAAAATATACCTTATGCAAATTTAAGCTATAAACAGCATAAAGAAAGACAAAACGGGCAAAACAACAAGGAGAAAAATAATGAATGATGCATACGTAAATGCGCTGAATACACAAAAAGCCACACAAAGCTGGATGGATGCGGTTTCAGAAAACATGGTAAATATTTATACGCCCGGCTACAGGGAAAGTAAGGTTACGTTTAAAACATTTTTGGATTCCACATATAGTGATACCTATATGAGAAGCACGAGGCAAGGTAAAGCAACGCCCGGCACCTCTGATGAGAACGTATTTTTAGAAGGCTCAGGATTTTTTGTTTTAAGAAACGAAAACGGAAAACTTGCCTATACGCGCCTCGGTGAATTTAAATTTGACGGGGACGGTGTTTATAAAGCGGCTGACGGCTCTGTTGTTCAAGGATATATTATGAACGATAAAGGTGAAATTGTAAGCGGTACAAAATCACTGAGTCAGGAAGATTTTGATAAAACAATGGCAGAAGGCGGCGCGCTTTCAATTCCTACAACAGAAATTAAGCTCTGGGTAGACCCTGATAACGGTAAATTTTTAGGCAAATATGATGAATATGAAATAAAAGAAGACGGTATTTTATACGGAAAAGCAAATAACGGAAAAGATACAACCCCTTTATATAAAATTTCCGTTATGAATTTCCATAATCCCATGGGGCTTTTTGAATACAAATCGGGCCAGTTTGTTGAAACGGAAGAATCAGGAAAACCCGTTATGGGCAGAGGTGAAATAAGAAGCGGGCTTGTAGAATTATCAAATGCTGATTTTAAAGCCAATATTTCATATTATCAGCAGGCAAAAATGCAATTGGAATTATCAAACAAGATGATTTCAAGCTACAAAGAGCTTTTACAGAATGCAATTCAATTGATGAGCTGATATATACGGCAATTGTTTAAAAATTATATAATAGGTGCTTATACTGCTGCATTGGTTTTAAAATTAAGCCAATGCTTTTTATTTTGTAAAATATGATATAATAAGCCTTATTATGGGATTTTTGATTTTAATAATTATAATATGGCTGATAGCTTTAACGTCCGCATTTTTTGACTTTAAAAGCAATGTGCTTTCAAGGCTTGAAATATTAAGCAGCGAGGTTTATCAAAAACATAACAGTGTAAAAATTGAACCTGCGGAAGATAAATATAACATCAGTCCTGATAATTTTATAAAAAATGACGGTATTGAAGAAAATATTGATATTAAAAATATAAAAGATGAATTCAGTGAATTTGATTTTAAAACCAAAAATAAGGATGAATCAAAAGATATAGAAAGCCTTTTCTTTGGTAATATTTTTAATAAAATAGGCGCTGTAGTTTTAATTATTGCCTTTGGTATATTTTTAAAATTTGTATCCGAGCATATTGAATTTACCCCGCTTTTAAAGATAGTTCTTTCCGTTATATCGGGGGCAGGCATGGTATTTGGTGCCGTTTATCTTTTTAAAACCGATAAAATGCGTAATTACGCTTCTGCTCTTATGGGCGCAGGGTTTGGTGTTTTATTTATAACGGCATACTGTGCTTTTGCATTGTATCAAATGCTTAATATTTATACAGCGTCTTTATCTGCAATTTTATTATTAATATTTTCGTATTTAATTGCCAAAAAATATAAAAGTATTTCAACCTTTATAATAGGTCTTATAGGAGCTTATTTAAGCCCCGTAATAATAGGCAGCAATTCTTTAATATCAATAAATTATCTTTTTTCATATTTAATTTTTGTAAATCTTGTATCAATAGCTTATGTTTCGGAAGACTCTTCAAAAACCCCGCTTAATTATGTAAATATGGTTATTACGACTGTTTTTGCACACATATGGGCAATAAAATCAGGAAAACCGTTAATTATCCTTCCGTTTATATTCTGGGCTGTATATCTTTTATTTGATATGTATTTAATTAAATTAATGCCAAAAAATAAAACATACCTTTGCTGGGTTAATTTTGCCGTTGCGGCATCATTTTTAATATTGAATTATTTTGAAAACGAAAAATATCTTGTATCATTGGGTACGCTTTTAATCGGGCTTATTTATTCTCTTTGCGGCCGTTTGATATATAAACATTCAAAAGATTCCGCTCTTCAATACAAAAACGGTTCATTTTTTGCCCTCTATTCAGCTGTCTGGTTTATACCGTCTTATCTTTTAAAGATGTTTTCTTTTGTGATTTCAGGAGTGTTAATTTCATTTCTGTCAAAAGAAAAAGATTATCTTCAAAAATGGGGTTTTACGTTTATAATTTCAAGTTTTGTGATGGTATTTTCCACAGGTGCGCTATTTAGCGACAACATAACGGAATATTTAAATTACAGATATATTTTTAATACAAGAACATTGTTTTATCTTGTTCCTGCAATCGGTGCAATTTGCGTTTCCAAATTCTGCAGAAAGTTTCCTTTAAATTTATCTGATTTTCTATATTTTATAGGAATTTCATTCTGCTATCTTTTTATAGCAACAGAAATCAACATACTTATGTTAAAGCTTCAAAATGCCGATATTACAAGAGCAGGCTTCAATTATATAAAAAATATTTCTTATGTTATTTTGGGAATTATTTATTCGCTTCAATTAAAGCGGATTGGTAAAACATCATCCCTGCAAATATTTAATTATACGGCATATACGGCTTTTGTTATATCATCATTGGCGCTTGTTATTTTATCTTTTCTTATGCCGGATTGTCTCTATTATCCTGTAATTAACATAAGAACTTTTGCGATAATACTTGCTGTTATAGCCTCCGTATTCTATGAATATAAGGAACGCATTAATTATTTCGGGTACTTTGCAGTATTTTTAGGTCTTTATTTAATAAATCTGGAATGCTATAAGATTTTAGAATTGCTTAATGCGTATAATCTGGGGATAATTTCCACTTCTTTATGGATGATATATGCAGGCATACTAATAGTTTCAGGTATATTTTTCAACATAAAAATATGTAAAATGTCAGGTATTTTTATTGTTGTAACGGGGCTTTTAAAAATATTTATTATTGATACAGCCGGTGTGGAAGCCATCTATAAAATCATAGCGTTTCTTATAACGGGCGTTATTTTAATGCTGACATCATATTATTATACAAAGAAGAAAAATTAATTCTCCCCTACAACCTTATTCAGCCCGAGAGGTTTATCCACGTTGCGGTTAAGTTTCAGCGCGATTTTGAGTGCTAAAATCTGCAAAATAATAACGGAAGACAGCATTGTAATTATTTCATTATCAAATTTTTTAAATTTAACTTCCAAAAAGTTTTCATCGGCACCATATGCCTCAGTATCACTTATTGCAACAATTTTTGGGTTGTAATCTTTTTTGATTTTTTCAAGTGTTTTTTGTTCAAATTCGCCTGCGCTGTTATGGAAAATTTCAACAATAACGCTGTTTTCATTTAAAATTGCCGTATGTCCGTGTAAAAATTCGCCTGTCGGATACGCATTTACATCAATATATGATGTTTCTTTAATTTTTAAGGCTCCTTCTTTTGCAATAACGTAATTATAACCGTATCCTATGATAGGAAAGCTTTTTAATTTTGATAATATACATGCAGCTTCTTCAATATTTTCGGTATTATTAATTACATCAAGGGTATCATTTTTAATATTTTCAACGCCCCAAACAAATTCTTTAATATCAACCCCTTTATTCTGCGCTGCATACAGGGCTAAAAGCCACAGGCACAAAACACCGCCCGTGAAAGATTTTGTTGCGGCAATTGATTTTTCAACCCCTGATTCAATATTCATTTTAAATTCGCTTGTTTTATAAATATATGAATTATCGTTATTTACAAGCGCAAAAGAATGTCCGCCCTTTTTATTAACAAGATTTAAGGCACATTTTGTATCGTAAGTTTCGCCTGATTGGCTTATGAAAAAATATAAAACATCTTTATTTATGAGTCTGTCCGGGTTTGAATTGAATTCTGAAGAATATTCAAATGATGTTTTTAATTTTGCAATGTTTTCAAAAAATTTCTGCCCGAGCCTTGCGCAATTATACGACGAGCCTGAAGCTACAAATTTTACTTCATCAAAATTCAGGGGAAATTCTGCCTTAATTTTTCCGTTTTTTATATATTTATTAATCAAATATTCAAAAACTAAGGGCTGTTCCTTAATTTCATCCATCATATTGCATTTGGGCATATCATTTATATTTTCCATTTTCTTATTATAATATTAAAATGCAAAATACTCTACCCTCTAAAAGCTTAAAATCCAAAGATTGCAAATGCGCCTATATCCATATTCCTTTTTGCAAAAGAAAATGCAATTACTGCGCTTTTACATCAATTCCCGCTTTGAATTTGATTGATGATTATATTAAAAAATTAACTGTTGAGATCAAACATTATTATAAAGGAAATCCTCTTAAAACTTTATATATAGGGGGCGGCACCCCGTCATTACTGGATATTAAACATTTTGAAAAGATTTTATCTCTCTTTAAATTTGCAGAAAATCCTGAAATTACGGTTGAAATTAACCCTGACAGCGCCAATCTTGCGCTTTTAAACGCTCTTTACAAAATGGGTGTAAACCGTTTAAGCATAGGGGTTCAAAGTTTTGATGACGATATTTTAAAGGCTATAGGGCGTCTTCATACATCAAAAAAGGCAAAAGATACCGTATATCTTGCGCAGGATACGGGTTTTGATAATATAAGCGTTGATTTAATCTACGGGCTGCCTTCTCAAAATTTAAAACTCTGGGAAGAAGATTTAAAACAGGCAAAATCACTTGAAATTCAGCATATTTCGCTCTACGGACTTAAAATTGAAGAAGGCACTCCGTTTTTTAAAAATCCTCCAAAACGCTTGCCTGACGATGATATTCAGGCTGATATGTATGAATTTGCTATTAATTATCTTGCGCCCGATTATAAATTATACGAAGTTTCAAACTTTGCAAAAGCTCCCGAGTATTGCTCAAAACACAATTTAAATTACTGGAGTGAAGAAGAATATTTCGGGTTCGGGCTTTCTGCCGCGGGGTTTTCAGATGGTATACGTTATCAAAATACTAAAAATTTTATGGAATATATTAAAAACCCGCTCCTTTCAAAGGAATTAACTGTTCTTACACAAGAAGAGCAGCTTGAAGAGACGATTTTTCTCGGGTTTAGAAAAATTGTAGGCATAGATATTAATAATATAAATGAAAAATTTAAAATAGACTTTAATCAAAAATTTTCTGTCCCTATTAAAAAATTTACTGATTCAGGGTATATTGAAAAAACCGAAAACGGTTACAGGCTTACAATTAAAGGGATTTTAATTTCAAATTTAATATTATCCGAGTTTTTGTTATAATAAAACCTATGGAAGATGAAAATAAAATAATAGAGGATATGCAGGAAGTTGTTCTTCAAATGGTGCAGGATGACATTGAGGAAAACCCTGATATTGTAAATGAATATTTTGACTGCTCCGCCTGCGGCAAAAATAAATGCATGGCAGGGAGTATACAATACAGCAAATACAGGCTTTGCAACGATTGTGTTTTGCTTGCCGAAGTCGGTTTTAAATTGAAAAAAATCCAAAATATTCAAGAATTAATTGATGCGATGGAAGATAAAAGGCTTGAAACCATCTGCGATTTTATCAAAAAGGATTCTAATGCACAAAACAACTAAAAATCTTGCAATACTTGGTTCTACAGGCTCAATCGGCACACAGACGCTTGAGGTGCTTGAAGCTTTGGAGAATAAAGAATTATTCAATGTTGTTTCAATGTCTTGCGGCAATAATATTGAATTATTTATTGAGCAGGTTAAAAAGTTTAACCCCGAAAAAGTTTGTATTTCAAACCCTGCAAAAGAAAAAGAGTTGAAATCCATATTTCCGAAGCTTGAAATTTTTTCAGGGGATGACGGGCTTATAGAGCTTGCTTCCGATAAATCTTTAGACATAATGCTGACAGGCACTTCAGGTTATGTTGGCCTAAAGCCTACAATAAAAGCGCTTGAGAACGGGGTGGATATTGCTCTTGCAAATAAAGAAACCCTTGTTATGGCGGGGGATATTGTAACTGAAACCGCAAAACGCCATAACGCAAAGATTTTACCTGTTGACAGCGAACATTCGGCTATTTTGCAAAGTTCGGCAGGCAGATTTGATACTTTAAATAAAATAATAATTACAGCCTCAGGCGGGCCTTTTCTAAATAAAACAAAAGATGAAATTTTCCACGCTACAGGTGCTGATGCATTGAAACACCCGCGCTGGAATATGGGCAAAAAAATTACGATTGATTCTGCAACCCTTATGAATAAAGGCTTAGAGGTTATTGAAGCACATCATCTTTTCAATCTTCCTTATGAAAAAATTGAAGTTGTAATACACCCTGAAAGCCTTGTGCATTCTGCGGTTGAATTTAAAGACGGTTCAATTGTGGCGCAAATCGGGCTTCCCAGCATGCATATTCCCATTCAATATGCGCTATGTTACCCAAACCGTGAAACAGGTATAAAATCAAACAGTTTTAACTTCATCGGGCAAAAATTGACTTTTGATAAGCCTGATTTTGAAAAATTCCCCTGTTTAAAAATGGCATATGAAGCGGGAAAAGCGGGCGGAACAATGCCTGTTGTGTTAAATGCGGCAAATGAGGTTTGCGTTTATAAATTTTTAAACGGTAAAATCGGTATAAAAGAACTTATTAAAACGGTTGAATATGAGCTTGAACATCATAATTTAATTAAAAACCCGACACTTGAAGAAATTTTTGAAACGGATAAAGAAATAAGGGCAAAGCTTCAATAGCACAATCCGCTTTCAATTAATGAAAAGTCTTTCGGCAGTTTGTTTTCAACAAGGCTGATAAGCTCGGAAGGTTTCATGCGAAGCGCCTCTGCCACAGTCCAAATAGAAACGAGTTTCGGCTCATTTAAACCGTTTTCAAGTCTTGAAAGCAAAGACCTTTGAAACGAGCACTCATCCGCTAAAAGCCTCTGGGATTTACCCTGTTTTTCCCGCTCTTCCTTGATTATCTGTGCCAGAGTTTTAAAAATTATATCCGCATTCTTATAATTCACATGTTGCATGTATAGAATTCTAATGTTAAAATAAAATTACGCTGTCTATGTATAGACATGTGGGTAATATAACAGGATAATATTTTATGAAGAAAATTGTTCATCTTATGGGTTTTAAACCCTCTATTTGCAGTGCTTTTGCGCATTTTGAATTTTTAAGAAAAATTAAGATTTTATCAAATTTAAAAGTTTTTACAAACTTAACAAATGCCTTCTCCCTTGTCGAAATGCTTATGGCACTTCTTGTTGCTTCATTATTACTTGCCGCTCTTGCTCCCGTTATGACAAGAAGAATGGCAGATCATGAATTAAAGGTAATAAGTGAAGCTGCTAATTATGATAAAGATATGGTTGTATCAGTATTTACCGAAAGTACAAAGTTTAATATCCCGTCTGATGCCAATCAGGTAAGAGTTACTCTTGTAGGAGGAGGAGGTGCAGGAGGAGATGCTTTGTATGGAAACAAAGAAATAACATCAACTCAAGAATTTACCGTTCCTGATGGCGTAACTAAACTTAGAGTATTTATGATAGGCGCAGGAGGCGGCGGAGCATCAGGCGGGGCAGGAACAGGCATAGCATACGGTTCTTTAACAGGAACAGCAGGACAGCAGGAATATGCAGGAAGTTCTTCTGCTAATACAGGTGTAAAAACATGGACTATTCCAAGCAGCGCTAAGGGAAATGTACCAAGTGTTGATGAAAAATGTATTTGGACAAATCCTAATTCTACCTGGACTCTTGTATCTGATGCTTCAAGAACTGCAAAAGCAGGCGATACTGTTGTTAATGTTAAAGCCTGCGGAGGCGGAGGCGGAGGCGGCGGAGCTACATCCACTTGGGCATCTCAAGGTGTTCATCCGGCTGGCAGCGGTTCATCCGGCGGTTATATTAACAAACAAGTTATTATTCCGCAAAATACATCTTCGATATCTGTAACAATTGGCGGGGGAGGCGGTGGAGGCTGCAATAACGATGCATCGAACAATGCAACAGTGGGGGCATACCGTGGTGGCGGTGGGGGAGGATGGGGAGGAGGCGGTGGAGGCTGCGAAACCGGATCTGCAGGTTCAGGTGTTTCACCTGGAGGTAACGGTGCATTTTGTCAACAAAATAGTGCAAATAACGGGTATAAAGCAAATAGCGGTATTGGTACCTTGGGAGGTGGTGCAGCTGGAGAAGTAGATGTAAGTCCATTTATAAATGGTTATGTTTTTCATTTTGCAGCAGGCTCGGGCTCGCTTGAAGGTGGTGGTGGAGGAGGAGGTGCCTCTTCACTTGGCGGTGGTGGAGGGGGAGGAGGTGCCACATTATTTGGCCGTTATGGAAATTCTTCTGATGGAAGCTTCTTTTTAGTCGCTCCCGGCGGGGGTGGGGGCGGAGGATATATGTATCAAACCTCTTATACAACTGCTGTGGGGTATGCCGGAGGCGGTGGAGGAGGTCTTGGAGGCGGAAAAGGCGGTAATAGTATTGCTAATGATAACAACGGCGGCAAGGCAACCGGTGGTAATTCGGGATACGGCGGATATGGAACAACTCTTAGCATAGGAGGAGCTTCTCCTTTAGGTGATTCAAACTATTGTGCCGGTGGAAATGGCGGTGCTAATGGAAATATAGGAGCCTCAGGTAAAAATGGCTACATGCTTATCTCATGGGCTCCTGCTGTTGATGCTCTAAAATGCAGCTATTCCATGCCCTCCAACGGAGGCGGAGGCGGTGGTGCAGGTCAAATATGGATAGGAGAACTTACGGTTTCTCCTAATCAAAAATTAACTTTTAATATAGGCAAAGGAGGAGAACAGCAAACTCTCCCGGGATCTAACGGTAATAACGGTACCGCTACATCAATTGCCTCTGATTCTTCTGTCTTAATATCTGTATCAGGAGGAAAAGGAGGAAAGTATGAAAGTGAAGAATCATATATTGAAAGCAGCGGAGGATTAGGAGGGGGAATAAAATTTACTTCATCAGGTTCCGCTAAATATGTAAACTGGAAAAAAGCTAATCTTCATTCAGGAGGAACTGCGGGCTTAAGAGGATATCTTGAATCCGAACCTCAAAACGGTGCAGGAGGCAACGGAGGATTTGTATACAATCTTAAGGAAGAACTGCTCCAGGGAGGATTAGCGGGAGGAAGTAATGCTGACGGCAATAATTCTCCTTCTTCTTCATACGGTGCAGGCGGAGGCGGCGGAGGCGGCGGAAGTAACGGAAGCTTTGGTATCGGAGGTAAAGGAGCTAACGGATATATCTATGTTGAATGGGGAGGATCAAACGGCGGGGGAGGAACTATGGGTGAAATAGTTAAAAAAACATATACAAACCTTGATCCTGATTCAAAGAACAGGGTGATGGATATAAAGATAGGGTTAGGGGGTAATGCTAAGAGCAGTGACTATGAATTTGACGTTAATGAAGGGGTTAACGGCAACGGAGGAACAACATCAACATCTATGATATCAAACGGAAAGACAATTAAATATGAAGCAAAAGGAGGATTAAGGGGAAATAACGGAACATCTGAAGAAAATACTCATGGAAGTGAAACAAAAATACCTTCTAATTTCTCTGAAACATATAAAGAATATGTACAAGGAAATATGAATATTGTGCTCGGACAAAAAGGAGAAGATAACTATGGAGGTATGGGAGGATATTTATCTTGTCTTTATCAAACAAAAGATGAAGAAGGTAACAGTATATGTACATCAACAATAAAATCAAATGACGGTACAAATATTACACTTGGACCAATAAGACCCGGATGTGGAGGAACAAGCATTCTCTCTCCTCTCTATGATTCCATATGTAACATTACAAATCAAACACCATCCCCCAACGGTAACAACGGACTCTATGGTGCAGGAGGAGGTGGCGGAGCAGTACTTAATCAAACAGGAGGTAAAGGAGGATATGGCGGCAACGGCTTTGTAATCCTTGAATACAAGAGTACGACGCTGGATTAAAAATTAATAAGTTTCGATAAACAATTTTTCAAGGGTATTGATTTTGTAACCTTTCAATACCCGTTTTTTTATGCAATTTTTTGAAGGTTTTAGCTTTTAATAATATATAAAGGATGATAAAATAATCTTATGGATAAAGAAAAAATCGAATTTTTAGATTTAAAAAGGCGCACAAAAACCATTTTAAAAAAAGAAAAAGAAAATAAAAGCCTTCAAAATTCTACCAAAAGCAGTTTTTCAAAAAATGCCACAAATCCTATTATGGGTGCGTTTTTGGAATTCACTGCGGCGAAAAAATTTGATATTGAAGATTTATAAAAAAATGCCGAACATATATTCTTTGAAGCAAAATTTGTTTTTATACCTGACTCCAAGGCAAAAATCCCAGCTTTTAAGCTATTTAAAATCATTTGTAAAAAAATATTCGAATCTTTCCGTCGATGATATTTTTGATAAATTTATCGAGGAAGAAAATTATTATTTTGAAATTGAAAACCCGCATTTTGAGTTTATTATAGAGCATTTTGAAAATGAGGATTTTTATAAAGATTTTAAACTTTTTGTGCGTGCCGTTTTTGAAGAATTAAAATATAAAGAAGCTCAAAAACCCATTATAGAAGCGCAAAAGGCTAAAGTAAAAGAATTTCGAAAAAAAGCTCAGGATTTTAAAATGAGCAAAATGAAGCCTACAAAAAAACAGCTTTTTTATTACGAAAAAGTTACAAAAGCGCACGGAGTGCCGATGAAAGATGTAACGAACGCTTCAAGATTGGAGCTTCGCAATTGGATTATGGAGATAATTGAACCTGCGGAGGATGCGGCGCAGGATGATTAAGCAGGTTGAAAAATTTTTTAAAGAACACGGTATTGAAGCAGGCGAGGCAAGGGCAGAGGCTGAATTTTTGGTTTGCGGGATAAGCGGGCTTTCTATTGAAAAAATTATGACGGGAAGCAAAATTCAAAATACGGATGAAATATGGGCGCTTGCTCAAAAAAGAATTGAAACCGGTGCGCCGATTCAGCATATAACGGGTTTTGCGTATTTTATGGGAGATAAATTTTTTGTAAACCCTGATGTTTTAATTCCGCGTCCTGAAACGGAAATCCTTGTGCAAAAGGCGGTTTGCGCTGCACGTCTTATGAGCGGAAATTCCATTGAAGGCGAAGATATACTCACAGGTGGAAATTCCCTTGCGGGCGGGGATTTAAGAATTCTTGATATCGGAACGGGTTCAGGGTGTATAGCAATAGAAATTGCAAAAAACCTGCCTGAATTTAACTGTATAGATAATACTTACGGCATATCGGGCGAAGGGGCCGAAACTTCCTCGGGACAGACTCTTGAGATTATAGGGGTTGATATTTCAACCGCAGCTTTAAGGATTGCAATTAAGAATATGGAAAATCTGGAACAGCAAAGACGCGTTGTTTTTAGAAAATCCGATATTTTTTCTTCAATTTATGAGAATGAAAAATTTGATATTATAGTGTCAAATCCGCCGTATATACCAATTTCAGCTAAAGACACGCTGGATGATGTTGTGAAAAATTTTGACCCTGCCCTTGCCCTTTTTGCGGAAGATAAGGCTGGGGTGGAATTTTACCGCCGTATTTTAGAGGGTGCAAAAAAACATTTAAAACAAAACGGGTGTGTGCTTTTTGAACTCGGGTGCACAAACGGCGTAAGCCAGAGCGGTATTGTAGCGGAAATTGCCGAAAAACAAGGCTTTAAGCTTGATTTTATTGAAAAAGATTTATCGGGAACGGACAGGGTTATAGGGTTTAGCCTTCCGTAGAATCGTCTTTAACAATCTCGCCTTCTATGGTTGCATCTTTAGCATTTTTTGCGGCTTGAAATTCTCTAAAGTCTTTAATTGTTTTATCAAAATCCAGCGCCCATAATAAGGGAATTATCCAGCCTATAACGCTCCAGCCGAAAAACAGGTTGATTAAAAATATCCATAAAATCTGCGGATGTTTTTTATATGCGGCAATAATTGTCGGGATAAAATAAACCGCTACAAGCGCAAGTTTAAAGGCAATTAACGTTATAAGCCCAAAAACGCCGCCAAGCAGGAATATTGCAATTATCCCCACAAACGTTATTAAAAATAACATTAAAATGCTTTCCATAATTATCTCCCTTTAACCTTCAACAGAAGCTTCATCAACAGGTTCAAGTTTTTTAATTTTTAATTTAACAATCCTTGCGTTATCCACTTCAATAACCCTGAATTCAAAATTATCAATTTGAACGCAATCCCCTTCATTTGCAATGTGCCCGAGGTTTTTTACAACAAGTCCGCCGATTGTTTCTATATCTTCGTCTTCAACTTCGGCGTTGTTATCATCAAGGCAGAAATACTCGTTAAATTCATCAATTCTCATCATCGCATTTGCGATATATTCATTTTCATAAATCTGTCTTATATCGGCTTCTTCTTCGTCAAATTCATCCTGCACTTCGCCGAATATTTCTTCTAAGATATCTTCCAGAGTCACAAGCCCCGAAACACAGCCGAATTCATCAATTACAAACGCCATTTGGGTTTTGTTTTTCTTAAATTCCAGCATAAGGTTATCAATAGTCATAGTTTCAGGCACAAGCATAGGCTTTCTTATGATATCGCAAAGTTTAATTTCAGCGCCTGACATCATTAAAGGAAAAATATCCTTAATATGTAAAATACCTGCAATGTGGTCTAAATCTTCGCTGTAAACAGGGTATCTTGTGTATTGTGTATCTAAAATTATTTTGTTTAATTCGGAAGGTTCAATATCAATGGGGATACAGGTCATATCGGGGCGGGGAACCATTACCTGTTTTGCCTGAATATCCGAAAATTTAAAAACATTTGATAAAATTTCTTTTTCGGTATCGTTTAAAACCCCTTCTTTATGGGATTCATTTATTATCATATCCAGTTCTTCAACACTGTGAACAAGGTGTCCCGCGTGCGCCGGAGGAATTTTTAACAATGATAAAAGAAAATTTCCGATACCGTTTAAAATGAAGATAAAAGGCGCAAAAATTTTACTTGCGATATACATAGGTTTTGCAACCACAAGAGCTGTTTTTTCCGTGTATTGAAGCGCAATGGATTTAGGCATTAATTCGCCTATAATTACGTGCATCAGGGTAACAAGCGCAAAAGCTATTGAAACAGCCAGCGAATGCGTTGCAACCCCTCTCATTGATTCAGGCAGAAAGAGAAATACAGGCTCAACAAATCTTACAATTGTAGCTTCGCCGACCCATCCAAGACCGATACTTGCAATTGTAATACCTAATTGAGTTGCGGCGATTGATTTATCCATATGATCAATAGAATCAATTGCGATATCCGCTTCCTTGTTTCCTTCTTTTGAAAGCTGGGAAAGCCTTGTTCTTCTGACAGAAACAAGTGCAAATTCAGATGCTACAAAAAATCCGTTTGCAAATAGCAAAAATACTATTAAAAGCGTATTAAACAGCAGACTCTGGTCTATTTCCATTATATCTCCAAGATAAAGTTATCAACAATTATAATATTAATAATATAATTTTTCAACTTTACCTATATTTCCAGTGCCTTTTTAATTCTTCTTATACAGATATCTTTGCCCAAGATAGTCATTATTTTTGCCATATCTGCGCCTTTTGTTCTGCCTGTAACGGCGGCGCGCACTGCCCACATTGTTTCTTTGGGTTTCATATTGTGTTTTTCTTTAAATTCCGTTCTTAAATCCGCTAACACATCATGGATAGCTTCATCGGAATTGAAATCCCATCCTTCGATTAATTCCATTACCCTGTTTAAAACGGTTTTTGCCTCGGGTTTTTGAAGAGTTTCAACCCCTTCCGTGTAATCGACATCTTTACCAAAGAAATAAGCGCAGTCATATTCAAGTTCGCTTAATGTCGTAATGGGTTCGCGCGTAATTTCAATCATCTTTTCAAGGTTTGCACGGCTCATATCTTTTAAACCGTTTTCCATATCAGCATATTTTGAAAGGAAAGGAACAGCCATATCCGTTAATTTTGAAATATCCATTTTCTTAATATACTGGCCGTTCATCCAGTTTAATTTATCATATTCAAAGATAGAGTTGCTGCTTGAAATTTCATTAATTCTGAAATCTTGTGCAATTTCAGATACAGGCTTAATTTCATGGCTATCGGAAGGCGCCCAGCCGAGAAGTGCAACAAAATTAATTAAAGCATCCGTTAAATACCCCTGTTTTACAAAGTCTGAAACGGCTGTTGCACCGTGGCGTTTTGATAATTTGCTTCTGTCGGGAGCTAAAATCATCCCTAAATGCCCGAATTTTGGTACTTCAGCACCCAGCGCTTCATAAATTAAAATTTGTTTAGGGGTGTTTGAAATGTGGTCTTCCCCTCTTATGATGTGTGAAATTTTCATCAGCATATCATCGATTACAACGGCAAAATTATAGGTAGGAGTGCCGTTTGATTTCATAATTACAAAATCTCCGATAAGGCTTGTATCAAATTTTAATTCGCCTTTTACAAGGTCATTAAAAATTAATTCTTTGTGTTCAACTTTAAATCTAATAGAAGGTTTTACACCTTTTGCCCTGAGTTCCGCTTTTTGCTCTTCCGTTAAATTAAGGCATTTTCTTGAGTATACGTATGCTTTATGGTTTTTCATCGCTTCTTCTTTTTCGGCTTCAAGTTCTTCGGTTGTGCAGAAGCATTCATAAGCATACCCTTTATCTATAAGCATTTGAGCATATTTAGGGTAAATATCAAACCTTTCCGATTGATAATAAGGGCCGTATTCCCCTCCTACATCGGGGCCTTCATCCCATTCAAGCCCTAAGGCTTTTAAGCTGTCAAAAATATTTTGCGTATATTCCTGATTGCTTCTCTCTAAATCGGTATCTTCAATTCTTAAAACGAATTTTCCGCCTGTTTTTTTTGCGTATAAATAGTTAAATAATGCGGTTCTTGCCGTTCCTATGTGAAGGTTTCCGCTCGGTGAAGGTGCTATTCTTACCCTGATATTATCCATAATAATCACTCCAAAAATTTTATCTTTAACAAAATAATACACCAAACATTTTAGTATTAAAAAATATTTTTATTGTATAATTTTTCTTATGGAAAATAAGAAGTTAAAAATTGGTATTATCGGGCTTGGAACAGTAGGTGCGGGCGTTGTTAAAGTTTTAAAAAATTTTGATAACATTGAAATCGTTCAGGCTGCTGTCAGAAATTTAAACAAAAAAAGGGATGTCGAAGTTGCAAATATAACGGATGATCCTTTTAAAATTGTAAATAACCCCGAAATTGATGTGGTGGTTGAAGTTGCGGGCGGGTGCAATCCTGCTTATGAGCTCATTACAACCGCCATTAAAAATAAAAAACACATTGTAACAGCGAATAAAGAGCTGCTTGCAAAATTCGGCGCACAGATATTTGATTTAGCTAATGAAAATAATGTTTCCGTTTTATATGAAGCGGCTGTTGCGGGCGGAATACCGATTATAGGGCCGATTAAAACCACATTAAAAGGAAACACTTTTACAAAAGTAGCAGGCATTTTAAACGGCACCACAAACTACATCTTAACCAAGATGGAAGAAAAGAATATTTCATATACTGAATGCCTGAAAGACGCGCAGGCTCTGGGGTATGCGGAGGCTGACCCGACAGGAGATGTTGAAGGGTATGATGCTATGTATAAAATAGCAACTCTTGCAAATATTACCTTCCATAAAAGAATTGATGTAAATAAAATTTACAGAGAAGGCATTACAAAAATTTCCGCCGATGATATAAAAATTGCGGATGAATTAGGGTATAAAATTAAGCTCATAGGGCTTGCGCAAAATATATCCGGGGGGGCGGAAAGCGGAGAGCTTGATATCAGGGTTCACCCTATGCTTATACAAAAAGAAAATATGATATCTAAAATTAATAATGCCTTAAATGCCGTGTTATTAGAGGGTTTTCCCGTTGATAAGGTTATGTTTACGGGTCCCGGGGCAGGAGAATTTCCGACGGCAAGTTCTGTTGTAGGTGATATTTTACAAATAGCAGGTGAATTTGATCATACCGATACTATTTTACCTTTGCACAGATGTATCCATAAAGAGCCTGCTCACCAAATTGATATTAAATATACGAAAAATAAATATTATCTTTCAATTAAAGCGCCGAATTCAAAGGGTACAATCGGGATCTTAGGAACGGTTTTCGGCGAAAATAACATAAATATATTAAGTCTTCTTCAAAAAGGCGTTAAAGAGGACGGCACCGCGCAGGTTATAGTTATAACGGAAGAAGCCTGTGAATTTGATATTCAAAATGCAATTGATAAATTAAAAGCACACAATATTGAAATTAATAATTTAATAAGGGTAATGTAGATTATGGCAAGATACAACGGATTAATTGATAAATATAAAGAATACCTTCCCGTCAGCGAAAAAACACCTTTTATTACGCTTTGTGAAGGAAATACGCCTTTAATCAAGGCTGATAATTTAGCAAAACATTTAGGCTTAGATTGTGAAATTTATTTAAAATATGAAGGTTCAAACCCCACGGGAAGCTTTAAAGACCGCGGTATGACAATGGCTGTATCTAAGGCTAAAGAAGAAGGTTCAAAAGCTATAATCTGCGCATCAACAGGAAATACATCCGCTGCAGCTGCCGCATACGGTGCAAGAGCGGGTTTAAAATGCTATGTATTAATTCCTGACGGTTATATTGCGCTTGGAAAGTTATCCCAGGCTATGATGTACGGAGCTGAAGTTATTGCTATTAACGGAAATTTTGACGAAGCGCTTGATGCGGTGCGCGAGATTTCCGCAAATTACCCTATAACCCTTGTAAATTCGGTAAATCCTTACAGAATTGAAGGGCAGAAAACAGGGGCTTTTGAAATCATTGAAGCACTTGAAGATGCGCCTGATTATCATTTTATCCCCGTCGGAAATGCAGGAAATATCACGGCTTATTGGAAGGGGTATAAAGAATTTTATAACCTTAAAAAATCAGGTCATCTGCCTAAAATGATGGGTATTCAGGCAGAAGGCGCCGCTGCAATTGTTAAAAAACAAAGAATTTTACATCCGGAAACCATTGCAACGGCTATCAGAATAGGTAACCCTGCAAGCTGGAAACAAGCAGAAGCTGCCCGTGACGAATCAAACGGTACAATTGATATGGTAAACGATGAAAAAATCGTTGAAGCTTATAAACTGCTTGCGGAGCTTGAAGGTGTATTCTGCGAACCTGCGAGTGCCGCAAGTGTTGCAGGGCTTATAAAATTAAAAGATACAATTAAGCCGAAATCAAGAATTGTATGTATTTTAACCGGAAACGGACTTAAAGACCCTGATTGTGCCATTAAAAACGCAGTTTCTCAGGTGCAGAAAACAAGCGCCGATATTAAAGATATTGTAAAATTAATGAAACTTGTTTAATTTTTTAAGGCAATTTTTCACCTTCATATGTTTTATAAGGGCATAATAATTTGAAGGCAGGCTTATAGTGACATACGAAATTGCAAATAATACGGCATATATAGACGGGTCAAAAGGCCCGTATTCAGGTAAACCGAAAAGCGCAAAATACGGCGCTAATGCCATGCACAATTATAATGCCTATATTAAAGATTTTAGGGTTGATACAACCTCTCCTAACCCTGATACCTTTACGAAAGGTGCAAGCGTAAAAAGTATCAGAAATATGGAAAAAGAAGCAAAAAAGCTTGAAGGAGAGTATCTTCCGCCTGTTAATTTTGTTTTAAGATATGCCCCCCAAATGGGTAAAATAAAAGCATTTTTCTCACGTATGTTCACAGGTGCGGTTATTGATAAACAGGCACTTTTAGGACACAGCTACGAAGAAATGGGCAAAAAAGCATCAATAAGTGTTGAAGAAGCCGATGCGCCTTTTAGGGAAGAAGCATTTTCCGATATTAACGAAAATCTAACATCCAAGGCTTTTGATGTGAATGATGACGGGGAAATTGATGTTTCGGAAATGGCTGTATCTACCGTTATAGCTGATGTTTTAAGTAAAGATGAATCTGAAGTTCCGCCTGAATTAACGATTTTAGACCTCAAAAAGGCTGACGGAAGCTATACAAACGACGGTGAAAATAAAATGCTTGCATTCTGCAAGGAAGAAAACCTTGAAACAGCCTCTGTTATTGTAAAAGACATTCATTCAAAATTAAAGCTCAATAAAGCTCAGGATAAATTTTTGAAAAAGCTGTAAATTTTAAAGGCTTTATCCCGTAAAAGCTTATACTATGCCTTTTTTTCGTTTTTGCCAAAGCCGTAAATGTATATTGCGGCAGGTCCTTCGGCACAGTTGATAATATAGTCTAAATCGCTCATTTCGTGCTTTTTAGCAGGTTTTGCGGCTTCTTTATGAGGGAAAAACGTATTTAAGGCATTTTTCAAAACGGCAAGGCTCATAAGTGAAAATGCCCCTATTAAAGCGCTGTACATGGCAACCCTGCTGCCTTTTTTAGCGGCAAAGCCTGTCATTAAATTTTCTTTAATTTCGGTTGTTTTGCCTGAATTCTTTACTCTTTTGAAAAGTGATGTCAAAGATTTTTTAGCGGAATGTTCAATATCAGTATCATGCAGCTTCTTTATTGCGCCTTTCGGGTCAATTTCAAGTGCTTCTTTGCTTTTTTCAAAAACATCTTTTACAAGAGGTTTGATATTGTCATTTTTTAATTCTTCTTCAATAAGCTTGATTTCAGAGGCTCTTGCCGTCATTGCCTTATATTTTATGTCGTTTTTAACCGAATCCGTGAAATAATTTTTGTGTTCTTCGGTTGTTAAGGGAACAAGATAAGTTGCGGCATACCCGAGCGCAGCGCCTGCTATACCTGCTTTTGGCACGCTAATATTTCTATTTTCGTTATTAATCGGGTCTGTTCTCATCTTTTATCCTATAACACAATGAAACCACGCTAAATAGTCAAAAAAAATTTAGCATGTTTTTAGTTCTATTCGCAGTCCTAACCTAGCTTTTGAACTTTTTTACAAATTTTTAATACTATATCATAATAAAAAAAACTTGTCAACAGTTTTTTTAAATAAAAACCGTCATAAAATTTTTTTCTTCCTCAAAACCCTTGATATAGCTTAATTTTCCCGATTAAATTTTTTCGCTCCGGAATATTTTTTAACCTGCAATGCTCAGGGCGCCCCACATACAAAGCATGCCAAAAGCGCTTATAATAAGCCAAAAGTGGGCTACAGGGTGAATATTATTCCATACGCTGAAAACTAAAGATTTCTTTTCCATAGTAATAATATACTTTTAATATTCAATTTTTATATCCTACAAAAATATTAATTTTACAAAACTGATTAGTATATTTATTTGTTTACTTCAAGAGTGAATTTTGGTGCGAAAATTTTCCGCACATTCTATAACATAAGGGGGCAGATTTGCCTGCTTAGCCACGTTTAGCCCCTTGCTGTCCGTTGAAACTCCGTATTCAAGGCATCTTTCATTTTTTTCACCGTTATTTTTTAAAACAAGACGGTAATTTATAACCGAATCCTCCTCGTTTTCAAGTATCATAAGATCGTGAAAATGAGTTGCACAGGCGCATTTAGCTTTAATTTTTTCTGCAATATATTTTATAATCCCGTAAGATACGCTTACAGCGTCGTTATATGAGGTGCTTTTTCCTGTTTCATCAAGCAGGATAAGACTTTCTTCCGTTGAATTTCTTAAAATTTCAGCTATATCAAGCATTTCGCACATAAAAGCAGAGTGCCCTTCAGGTAAATTATCAGACGCGCCCATTCTTGCATAAATTTTATCAACGGGGTTTACCTCGAAATCCCTTGCGGGAACAAAGCTTCCGGATTGTGCCATTATTATAAGTGCCGCCATCTGGCGTAAATAGGTGGATTTTCCTATCATATTGGCACCTGTGATGATTTTACATCTTTTGATATCGTGAAAATCTATATCCAGAGCATCTATTGAACCTTCCTTATCCGTCAGAAGCCTTATTAATACAGGATGTGTACCTTTTTCAACTTTATATTTAAAGCTATTTGTGAATTTCGGGCGTGTAAAACCGTATTTTACAGCCGTTTTTGCAAAGGATAAAATAACGTCTTTAAGCGCTACATCAGCGGAAAACTCCCTCAAAGGCTCCGTTAATTCTTTGGCATATTCTCTTAATTTTAAAAATGTATCAAATTCAATTTCATAAGATTTCAATTTCAGGCTTAAAATTTTTTCTTCAATTTCAAGCAGAGTTTTTGTCATATATTTTTCAATTGAAGCCAATTTTTGTTTTAATGTAAAATTTTCAATTGTTTTTTTGAATTTTACGGCGTCAGCCGGGGTTAAATCTATTGAATAGCCTGTGTTTTTGGCATAATTTATTTTTAAATTTTTAATTTTTGTAATCTGCCCGAGTTCTTCTTCATAATTTTCAATTTTGCTCTCCAATATTGAAATTTCACCCTTAATAGAGTCCAGTACGCCGTTTGCGCCTTCTTTTATAATATTTCCGATTCTTATATTATTTGCAGGCTCATCCTTGATTGTTCTTTCTATAATGTTTCGAAAGTCAATCAATATCTCGTTTTCGGAGTTTGGCATTAAAATTTTTGCGCTAAAATCAGCGGTAATTTTGTTATAATTTTCAATAATATTTAAAGTGCTTTTTATGGCTAAAAGTTCCTTGGGGCTTATGGTTCCGTTTGATAATTTACTTGAAAGCCTTGATGTATCCGATAAATTATCAAGCAATTTATCCAGAGCCTGCATTTTTTCAGGGTTTAGCGTTAATTCTTCAACCCCGTCCAGTCTTTTTTCAATTTCTTTTATATTATAAAGAGGCTCGTTTAAAAATGAGGCTAAAAGCCTTTTGCCCATTGAGGTTTTGCACTCATCCAGCGCCCAGAGGATTGAGCCTGTTTTTTTATCATCATTTAAATTTTTGTTTAATTCAAGATTTTCCCGCGTTTTCCTGTTCATAACAAGAAAGCTTGAAATATTGTATTTTTTTATAATATCAAGCTTTGGTGTGAAATTTTTTTGCGTTTTTTTAACATAATTTATAATTGAATTAGCGCATTTTAAGCCTGTTTTATATTCAAGCAGTTCATCTGTTTGAAATTCAAGAGAATAAAACCCTTCTTCAATAAGGGTGTAGTTAAATTTTTCCGCTATAATCCCGTCTATATCCGGTTCTTTATCGGGTACTGCTTTCATAGGCTCAATCAGTCTCGGTTTCATTTTTAAAAGCAGTTCGCTCGGGTTGATTTTTGAAAGCTCGCATAAAATATTATCAAGCGTGCCCTCCGTTATAAGGAATTTGCCTGTTGAAACATCAGCGTAAGAAAGCCCGTATTTATTATTTTCTTTTAAAACGGATACTATATAATTATTTTTCTTTGCATCCAGAAAACTTTCATCTATAAGGGTTCCCGTTGTGTAGGTTCTTATTATTTCCCTTTTTAAAATATCGCCTTTTTTAATTTCATCTTTAGATTGAATCTGCTCTGCAATTGAGACTTTATATTTTTCTTTAATAAGTTTTGCTATATAAATATCCGAATTATGGTGCGGTACGCCTGCCATCGGTATTTCGCCCAGTTCCGTAAATTTTCTTTTTGTTAAGAGCACGCCGCATACTTTTGAGAGCACAACGGCATCTTCAAAATATGTTTCATAAAAATCACCAAGACGGAAAAATATGACAGAATCAGGATTTTCCCTCTTTATGTCCAGATATTGTTTCAAACTTTTCGGCGCTTTATTAATATCAATATCATTGGACTTAATAAAGTTTTGATATTCCATATGTTTTATAATAGAATAAATATATTGATTGGGGCAAAAATTTAACAAATTTTTTAAGGAGAAATCTATGGGCTGTTTAAAAGGAATATTCAGATTAATGGTGTTTGCTATTGTTATAGCGGGTTTTTTCTATCTGGACGGTCCCGGGTTTATTAAAGAAAAAATTGACGGGTATA
This sequence comes from Candidatus Gastranaerophilales bacterium, assembly GCA_910587245.1. GTDB lineage: Bacteria > Cyanobacteriota > Vampirovibrionia > Gastranaerophilales > Gastranaerophilaceae > MGBC122484. The sequence goes on from CAJULX010000002.1 coordinate 35,079, forward strand.
CAAGCCCCGAAAGAAATGTTTTTGTTCAGCAGGAAAAAGATTTCGGCAATCTTGCCGCGGTTTCCGAGGATTATATTTTTCAAAGATCAATTACAATAGGAAAATACAGAAAAATTTTAGCCACCTATAAGCCTTCAGGGCAAAAAATCAGTCTTATTGATATAGGTGATACCACTACATTAAATCAGGCAGATTTTTATACAACAAAAATCGACCTTAAGCTTTATCAATTGATGGATACTGTTAAAAATTCGCCGCTTGCGGTTAAAGATATTGAAATATCAGAAAGAGGAACGATTTTAGCAAAGGGAAAAATAGTTCCATATGTTAATTTTACGGCAAGGCTGAAAGTTATGCCTTTAATGAAGGTATCGGGTACAATTGCCGCTTATAATACCAAAAACGCTGATGACGGGATTGTAACCAGAATTTCAAATGCCATAAACCGAAGCAAAGAAGACACATCAACAAAAATAGTGCTTTCTATGCGGTTAAGCGGTAATTATTCATTTGAAGCCACTCAAAATTTAATTAAATCGATAAGTTTTATAGGAATAAATTAGGCTTATGGTAATTTTTTAATGGTAGTAAAAATTTTAAGCGCCGCTACTATCGGGCTGGATGTATTTAGGATTGAAGTTGAAGTTGATATTACAAATTCCCTGCCGCAAATTGCAATAATAGGGCTCGGGGATGCTGCAATATCAGAGGCTAAAGAGAGATTAAAGCTTGCGATTAAAAATTCGGGCTTTGAATTTCCTTCTACAAAGGTTGTAATTAATTTGGCTCCCGCAGACCTTAAAAAAGAAGGTGCCGCATATGACCTTGCAATGGCTGTCGGGATTTTAACAAAAGAAGGGATTATAAAAAATGAGCCTGAAAATATTGCATTTATAGGGGAATTATCGCTCGATGGCAGTATAAAACCTGTAAACGGGGTTTTGCCCATTGTATTCGGGCTTAAAAATTTAGGGGTGAATAAAGTTATAATACCCCATGGAAACCTTAAAGAGGCAAGTTTTGCGGATGATATAGAGATTTTAGGGGCAAGAAATTTAAATGAAATTGTGCTGTATTTAAATGACGGGGCACCTCTGGATACCATAAAACAGAATATTAATGATTTTATTTCAAGAAATATAGAGTATTCGGCGGATTTTAAATATATTAAAGGGCAGAAATTTGCAAAGCGCGCACTTGAAATAGCTGCTGCAGGCGGACATAACGTTTTAATGTCAGGGAGCCCGGGGAGCGGTAAAACCCTTCTTGCGCATGCATTTCCGTCAATCCTTCCGCCTTTAACCAAAGAAGAAGCTGTTGAAATTACAAAAATTTATTCTATAGCAGGGCTTTTAGACCATAATAACCCTTTAATATGCGAAAGACCGATAAGAGCGCCGCATCACAGTGCTTCAGCCGTCGGGATTATAGGCGGGGGCTCCAATCCTAAACCGGGGGAAATCACCCTTGCGCACAGAGGAGTTTTATTTTTGGATGAAATGCCCGAATTTCCTCGTACTGTTTTAGAAGTATTAAGACAGCCCGTTGAAGATAATGAGGTTACAATTTCCCGCGCGCAGATGAGCATAAAATATCCTGCAAATTTTATACTTTTAGGGGCAATGAACCCTTGTCCGTGCGGATATCTCGGGGATAAAAAGATTGATTGCAAGTGCAGCGAATTTCAAATAAACAGATACAGAAATAAACTCTCAGGGCCGTTATTAGATAGAATTGACATTCATATAGAAGTAGCAAGGCTTGACAGCAATGAACTTTTAGAGCAGGAAACAGAAGCTGAAAGCTCTTTTGATGTAAGGCAAAGGGTGGCAAAAGCAAGAGAAATTCAGCTCATGCGGTATAAAGATGAAGGTATTTTTACAAATTCCGAATTAAATCCGAAATTGATTAAAAAATATTGTAAAATTACCCCCGATGTTAAAAAAATGCTTGAAAATGCCCTGAAAATGTTTAATCTTTCCGCAAGGGGTTATGACAGAATTTTAAAAATTTCAAGAACCATAGCTGATTTAGACGGGGCAGAAGACATTACGGTATCTCATCTTGCGCAGGCTCTGCAATTCAGGGGTTATAGTGTATAATATTTAAAGCGCCTATAATATATTTTGGCGGGTAATATATTTTCGGGGAATAGCAAAAATTTTTGAAATGTTTATAATTTTTCAGGTAATCAATCGAAGATAAAGGAAAATTTTTATGAAAAATTGGATTGTTGTATTATTGATATTTGCAGTGCCTATCGGGATTTTTGCATGGCTTGAATCAGGCTCAAATAAATCAATTGCAAAAGAAACTTCTGCACAAGAAACCATGGCAAAAGGCGAAATGCCAACAACTCCCGCAAGAACAAATTCTTTAGGAAAACCCAGAATGTTAAAATTTGCTTCTCCTATGTGTTCTGATTGCAAAAAAGTATCAACCGAGCTTGTGGGTGTAATTCCCGATTATAAAGATGCCGTTACTTTTGAAGAAATTAACGTAACGGACGGTTCAAAAGAAAGCGCCGCTCTTGTTAAAGATTATAAGGTAACAGTTGTGCCTACTCTGGTTTTTATAGGTAAAGACGGCAAAATTATTCATAAACAGGAAGGTTTTTTAACCGAAAGCGAAATCAGAACTCATTTAGACACTATTAAATAGCGCTTTACACTGTTTTCAAACGATTTTAAAGAGGAAATTAAAGGAAAATTCAAAATGGAAGAATTTATCAAAGAAATAATATTGAAAATGCAGACGGGAGAATTTTCCTTTGTTTTTCTTCTTGTTGCGTTTCTTGGCGGTTTAATCGCTTCTTTAAGCCCCTGCTCGCTCGGGATACTGCCCATTATTGCGGCATATGTCGGCGGATACGGTGAAACCGAGGGCGAAAAGGCTAATATGAAGAATTTTCTGCAATTGTTATCCTTTGTATTGGGGCTTTCAATTGTATTAACAATAATAGGCGTAATTTGCGCCTTAACAGGCAGAGTGTTCGCTTCAGCGCTCGGGCCTTACTGGGTTTTAATTATCTCATCTTTAATTCTTGTTATGGGGCTAAACCTTACAGGGGTGCTTGAATTGCCAATGCCTGTTATAGTAAAAAAAATGCCGAAATCAAACGGGCAGAGCTTGTTTTTGTATCCGCTTTTAATAGGGGCTCTTTTTGCTCTTGCGACTACTCCCTGCTCTACGCCGATTTTGGCGGGGATTATGAGTTTTGCAACCCTGTCAAAAAATATGGCATATGCTGCTTTAATGCTATTTCTTTTTGCGTTGGGACAGGGGGTAATTATAGTATTGGTAGGGCTTTCAGCTTCGTTTTTAAAGAATGCAAGAAAATTTTCAAGATTCGGGGAAATTTTACTCAAAGTTTCAGGCGTGCTTTTAATTTTGTCCTCCATATTCCTTTACTATAAAGTATTTTCAAGATTTTTCTAAAATTGTATTTTGGAATAAAAGCTGAAAATATTGAAACTGATGGTAAAATATGGTAATATTGCTATACTCATATTTTTTAACATAAAAATAAAAAGGGTGTCTGCCGTTTAGGCAAAAGAATTTATAAATAATATAGCAACAGGAAGTATGAATTATGGCAAATCCGATTATTTTTTACGGTATAACAGATGTCAGCATCAGTAAAATTGATAAATTTATTTCAATAGTTGGCACAGAACCCGTCCTCTTTTCAACTAAAGATGAAGAAGTTGATAATTTTAAAGGGAAACCGCTGCTTGGCAAATATGAAGTGGTTCCGATAAAAGAAGCTTATAAACGCTATCCCGATGCCGATGTTTGGGTTACATACGCTATAGCCAATAATACTGCAAGAATTTTATCAGGTATATTTAAACCCGAAAAGATTCACTTTTTTGAAGCTGATTTAGAATATAAACGCGGATGCGGCTATATAGGGCATTTTATTAATTACGGAAGAGATTATATTTCTCCTTGCTGTATAGTAAGGTATAACCCCATTATTAAAACAAAGGGTGATGTTGCCGAGCGCATTGCCGCCTGGCAAAAATACTCGGAAAAACTTATGGACGATACACGAAACAATAGAGAAAATGATTGTTCAAAATGTCCTCATTATCAATACGGATTTTACCGCAAAACGGTGAAAGCTGATACCATAAGCTTTGGCAGTACACACCCGAGTGATACCTGTAATTTAAAATGTATTTATTGTTTTGCCGAGGATAGCCTTAAGTTTTTAAAGAATGATGATGGAAAAGACACTACTTATGAAGTTTTGCGGCAGATTTCTTTAATGCCTGAATATGATAATCCGAATTTTAACGTTCATTTTGCAAACGGTGAATTTTGCGCCAATAAATATTGTAATGACATATTGGATATTTTGATAAAAAGCAAATGGCGCTCCGTTATTATGACCAATATGACAATTTATAACGAAAAATTTGCGGAATTTATGAATACCGGCAGGCTGACGTATATTCAGGTTTCACTGGATTCAGGTACAAGAGAAACCTATGCAAAGGTTAAAGGTGTTGATTTATTTGATAAAGTAATAAGCAACTTTAGACGATACCCCATACACAAAACCTTTTTAGACCTTAAATATATTTTTCTTGAAGGGTATAACGACAATGAAGTGGATATTGACGGTTTTTGCAACATTGCTAAAGAAGCAGGCTGTAAGCAGATTTCATTATCAAGCAACCTTTCTAAGCCGTTTACCCCGAAAATGCGTGAATTAACCATACGTCTTATTAAAAAGGCAAAAAGAAATAACATTTATGTTACGGAAAGCAACGCATATCTTTGTGCGGAAGATAAAAAGTTTATTAGAAATGCATATGCAAATACTGAGCCGGAAACTCCTCTGGAAGCTATGTATGATGCCAAAATAAAGGCAAACGGAGATGCAATAATCCGCAATCTGAATAAGAGCGGGAAAATTGAAGGCAGCGGCGAAGTTATACTTAATGCGGATGCAATACCCGGTTTAAAATCCGAATGCGTTATTTCTTTAGATAAAAATTCAAAAATTACCGTAAATGAAGAGCTTTCCATTCAACCTTCAGCGAAAATCGAACTTTCTGAAGGCGCCAAGCTTGAAGTTATTTCGGCCAAAATTGGCGAAGGAACAACAATACGCTGCAAAAACTCTATCACTATTGGAAAAGGAGTTGAAATTTTTGATAATTGTTATATAGCGGATTCGGATTTTTATGTTTTAAAAAATAAAAAAGACAAACAAATAAATCCTGATGCTCCGGTTATAATCGGCGATAATGTTAAAATAGGATACGGCGCGATTATTCTTAAAGGAGTTACAATTGGCGATAATGCAATTATTGCACCCGGTTCGGTTGTATGCAAAAGTGTTCCCGCTGATTCTTTTGTGCAGGGAAATCCTGCCAAAATAAAGAAAAACGCTGCGGGCAAACATCACTTTGGCTTTTTCGGCAAAGCTAAAGAAAACAAGTGAAAAATAATTAATCGAATTAATTAGTTTTAAAACAGTTATTTTCTTATAATAAACTTGTTTTGCAAAAAAGACCGTTAAAAGAGAAAATGCAAAGGTAATTTTTTGACAATAATTTTATTTCAGCCAGTTTTTGAAAAATTTAATTCCCGCATTTGAACTTTTTTCAGGGTGAAATTGGACTGCCGTTATATTTTTATATTCTACACTTGCGCAAAAATCAATGTTGTAATTAGCGGATGAGCTTATTATATCTTTATTTTCAGGGCAGACATAATAAGAATTTACAAAATAAAAATAATCATTCGATAAATAGCTGTTATTTTTTGCGGTTTGAATTTTATTCCAGCCTATCTGCGGAGTTTTGCCGATTTTAAATTTTTTTACTTCCCCTTTAAATACGGATAATCCTTCAACCCCCGGGGCTTCTTCGGATTTTTCAAACAATACCTGCAGCCCGAGGCATATTCCTAAAAAAGCTTTCCCTTCAGATACAATATCTTGAATAAAAGATATCATATCTTTTGATTTTAATTTGGAGATTGCCTGCGCAAAATGCCCCTGCCCCGGAAAAATAATTCTGTCGGCTGATTTTATGGCGGTTTTATCATCGGTTATGACATAGGGCACATCAAGAAATGTGAGCATATTGCCCAAGCTTCTCACATTTCCTGCACCGTAATCTATTATTGCAACTTTTGTTTTTTCCATAATTTTAGTTGAAAGTGTGACCGTCTTGTTTCATTCTTTCTATAACGGTATCAAGGTTTTCGGGAGAATCCACGATAGAAAGCCTTACGCACCCTTTGCCGTTTACACCGAAAGCGTCGCCCGGAACTGCTACAATACCTGATTTTTCAAGTAAATCTTTGCAGAATGCTTTTGAATCTTCTCTGTATTTCGGCGGAGTTTTAATCCAGAGGTAGAATGTAGCTTTCGGGGTTTCAATATCCTGCCAGCCAAGGCTTTTTAGCCCTAAAATAAATTTATCGATTTTTGCTTTTAATTTTTTATTTGCACTGTGGATATATTCTTCGCCTTCTTTAGAATTTAAAAGTTTAGCGCCTGTTAATTGCAGGGCTTTAAAAACACCTGTATCAATTGTGGATTTTAATTTGCCGAACATTGAGATAATCTGTTTATTACCGCAAACCCAGCCTATACGCCAGCCTGTCATAGCGTATGGTTTAGAAAAGCTGTGGAATTCAACCGCAACATCTTTTGCACCTTTTAGTTCAAGAATACTTAAGGGTTTATCGTTATCATCAAAATAAATTTCAGAATAAGCATTGTCAGACATCAAAATAATTTGATGTTTAATACAAAAATCAACGCATTTTTGGAGGTATTCTTTTGTTGCAACGGCACCCAGAGGGTTATTCGGGTAATTTATAACAAGGGCTTTAATTTTTTCAGGGTTCAGCCCGTCTTTTTTAAGATTTTCTAAGACAAGTTCTAAATCAGGCATGTAGTTATTTTCACGCGTTAAGGGAACACCGTATCCAAGCCCGCCTGAAACCTTTACCATCTCGCCGTATGAAGCATATCCGGGGTCTGGGATTAAGATTATATCTTTATTTTTAATATCGGTTGAGGGGTTAATTAATTCTCTTATAAGGTTTGCAATGCCTTCTTTTGAACCTATGAGAGAAAATACTTCATCCGCTTTAATTTCAACGTTAAATCTTGTTTTCATTCTTTCAATAACGGCTTCCGTGAAGAATTTCTCGCCTTTAGGGGTAGAATATGTATGAATTGAGGGGTCATCAAGGCAATTTTTCAAAGTTTCAACGGCAAATTCAGGCACCATATCAACAGGTGCGCCCATTGAAAGAGAGATGGGTTTTCTGCCTTTTTTGGTAAGTTCATCGGTCAGTTCAAGTGTTCTTTGTTTTATTTGAAACATAATATAAGTTTCAAGGTTTTGAACATAATTGTTAAAATGATTTTTAAAATCAATTGCAGTATTTTCCATCTTGTTAACGCTTCCTTATTTTTTCAAGCTAAACTTTTCTTTACTAAAAAATTATATCATACATATTTTTGCATACAATGACGGAGCATGCGTTTATTTATTGTATAATATTTTTAAAAGGAACGGTTAATGTCTGAAATTAATGAAAATGCGCTATCGAACGGGGAGGGGTTTAATTTTAATAACCCGAGAAAATTACTGCGTATTTTGCTTTCAGAAATTATCGGATATGATGAAATTATAGACATAGCGCGTGATTTGGCGGATGAAATCGAGGAAGCGCATACAACTTTTGAAGGAAAAAAGTTTGCTTCGGTTTCTCAGTGTATTTTTGAATGTTACAAAAGAATTTACGGGTTTAATTCAACAAAATGGGTATTAAAAGAGGGTTTGAAATATGAAGTTAAACCCGATGAAAAACCTATAGCTTTTGAAAGACAGGTAGCAAGCGGAGAATATGCCGCATATAAAATTTACAATGCCGATCAGCTTATTTTGGACGGTAAAACCGCTTTAAGACGCGAAACAACCCCTGCTGCAAGGGAAATTCCTCGGGATACGGCAAAAGAAGATGATACTAAAGAAAATGATATTTACTTAAAAAATATCATCCGCCTTATAAAAGACGGGGAAAATGTTTTTATCACAGGGCATGCAGGCACGGGCAAAAGTTATATCCTAGAAAGATTAAAAGAACAGTTTAAAAAACTTGTTATAACATCAACCACAGGGATTGCGGCAGTTAATATCAAAGGCCAGACCATTCATTCATGGGCAGGAATCGGGCTTTGCCGCTATTCGATTGAAAATATCGTAAAAAATATTATGACAAAAAAGCCTGCTATTAAGAAAAACATTGAAAAATGCACAATGCTTGCAATTGATGAAATTTCAATGCTTAATATAAAAGCTTTTGAATATGTTGATAAGGTATTTCGCCTTGTAAGAGAAGATGACAGGCCGTTTGGCGGGGTTCAGGTAATATTTTTGGGAGATTTTTTCCAGCTTCCGCCCGTTGTTGATATGGAAGAAGGCGGAGAATTAAGTTATTGTTTTGAATCACCCGTGTGGAGCGAATTAAATCTTAAAAATATTCTGCTTGTTGAAAATCACAGACAGAATGAGGAAAATTTTATAAAAGCATTGTCCAATATGCGCACAAATGCCTTGAATAATGATGATATAAAGCTTTTAAATACAAGATGCGTTTCTTTGCAAAATGAAAAAGTGCCCGATATTCTGCACATTTTTTCAACAAATAGAGAAGCTGATACTTATAATCAAACCATGTTTGATTTATTGAATACAAAAATGTATGAATTTCAGGCGCAGGATGGGGTTTTAAGGGGCAAAGGGTATGTTTATGAAGATTTATCGGAGCGCGAGCAGACAATTTTAGAAATTTTTGATAAAACCTGCAGAGCGGAAAAGCTTATAAAACTTAAAATCGGCGCAAGGGTAATGCTTCTTATTAACCTTGATTTTAAAACGGGGCTTGTAAACGGTTCCTGCGGGGTTGTGCGGTATTTGGACGATGATAAAGCGACGGTGGAATTTGATAACGGAACGATAAGGGATATTGCGCGGGAAACTTTTGAATATTATTACAACGATAAAGTTATTGCGGTAAGAGAGCAATTCCCCTTAAAACTTGCATATGCGGTGACCATTCATAAATCACAGGGGATGACACTTGATAAGCTTTATGTTGATTGTAAAAGAATTTTTGAAAGAGGACAGGCATATGTTGCAATGAGCAGGGTAAAAGCCTTATCGGGCTTATATCTTGATAATTTTTCAAAAGAGCTTGTGATATCCGATGATAAAGTTGTGGAATTTTATAAAAATCTGGAGCTTGAACCTTTAATTAAAGGACTTGTGGCTTTAAACGCGCCTGAGCAGGATACGGAAGATGATGAAAAAACCGTGCTTTTAAACTGGGCAAATAAAATAGGTGAAATTATAACAAAAGAAAACAGGTGGATAAAAGTATCCGAAGTTGCCGATATTATGGGAATTAAAACCTATACAAGATTTATTGAAGGAAAAACTTCCACAACAATAGCGCACGTTATAAACCGTTTTTTAAAGAAAAGAGGATATAAAACGGTAACCGTGAAGCCTTATTATTTAAAATCAATTATCTGGACTGCTCCGCCGAATTTAGGGGAAGATGATATGCCGCCCGAGCTTTCTTCCGCCCTCAAACAACAAGCCGCACAAAGCGCATAAAGTAATTTTACCCCAGTTCAATCATTCTTTGAATTGAATTTAAGGCTTTTTGTCTGATATTTTCTTCAACGGTGACTTCATGCTGATTATGAAGCAAGGAATTTAGGATATCTTCAAGCGTGTTCCATTTCATATTGTGGCAGACAAGCTTATTTGATGCCAGAATAAATTCCTTATCGGGAAAATCACGCTCTAAACGGTCAACCACACCTTTTTCGGTTGCTATAATAAAGCTTTTATTGCTTGAATTTGCGCAATATTGCATAATTTGTGTTGTAGAACCTACGAAATCGGCAAGTTTTACAACTTCCTGATGACATTCGGGGTGTACTAAAATTTTTGCATCTTTATACATAATTTTCATTTTAATTATTTCATCAGGAATAATTCTTAAATGTGTGGGGCAAAACCCCGGGTAGCTTATAATTTCAACATCGGGAAGATTTTTTTGTGCAAAACTTCCAAGGTAACAATCAGGCGCAAATAAAACTTTCGGTACATTTAAGGATTTTATAACATCAATCGCGTTTGCACTTGTGCAGCAGATATCGCATTCTGCCTTTACTTCGGCTGAAGAATTAACGTAGCATACTAAAGGAACATCCGGGTTTTTTGCTCTAAAATCTTTTACCTGTTTTAAATTTATCATATCCGCCATATTGCAGCCTGAGTTTTTATTAGGTAAAAGCACCTTTTTATCGGGAGAAAGGATTTTTGCGGTTTCTGCCATAAAATAAACCCCTGCAAAAATAATGGTTTCAGCATCGGTTTTGCTTGCAAGACGGCTTAACCCTAAAGAATCTCCCACATAATCCGCCACATGGTCAATTTCAGGGCTTTGATAGCAATGAGCAAGGATTATTGCGTTTTTTTCTTTTTTCAGTTTATTAATTTTTTCTATAAGTTCAAAATTTGTCACTTTTACTAATTCTTCAACTGTTTTGTTTTTTATTATAAAACAAAAAAAACAAATGACTATTTTAAATATCTTTGTGTTTAAAAGTTTTTCTGTTTTTGGCGTAATCATCCACAATGTGGCCTTCGCCCGTTAATTTGTATTTGTAAATACAAAGCCCGTCAAGCCCTACAGGACCTCTTGCGTGAGTTTTATTTGTGGAAATGCCGACTTCTGCGCCAAAACCGTATCTGAAACCGTCTGAAAATCTTGTGGAAACGTTTACGAATACACCCGCCGAATCAACGTTATTCATAAAGATTTCTTTTGAAGTTTCATTGTTTGTAATGATTGAATCCGTATGGTGCGAGCCGTATGTATTTATATGTTCAACGGCTTCTTCAAGCGAATTAATTTTTTTAATATTTAAAATTGTATCCGAATATTCAACCCCGAATTTTTCAGGATTTTCAATAACCTGAACTCCTGCGTTTTCCAGCGCTTTTTTAAGCTCATCATATTTTGTGAAATTTTTGTGCACAAGAATTGTTTCAACGGCGTTACATGCTGTAGGATACTGGGTTTTAGCATCTATGCAGATATTTTTTACCATATCAAAATCAGCCGATTCATCGACAAAAATATGGCAAATGCCCGAAGCATGACCAAGCACCGGGATTTTAGTATTTTCCTGAATGAATTTTACAAGTTTATTTGAACCCCTCGGGATGATTAAATCTATATATCCTTCCATATCAAGCATTTGCTTAATATCGTCGTGCGAATATACAAGATTTACGGCATTTTGCGGGAAACCTTCCGTCTTATCGAGGGCTTCATTTATTATTTCAAAAATGGCTGAATTTGTATTATTTGCTTCACTTCCGCCTTTTAAAATAACCGCGTTGCCTGATTTTATTGCTAAAGATGAAATCTGGGAAATAACATCGGGGCGTGCTTCAAAAATTATCCCGAGAACCCCTATCGGAGCGGTTACTTTTCTTAAAATAAGCCCGTCATCAAGTTCGCGCGTCCAGAGAGTTTTATTTGAAGGGTCTTCAAGTTTTATAACATCATAAATGCCTTGAATCATATCCCGCATTTTATTTTTATCAAGTTTTAGCCTGCCGTATGTTGCCTGTGTCAGTTTTCCGCTTTCTACAAGGGTTTTAGCGTATTCTAAATCTTTTTTATTTGCTTCATAGATTTTTTCTTTATTTGCTTCGATATTTTGAGCAACGTTTTTTAAAGCCTCATTTTTTTTATCCGTTTCAAGGCTTGCGAGCTTTATTTTTGCTTTATTTGCGCATTTTACGATTTCATTAATGTTCATATTCCGCCTTTTTTAAAGTAATACAAGATTATCCTTGCTTATCACATCATCACTCTGTTTATGACCCAGAATTTCTTTAATTTTATCACTGTGGCAGCCTAAAAGTTTTTCGCATTCATCGGAGGTATAGTTTGCAACACCTCTTGCAAATTCACATCCTTTTTCATCCAGAATACTTATTACTTCTCCGTTTTCAAAAACCCCCGCTATTGCAAGCGTTCCAATCGGCAGAAGACTTGTCTGTTTTTCAATTAAAGCTTTTTTTGCACCTTCATTTACAACAATTCCGCCTCTTAGATTTGTGGCGTATGCTATCCATCTGTGTTTTGAGGATAGTTTATTAACGGCAGAAAATACCGTGCCCACATCTTCATTATTGAAAACTTTTCTTAAAATACCTTCTCTTTTGCCGTTTACAATCATGGCATTTGAGCCTGAATTTGTAACAACTTTTGCTGCGGATAATTTTGTTATCATACCGCCTCTGCCTCCTAAAGAAGCGCCTGAAGCGAGTTTTTCAATTTTAGAGGTTACTTTTTCAACCACGGGAATTAATTTTGCATCATTAAATTCTTTCGGGTTTTTATCGTAAAGCCCGTCAATATCAGATACCATAATAAGCAAATCAGCGTCAAGTTTGCTTGCAACAAGGGCTGAAAGCTTGTCATTATCTGAAAAACAAACCTGTGCTACCTCGCTTGTTGACACTGTATCATTCTGGTTGATAATCGGGATAATCCCGCATTCCAAAAGGCGGTTCAGGGTATTTCTAAGGTTTAGATATCTTTTTCTGTTTGAAAAATCATCTTCGGTGAGCAATACTTGAGAGACCGTGATACCGTATTTTTCAAACCCTTCCTGCCATATTTTCATCAAAAACGGCTGACCGATTGAAGCTGCCGCCTGTTTATCAATAGTGGTATTTGAGGCGGTTTTTACGGGGCAAAGCTTTTTCATACCCAGTGCCACAGAGCCTGAGGATACGATTATTACTTCTTTTCCTTCTTTAAAAAGTCTTGAAATATCTTCAACGAAGGAATACAGCCTTGATAAGGATATATCTCCTTCATCGTTTCTTAAAATATTTGTTCCGAATTTTAAAACTACTCTTTTAACGTTTCCCGTGTTCATTTTACATTACCTTAAAGCCTATCAAAAGCGAGATTTCGGTATGCGGCATATCAAATGTTTCAGCAAGGCTTTCGCTTGTAACTTCGCCTCTGAACGTGTTTACGCCTGCCCTTAAGGATTCACTTTCTTTTAATGCCATAAAGGCTCCGAATTCTCCGATTTTTTGGATATAAGGAAGTATAGCATAAGAATATGCAAAAGACGATGTTCTCGGCGTTAAAGAGGGTAGATTCGGCACGGCGCAATGTAAAACACCGTATTTTTCAAACACGGGATTTTTCAAAGTGGTGATTCTGTCCATTGTTTCAATGTTTCCGCCCTGATCAATTGCAACATCTATTATGAAAGAACCTTTTTTCATCTCTGATACAACATCTGCGGATACAAGCTTCGGTGCTCTTCTTCCGGGTAATAAAACGGCGCCTACAAGGATATCAGCTTTTTTGCATTCTTCTTTTATGGTGTAGGGGTTGCAATAGTGGGTTTTGAGCGCCCCTTGAAACAGTAAATCCAAATCCGCAAGGCGTTTAGAATTAATATCCAATACGGATACATCAGCGCCCATTCCAAGTGCCACTTTTGCGGCGTTTACACCTACCGTACCCCCGCCTATAATTACCACTTTTCCGGGCTGTACTCCCGGTACTCCGCCAAGAAGCACGCCTGAACCGCCATTTACTGATTCAAGATAATTTGCACCGAGCTGGATACTTAGTCTTCCGGCTACTTCACTCATCGGTCTTAAAAGCGGAAACTCGCCGTTTTTATCAGTAACGGCTTCTGCTGCTATCGCGCATACTTTTTTATTTAAAAGCTCCTGCGTAAGCTCTTTTTCAACCGCAAGGTGCATATATGAAAAAATAACCTGATCTTCTTTAAAATATTGATATTCACACTTTTGCGGCTCTTTTACCTTGATGATGACATTTGCTTTATCCCAGATTTCTTCATTGCTGCCTGCAATTTTTGCGCCGCTTTGAATATACTGCTCATCGGTAAAACCGCTTAAAAGCCCTGCGTTATGTTCAATTAAAACTTCATATTCATCTTTTGTAAGCATTGCAACGCAATCGGGGGTTAAAGCAACCCTTGTTTCATCGGTTTTTAGCTCTTTTAATATACCGAATACGGTCTTCATTTTCATAAATTAATATCCTTATACAGCCTTTGTTGAAAGGGCTTCTTCAATTTCATCAATTATAAGCTGAATTGCGCCTGTTTTATCATCTGCATTTGTAACGGGGCGCCCCACTACCATATAATCAACCCCTGACAGCATAGCATCCGTTGGGGTTACGACTCTTACCTGATCATTTACGACGCTCCATGTGGGCCTTATTGCAGGACACACTATAATAAAATCCTCGGGACATTCTTTTCTTATTACAACGGCTTCTGAAGCGGAAGCTACAACACCGTTCAGGCCTGATTCATAAGCCATTTTTGCAAGAGATGCCACATAATCATCAATATTCATATTAACATTTAATTCTTCGGTTAAAGTTTTTTGTCCGAAGCTTGATAATAGTGTCACACCAAGGATTACAGGCTCTTCCATATTATATTTTTTAGCGGTTTCACAGGCCAGTTTTACCGTTGTTGTAAGCATTTTTGAGCCGCCTTTAATATGTATATCAAAAAAACTGATACCGTTTTTTACAAGATTGGCGCTTGCTCTTGCAACGGTATTCGGGATATCGTGAAATTTACCGTCAAAAAAGACTTTTCCGCCTTCATCATGAATCATCTTTATAACATCCGAACCGACGGAGGTATACAATTGAAGCCCTACTTTAAAAAACCCCGTGTAGTCTTTTAATTCACGTACAAGCTTTTTTGCTTCGTTAAAATCATCCACATCTAAAGCCAGAATGAGCCTGTCTTTCGGGTTTTTCGGTTTTTCAAATGCCATATTATACATTGCCTTACAATAATAACGGTAACTAATTTTATCATAATTTTATAAACAATTGCAATTGTTTTGGCGGGCTGTATAAGGGTAATTATTTGCAAAATAAAAAACCGCTTTTTAGGCGGTTTAATTGAAATAGGAGGAATATAATCGGTTAAATTAGGAGAAATAAAGAGAGGAATAGTAATTCTTTTATAAAGGGCTGTTTGTAAATTGGCGCCCTGTCTTATGCTACAAGATTTAAAGGTGTATGTTCTTCTTCTTTTTCTTCATTTGCAGATTGGTTGAAAGAGAAGGGGTTTGAGCCTTTTTTATCTTTCTGTGTTTCAAAAACATTCAAAGAAGCTTCAATATTGCCGATTTCTTCAAATGTTTCCATTTCAGCATTTGCATTAACGTGAAGTTTGCCTTCAACATTTCTTTCGATTGCTTTCGGATTGTATATTTGAGCTGCCGCCTGAGCGTTTAAAGCCTGCACTGATTGAAGAGCGGTTACATTGTTCATTAAGCCTGCGCTTGTCATAGCGATTTGTCTTTGAACATCAAGGCTTACTTTGCTTGAATAAAGGTCTACGCCTTGAGTTGTTCTTGTGAATTTTGTTAAATCGGCTTTTGAAACGTCAACTCTTTTGTTTTCAAGAGAACCTAAGATATCAGCGGTAACTTTATTTACATTGTTGATATCAATGCCGTTATATGAAGCTGTTAGTCCGTTGATACTCATTGTTCTTTATTGTTCTCCATTGTTCCTTATGTTATTCTTATCGGCAGACTCCTCTAAAAACATTAGGTTTTTTAATTTGTTTGTTACAATTGTTTACATAATATTTATTTACATGGCATTTTTTAGTGTTTTTTTAAAGTATAATCGTTACTATGAAAAGGAAATTTTTAGAAAAATCATTTTCATATAAAAAGTATTAGAAAGAAAGGCGTTTTTGCCTTTCTTTTTTTATGGCTGAAATGCTTGTAAAATCTAAATATAGCAGGAAAAAATGAAAAAAAATCATAAAGGAAAAATTTTAAATATTGAAACTGTTGCTAAAGACATGGTTAAAATGCAGTTTGCAACCGAATTGGAGAGTATTCTGCCCGGGCAGTTTGTATCAATTTTAATCCCGAATAAAACGCTGCGCCGTCCTTTCAGTGTGGCGGATTTTGCAAAAGGCGTTATCACCGTTATTTTTAAAGTAAAAGGAGACGGTACAAACTATTTAAAATCGTTAAAAACAGGCGATATTATTGATTATTTGGCTCCTCTCGGAAACACGTTCAGCCTTGCAAATTCGGGTGAAAAAGCACTTTTAATCGGCGCAGGGATAGGAATTGCACCCATGCTTTATCTTAATAAAACTTTACGGCAAAATGGGGCTGAAACATTCTTAATATCAGGATTCAGAAATGAGGAAGAAGCTATAAACGGTTCTGACAAAACGGTTATAGGCGGCAGCGTTCTTGATAATATTCAAAATATTATTGATGAATTTAAGCCTGAAATTATTTATTCCTGCGGACCGAAGATTGTTCTTCAAATGGTTTGTGATATTGCAAAAAGAAACGGCATAAAAGCTGAAATTGCAATGGAAAAGGTTATGGCATGCGGAATCGGGGTATGCAGAGGGTGTGTAATTAAATTAAACGGTAAAGAAGGGGTAAAAAACGCTTCCGTGTGTGCGGACGGGCCTGTATTTAACGGTGCGGAGGTAATATGGGAAGATTAGCGGACGAATTTAAAAATTCTGCAGGACAGTTTGTTGATTTATCT
Source organism: Candidatus Gastranaerophilales bacterium (assembly GCA_910587245.1). Taxonomy (GTDB): domain Bacteria; phylum Cyanobacteriota; class Vampirovibrionia; order Gastranaerophilales; family Gastranaerophilaceae; genus MGBC122484. Next base: position 51,777 of record CAJULX010000002.1, read on the forward strand.
GTGGATTTTAAGAAATTTAAAATGAAAAACCCCGTTATGACGGCATCAGGGACATACGGCTACAGCGATGAATTTGATGCGTTTTTAAATGTTAAAAATCTCGGTGCCATTGTAACTAAAGGGGTTACGCTTGAAGTTCGCCCTGGAAACGAAGGCAGAAGGATATTTGAAACGGAAGCAGGCATGATTAACCGTATAGGGCTTGAAAATGTCGGGATTGAAGCGTTTTTATCCGACAAATTGCCGAAATTAAAGGAAAAAGGTATAAATTTTGTTTTAAATATTGCGGGCAAAACGGTTGATGATTATGTTCGGCTGGCTGAAATATGCGAAAATAAAGGAATTACGGCAATTGAAACAAATGTATCCTGCCCAAATGTGAAAAGCGGATGTCTTGAATTTGGCACCGATAAAAACTGTCTCTATGACTTGATTTCAGGAATAAGAGAGAAATATAACGGATTTTTGATTGTAAAATTGACTCCGAATGTTACAAATATTGAGGAATTGGCGCTTGCCGCTCAAAATGCCGGTGCCGATTGTATTTCAGCGATTAATACGCTTAAGGGTCTTGGGGTGGAATTGAATTTTAACGGTACGAAGGTGTCAAAATCTTTTGTGCAGGGCGGTTTAAGCGGAAGATGCGTAAAACCTGTTGCGCTTTCTATGGTAAAAAGGATTAAAGAGGCTGTAAACCTTCCTATTATTGGTTTAGGGGGAATTTCATGCCTTAAAGATTTGCTGGAATTTGTTGCGGTAGGCGCAGATGCGGTGCAAATCGGAACGGAAAATTTTACAAACCCTGATATAGCTGAAAGACTGGTATATGAACTGGCTGAATTTATTGCCGTACAAGGATTTAAAGATTTTAATAATTTAAAAGAGGAGCTTAGAAGATGAGCGAAATAGATGTTAAGAATTTATTAATAGAAGCTGACGGCTTACTGCACGGGCATTTTTGCCTCACAAGCGGTTTACATTCGGATACTTATTTTCAATGTGCAAAACTTTATCAATATCCTGATTTGGTTGAAAAAATCGGTATTGAACTGGCAAAAAAGCTTGAAGGGCTTGAATTTGATACAATTGTAGCACCTGCAATCGGTGCGGTAATTTTCGGGTATGAAGTTGCAAAACAGGCTAAAAAACGCAATTTATTTGTTGAAAGAAAAGACGGCGTAATGCAGCTAAGACGCGGATACAGCTTGAAGAAGGGCGAGAAAATCGTAATAATTGAAGACGTTATTACAACGGCAAGAACGATTTTTGAAACAATGGATGCCGTTAAAGAATTTGAACCTGAAGTTGTTGGAGTGGGCTGTATTGTAGATAGGACGCAGGGAAAGTTGGATGATAAATTAAAAATTAATTCGCTTTTAAAAATTGACCCTGTTGTTTATGAACCGGCAAATTGCCCTATGTGTAAGGAAAATATTCCTGTTGTGAAACCGGGAAGCAGAGTCGGGGCTTAAAAAATGGCAAATTCAGCGTTAAAATTAGAACATCTGATTGATATTAAAAGCCTTGAAACATCTGAGATTGAGGCAATTGCGGAACGTGCGCTTGAAATTAAAAACGGTGCAAAACCCTTATCTTGCGCGGGTAAACATGCTGCCTTGATGTTTTTTGAAAATTCCACACGTACAAAATTTTCATTTGAAATGGCTTTAAATAAGCTTGGTACAAGTGTTTATAATTTTGAAACGTCTAAATCTTCTCTTTCTAAAGGGGAAGATTTTTTTGATACGTTAAATAACCTTGCCGCTATTGGATTTGACGCGTGCATTATCCGTACAAGCGAAGAGGGGCTTATAAACAAGACGATAAAGGAAGCTGAAAACGGCAAAAAATTTTTTAAAAATATAGCTCTGATTAATGCCGGGGAAGGGGCTTCGGCTCATCCGACGCAGGCACTGCTTGATTTTGTTACAATAAAGGAAAATTTTAAGAATTTAAACGGTCTAAACCTTGTAATAGCTGGGGATATACGTCATTCAAGAGTTGCAAAGTCAAATATAGAGCTTTTAACAAGGTTTGGAGTAAATATAAAGTGTGCCGCACCTGAATATTTCAAGGATGAAAACCTGAAAAATATTGTGTGGTGCGAAAATTTGAAAGAAGCTCTTAAAGATGCGGATATAGTAATGACCTTAAGGATTCAAAAGGAGAGAATTCAAGGTATAATTGAGTTTGAAGATTATATTAAGAATTTTCAAGTGAATGAGAAAAATCTGCCCGACGGGTGTCTTTTAATGCACCCCGGGCCTGTAAACCGCGACGTTGAGCTAAGTTCCGTGCTTATTGATTCAAAAATCGGAAAAACAATTTTAAATCAGGCGCACAACGGTGTTTTTGCCAGAATGGCAGTATTGGAGGCAATTTTAGGGGGGTGTAATGTCTAAAATAAGGACTATACCTGCATTTATAGATATGCACACTCATTTAAGAGAACCCGGATTTGAGCAGAAGGAAACGCTTGAAACAGGTATGGCAGCCGGGATTAAGGGCGGTTACGGTACATTATGCGCTATGCCGAATACTAAACCTGTTGCTGATAATCCTGATGTGATAAGGTTTTTGCTTGAAAAAACATCAAAGAACCCTATGATTGATGTTTATCCGATTGCCGCAGTGACGAAAAATCTTGATACTACTGAACTTGTACATTTTCAAAACCTGAAAAATGCCGGTGCTATTGCATTTTCGAATGACGGGCTTCCGATTTTGGATAAAAGTGTGTTTAAAAACGCCCTAATGTCAGGTGAATTGATACTTTCTCATCTTGAAGATGAAACAAATGAAGCTATATGGCAGATTGAAGTATTTAAAACGGTGCAGAATATGGCAAATGAAGGATTATGTCCTAATCCGAAGCTGCATTTCTGTCATATATCAAAAAAAAGCACGCTTGATGTTATTAAAAAGGCGAAGATTCAAGGCTTTAAGCTTACCTGTGAAACAGCACCTCACTATTTTACTTTGACAAAAAAGGATGTAACGTCAAACGGGGTCTTTAAAATGAACCCTCCATTGGGGGAAGAAGCGGACAGACAGGCTGTTATAGAGTGTTTGAAAGACGGAACCATTGATGTAATCGCAACAGATCATGCGCCGCATACGGTTGATGAAAAACTGGCGCCGTATTCGGCTTCGCCAAACGGGATAGTCGGTCTTGAAACAGCCTTCCCGCTTGCACTTAACGTACTTTCTTTAGATGAAATTATTGAAAAAATGTCTTACAATCCTGCAAGAATTTTAGGAATTGAAAACAAGCGGGAAATAAAGGTGGATTTAGAGGAAAAATGGGTGGTGAAATCGGCTGAATTTCAATCAAAATGTAAGATTTCGCCTTATGAGAATATGGAATTAAAAGGAAGAGTTCTATGAATATTAATGAAAAAATAAAAGAGAAAATCGTTCTGGCGCTTGATGTTGAAGAACTTGAAGAAGCCAAAAACCTTGTAGACAGCTTATATCCGTATGTCGGTACATTTAAAGTAGGTTTGCAGCTTTATACAAAATACGGAAATGAAGTCATAAATTACATTTCAGGGAAAAATTCAAATTTCTTTTTAGATGTGAAACTTCATGATATTCCAAATACTGTTGAAAAAGCCAGCGAAAATGTGGTTTTAAGAGGTGCAAATTTCTTTAATGTGCACGCCACAGGCGGTTTAAAGATGATGGAAGCTGCCGTGCGCGGAGCGAAAAAAGCAAGCGAAACCCTTGGAAAAAAAGCGCCCGTAATTCTTGCTGTTACTATGTTAACAAGCATTTCGCAGGAAGTTATGGATGATGAATTTGAAATTAAAGCTGATGTTTCGGAATTTGCAATCCGTCTTGCTAAACTTGCTAAAAAAGCAGGAATGACAGGGGTTGTGGCATCTTCACTTGAAGCACGCAGAATAAAAGAAGCCTGCGGTGCTGATTTTAAGGTATTGTGTCCCGGAATCCGCCCCGAATGGAGCGCAAAAGATGACCAGAAGCGCCTTGCAACTCCTAAATTTGCAATAAATGAAGGCGCTGATTATCTTGTTATCGGAAGGGCTGTAACCAAGGCAGAAAGCCCGCTTGAGGCTATGAAAAAGATTTATGATGAAATTGGAGAAATATAAATGCAAGGCACGTTAATACTGGAGGATGGAACTGTTCTATCGGGCGAAAGCTTTGGGGCAGAAGGCACATCAATTGGCGAAATCGTTTTCAATACTTCAATGGTAGGGTATCAGGAGATTTTGACAGATCCGTCTTATGCTAATCAAATAATAGTAATGACTTATCCTGAAATCGGCAATTACGGGATAAATGATGATGATTTTGAATCTGAAAACCCGCGTTGCAGGGGGTTTATTGTAAAAAACTCCTGCAAAAACGATTCGCACTATAAAAGCAGACAAAATATTTCAACCTACCTTAAAAATCATAATATTATTGCGTTAGAAGGCATTGATACCCGCTTTTTGACTAAAAAAATCAGGGAAAAAGGGGTTATGAACTGCCTTATAACTACAGAATATGTGGATAATAACAATTTATCGGAAAAAATGGCTGCGTTGAACAGCTATGAACCAAACAGGGATATAGTTTTAGAGGTTTCAAGTAAAGAAGTCCGCGAAATTAACCAAGCGGGTGAAATAAATCTGGCGCTCATTGATTATGGCTGTAAGACGGGAATAATCGACAGTCTTATAAGACGGGGATGCAAAATCACCGTTTTCCCCGCAAATACAGACAGTGAAACAATTTTGAGAGGAAATTTCGACTGTGTATTTTTATCAAACGGCCCCGGAGACCCTGCAGAATGCGCAGAGGAAATAAAAACTCTTGAAAATTTAATAGGAAAAATACCGATTTTTGGGATATGTCTCGGGTATCAGCTTTTATCCATTGTGCTCGGCGCAAAAACTTACAAGCTGAAATACGGTCACAGAGGGGCAAACCACCCTGTTATAAATCTTCATACAAAACGTGTTATGATGACATCGCAAAATCACGGATACGCGGTTGATGCAGGCAGTTTGACCAAAATTATGGATGTTACGTATAAAAATTTAAATGATGATACGCTTGAAGGTTTTAAATCGGAAAGTTTAAAAATCGAAGCCGTTCAATTCCATCCTGAAGCTAATCCGGGGCCTGTAGATGCTGCCGTGATTTTTGATGACTGGGTTCAAAAAATGCATGAGTATAAGAAAGCGCCGATACGCAAAGCCGAAGAAATGGCGGGGCTTTAAAGGCGGCATTTGCGGCAAAAATTTTTCAAACATAAGGTTTTAAAATAAATTTATAAGGAAAATATAATGGGAAAAGATTTTAGCATAAAAAAAGTTCTTGTAATAGGTTCGGGGCCTATTGTTATCGGACAGGCGGCCGAATTTGACTATGCAGGGGTACAGGCTTGCAGGGCATTAAAGGAAGAAAGTATAGAAGTTGTACTTGTAAATTCAAACCCTGCAACGATTATGACTGATGAAAACATTGCAGATAAAGTCTATATCGAGCCTTTGACCCTTGAGAGCCTGACTTCAATTATAAAAAAAGAACGACCAAACGGTATAATTGCTTCTCTTGGCGGGCAGACGGGGTTAAATTTAGCCTGCGAACTTGATAAAGCAGGGGTTTTAGCGGAATATAACGTTCGTCTTTTGGGTACAAATATTGAATCAATCAAAAAGGCGGAAGATCGGGAAATGTTCAAAAACCTTATGAATGAAATAAATGAACCCATTCCCGATTCTGAAATTGTATCAAATTATGAAGATGCTAAAAAGTTTGCCGAAAAAATCGGATTTCCTATAATTATCCGCCCTGCCTTTACTTTGGGCGGTTCAGGGGGCGGAATTGCAACCAATGAAACCGAGTATGAGGAAATTGTGCACTCCGGATTACAGCAATCGCCCATAAATCAGGTGCTTGTTGAAAAAAGCATTGCAGGTTTTAAAGAGGTGGAATACGAGGTTATGCGCGATTCTAACGATACCTGCATTATTATTTGTAATATGGAAAATATTGATCCCATCGGTATTCATACAGGGGACAGCTTTGTTGTAGCGCCTTCTCAAACGCTTACAAATAATGAATATCAAATGCTCAGGACATCTGCGATAAAAATTATTCGTGCGCTTAAAATTGAAGGGGGCTGTAATGTACAGTATGCACTGGATACAAAGACTAATCAATATTATGTAATTGAGGTAAACCCGCGTGTAAGCCGCTCTTCCGCGCTGGCTTCCAAAGCTACGGGGTATCCTATCGCAAAGGTGACAACAAAAATTGCCGTAGGGTATGAGCTTTCTGAAATTAAAAATGCGATAACAGGTAAAACCGTTGCAGCATTTGAACCTGCACTTGATTATGTTGTGGTAAAGATTCCGAAATGGCCTTTTGATAAATTTGCAACGGGTGATAGAATGCTTGGTACCAAAATGAAAGCTACGGGTGAAGTTATGGCTATCGGGCGCACGTTTAAAAACAGCTTTAAAAAGGCCGTAGCATCGCTTGAAGATAAACATACGGGTATTTTGCATTACAAGTTTGAAAATTTATCAAATGAGGATTTACTCCGTGACCTTCATATTCAGGATGACAGAAGGATTTTCAGGGTATCCGAAGCTTTAAAGAGGAATTTTGATGTTCAAAAAATCAGGGAAATTACAAAAATTGACCCGTGGTTTATAAATCAGATTAAAGATATTGTAAATCTTGAAATTGAACTTGAGCAAAAACCTCTTGATGAAGAATTGTTTAAGAAGGCAAAGGATTTCGGGTATTTAAATTCCGAGATTTCTGCAATATCAAAAGTATCCGAAGAAGAACTTGAAAAATACAATTACCCTGCGGCATTCAGGATTGTAGACACCTGTGCGGGCGAATTTCATGCTTCAACGCCATATTTTTATTCAACATACGGCGAAGCCTGCGAGCTTGAAGAATTTAAAACAGAACACAACAGCGAAGGGTCTGCGGGTAAGGAAAATATTCTGGTGCTCGGTTCAGGGCCTATCAGGATAGGGCAAGGGATAGAATTTGACTACTGTTCGGTGCATGCGGCGCGTTCAATTTTAGAAAACGGTTATGAATCCGTTATGGTAAATTCAAACCCCGAAACACTTTCAACCGATTTTGACATTGCAAGCAGGCTTTATTTTGAGCCTATGAATGTTGAAAATGTTATGAATATTGTGAAAAAAGAAAAGCCTTATGGCGTAATGGTGCAATTTGGCGGGCAAACGGCGATAAATCTTGCGCCGAAACTTGCAAAACACGGGGTTAAGATACTCGGAACTTCTTTAGAAAGTATTGATGCGGTTGAAGACAGGAAGGTTTTTGAAAAATTGCTGTCTGACCTTGAAATTCCGCAGCCGAAGGGCAAGGGCGTAAAAACAATGGCGGAAGCACTGAGCGCCACAAAAGAGCTCGGGTATCCCGTTCTTGTACGTCCTTCCTATGTTATAGGCGGGCGCGGTATGCAGGTGGTGTATAATGACGATGAGCTTTTAACATATATTAATGAGGCGTTGAAATTTTCAGGCGAACATCCCGTTTTAATCGACCAGTATATTGAAGGCTTAGAAGTAGAATTGGATGCTATTTCAGACGGCAAGGATGTTTTGATTCCCGGTATTTGCGAACATATAGAGCGCGCAGGGGTGCATTCCGGCGATTCTATGAGCATTTATCCTTCCCGCAATATTACAAAAAATCAGGAGAAAAAGCTTGTTGAATATGCTAAAAAAATCGCCAAAAAGGTTAATATTATAGGCTTAATGAATATTCAATTCATAATAAAAGACGATACGGTTTATGTAATTGAAGTAAACCCGAGGGCTTCACGCACGGTGCCCATTATGTCAAAAGTTACGGGTATTCCGATGACAAAGATTGCAATTAATGCAATTTTAGGAAAATCAATAAAAAGTCAGGGGTACGGAACGGGTTTATACCGCACATCCAAGCTTGTATGTGTGAAAATGCCGGTGTTCAGCTTCCAGAAATTAAACAGGATTGACCCTGCGCTTGCACCTGAAATGAAATCAACAGGCGAAGTTTTGGGGGTTGATTATTCATATAAAAAAGCGCTTTTAAAGGCATTTATTGCGGGCGGATATAAATTCGACCAAAGAAAACAGAGAGTGCTTGTTTCATTGAATGACCATTATAAAAAGCCTGCGCTAAAGATTGTAAAAAAGCTTTATTCACAAGGGTTTTTCATTATGGCAACATGGGGTACGCATAAATTTTTAGAGAAAAACGGAGTACCCTCTAAAATGATTGAAAAATTTATGGTGGATAAACTCCAAAAACGTATGAAAGAAGGACGTTTGAGCTTTGTTTTAAATACGCCGACACTCGGTAAAAATTCGCAGACATCTGGCTTCCAAATAAGGACAATTGCCGAAATGTACGGTATACCCTGCTTTACAAGCATTGATACGGCAAGAGCGTATTTAAGCGCCGTAAAAACTTATGATAAAGGAACGCGCTTAAGTTCGGATACAATAACAAATTACAGAAAGAAAAAATTCTTAGGATTGTTTTAAAGAAGTCGGACGGCGTAATAGATTTAATTAAAAGGGGGTTTTATCCCCTTTTTTATTCTCCTGTTCTGCAAGTGCAAGGAATTTAGCCAAAAACAGTGCTAATTTGTATATGATTTTCAGGAATTTATTTTTGGCGGATTTTTGATATAGTTGATATTTATTTGCAATTTCAAAAAGTTCTGCAATTTTTATTGAGGAAGTATTTATATCATATTTTTTTATAAAATCCATAAAGCCTGCTTTCTAAAATAAGAAGGAAGTTTTGGTTTGAGCACACTTCCTTCAAAAACTGTCTGGAATTATCTATATATTATACGAGGTAATACACCATTAAGTCAAGTGCATTACATCATTATTTTTTATTTGATTATAAACTAATATTTTCAAATAGGGAGAAAATATTGAACGGGAATGAATTTAAAAAAGTTTTAGGCGAAAGAATTGTTGCCTTAAGAAATTCTAAAGGCTTGAGTCAAGAGCGTTTGGCTGAATGTATAGGTATCAATCCCCGTTCTTTGTCTGATTTGGAGGCAGGAAAAAGTTTGCCTTCGGCTGAAACTTTTGGAAAATTAATGGAAGTTTTTGGCTTAAAACCCTATGAATTATTTTCTTTTCCTGATTTTAACAATGCTAATGAAATTGAAGACGAAATATATAAAAAGATTGCAAGTGTAAAGGGCAATAAGGAACTTCTTACAAAGATTTATATGTATTTGATAAGTGCGATATAGTTTAAAAATTTGTATGGCTTAGCCGGAGTATTGTAATAAATAATTGTTTATCCCCGTTTTTTAATGGATTTAGAGATGATGTTCAGAATGAATAAAATTATTACTACAACAACAGCAAAAATGTAATATTTGCTTAACGAGCCTGCTATTAAAATTGCTATAATGGCGCAGGCAAAAGAGATTGAAGCCAGTATTAAAACCGCAACATCCTGAGAGAGCCCCGCATGGAGCAATTTGTGGTGAATATGCTCGGAATCCGCTACAAACGGGCTTTGTCCTTTCATAATTCTTCTTATGCTTGAATAGGCAACATCAAGCATAGGAACCGCAAGAATTAAAAGCGGCAGATACATTAAAGGGCCTGAGGTTTTTGCAATACCCGTTATAGAAAGGGTTGCAAGCATAAAGCCTGCAAAAAGCGCGCCTGAATCACCCATAAAAATTTTAGCAGGATTGTAGTTGTATGTTAAAAATGATAACATCGCACCGAGTAAAATAAAGGCTACAAGTGCAGATATGGGGGATGACGGGGCTACAACCATTGCTATAATGCCGATTGCACAGGAGCTTATGGTTACAACGCTTCCTGCGAGTCCGTCTATACCGTCTATAAAATTGATGGCGTTTGAAATGCCCACTATCCATAAAAGCGTAATGGGATAAGACCAGAAACCGAGTTCCAAATGATTATACGGGGAATTTTGGAAAGGGATATAAATACTTTCGATATTCACCCCTAAAATTATTACAAAAGTTGCGATTGCAACTTGAATAAACAATTTAAATTTAGCATCAAGGCAGAAAATATCATCGATTAAACCTAAGAGAAACATTAAAGAACCGCCTGCAATAATTCCTGAAAGTCCCTGTCCTGAAGGATAATAGCTTAATAAAACCAGAGAAAGGAAGGTAAGCATAACGGAAACCCACACTGCAACTCCGCCGAGACGGGAAATTTTGCCGTGGTGAATTTTTCTTTCATTGGGTACATCCACAAGCCCTGCTTTATCTGAAAAATAAATTACTATGGGAACGATAAAAACCCCTATAAGATAGGCTATGATTGCTCCTGTAATTTGTGCCTGTGTAAGTTTAATCATATGGTATTCCTTATGGTTTTACGTTTTGATTTTAGCATGAAATATTAGGATATAAAGGAAATTTTTCACAAAGTGCCATTGTTCTTTTTCTTAAATTTTCTTTTGTATCGGTTCCTTTTATTGTATCTGCGATAATTTTGCCTATTTCCACCATTTCATTTTCTTTAAATCCGCGCGTTGTTGCGGCAGGAACGCCTATTCTTACGCCTGAAGTTACAAAAGGACTTTTGGGGTCATTTGGAACGGTATTTTTATTTGCGGTGATACCTACTTCTTCAAGTTCATTTGCGATATCTTTTCCCGTTTTATCAAGTCTGCGCAAATCCACTGTCATAAGGTGGTTTTGTGTATCTGACCCTACTATATCAATCCCTTCTGCCATAAGGGTTTTGCATAAAGTTTTTGCGTTTTTGATAATTTGTTTTGTATATTCTTTAAATTCGGGTGAAAGCGCTTCTTTTAAGGCAATTGCTTTTGCCGCGATTACATGCTCAAGGGGGCCGCCTTGAATTCCGGGGAATACAGCTTTATCAATGCCCTGTGCGTGTTCTTCTTTACACATAATTATACCGCCTCTCGGACCTCTTAAGGTTTTATGGGTGGTTGTGGTTACAAAATCCGCGTATGGTACGGGGCTCGGGTGTTCGCCCGTTGCAACAAGGGCTGCAATGTGTGCAATATCTGCCATTAAGTATGCACCAACCTTATCCGCTATTTCTTTAAATCTTTTAAAATCAATTACTTTAGAATAGTTTGAAGCACCTGCAATGATTAATTTCGGTTTGTTTTCAAGCGCGAGCTTTTCCAGTTCATCATAGTTAATTTCGCCGTTTTCATTAATTCCGTAGCTTACAATGTTAAAATATAATCCTGAAAAATTAACCGGTGAGCCATGGGTTAAGTGTCCGCCGTTTGATAAATCCATGCCCATAACGGTATCACCCTGTTTCAGGGCATATAAAAATACCGCCATATTGGCTTGAGCACCCGAATGAGGCTGAACGTTAGCATGGTCGCAGCCGAATAATTCACAGCATCTTTGCTGTGCGAGCTCTTCAATTTTATCTACATTTTCACAGCCGTTATAAAATCTTTTGTAGGGCTTTCCTTCGGCGTATTTATTTGTTAAAACACTGCCTTGAGCTGCCATAACGGCTTCTGATGTGAAATTTTCGCTTGCTATAAGCTCAATTGTATTCTGCTGTCTTTTTAATTCCTTTTCAATAAATTCAGCCACAATAGGGTCTGCTTTTTTTATAATATCCATTTCCATCGGTTAAGCCCTCCTCGTATAAATTATCTTTATTTTACATTAAAAATAAATTTGGGGGCAAATAATAATATTTATGTGTTTTGTAGGAAAAAGTTAAGAAAGGCTTGAAATGAAAATATCTTTTGGCAGAGCGATAAGAGTAGAATCTGATACAAATTTTTATGATAAAACGGGAACTAATATTGATCCTGCAACAAAAAATGTTATTAATACCATAGATAATAAAAGCTTTACAACTTTTGATAAGGAAAACGCAGGCAAAATAAGAGATTTTCTCCGTGCTCAAATTGGTGATTATACAAGAAAAACAGGAATGATTACAAAAAGAATAAACGGGGAAATTTATGTTTTTACAGGTAAAGAAGCTAAAAAGGCTGACGAATTGAATAAAAAGGCAAGGCTTGAAATTGAAGCTATGGAAGAAGGCTTTAAAGACAGACTTTCTTATGATGATATATCACAAAGAAAAAAGATAGCTGTTTATACAAGAATGAAGCATTGCCGCGAGAATATTCTTGCCGAAAGAGACAGACAAATGCTTGAAATGGCGGAAGACGGCAGGCAAGGAAAGCCTGATACAAAGATAATATTTAATATGCATGAATGCTCGCCGGTGCTTAAAAGTATATCCTATATGAGCGTTTATGATAAAAACGGTGAAACTGTCCGTGAGTTTAATTCTTTATCTTTATAAAATTTATCATTTTCTTGTTTTGTTTGTTGTAGAATTTTTTTGTAGCCAAAGTATAGAATATTAAAAATCGGAAATTAACAACAATGAAAAAGAAAAATATCAGAAATATAGCAATAATTGCTCACGTTGACCACGGTAAAACAACCCTTGTAGACTGCATTTTGCAGCAGACAGGAGTTTTTAAAGAACATCAGGAAGCGGGTGTTCGCGTTTTAGACAATAACGATATTGAAAAAGAGCGTGGCATTACAATACTTTCAAAGAATATTTCGGTTGATTACAAAGGTGTGAAAATCAACGTTGTGGATACCCCCGGGCACGCAGATTTCGGCGGAGAAGTAGAGCGAGTTTTAGGTATGGTAGACGGTGCTTTGCTTATTGTGGATGCTCAGGAAGGTCCAATGCCGCAGACAAGATTTGTGTTATCAAAGGCGCTTGAATTAGGGTTAAAGATTATTGTTGTTGTAAATAAAATCGATAAACAGGGTGCAGACCCGAATGGTACGATTGATAAGGTCTTTGACCTGTTTACGGAACTTACGGATAATGAAGAATTAATTGATTTTCCGATAATATATGCAAGCTCTCTGCAGAAATTTGCCAAAAAAGAATTAACTGATGAAAACAAGGATATTATTCCTTTATTGGATTGTATTTTAGAAAATATCAAACCGCCTGTCGGGGATGATGAAGCTACACTTCAATTTCAGGCAACAACGCTTGATTACAATGATTATGTAGGAAGAATTGCAATCGGGCGCATTATAAACGGTAAAATGAAATCAGGTGAAAATGTTACCCTGATTAAAACAGACGGTTCATATGAAAAAGGGAAAATCGTTAAATTATTTGAATTTAAAGATTTAGGCCGTGTTGAAACACGGGAAGCAGAATCTGGCGATATTGTAGGCGTTGCAGGTTTTTCAGACATTCAAATCGGCGAAACGCTTTCTGCCGTTGTAAATCCTGTTGCATTACCCCTAATACATGTGGATGAACCCACACTGCAGATGAATTTCAGCATTAATAATTCACCTTTTGCAGGTACTGAAGGAAAGTTTGTAACAAGCCGCCAGTTAAGAAAAAGACTTTATTATGAACTTGAAAAAAATGTTTCTTTAAGGGTTGAAGATACTGATTCAACGGATGTTTTCAGAGTTTCAGGCAGGGGTGAACTGCATCTTGGAATTTTAATTGAAACCATGAGGCGCGAAGGGTATGAATTTCAGGTTTCAAAACCTGAGGTTATCTTTAAAAGAGATGAATCCGGCGAATTACTTGAACCTTATGAAAACCTGATTGTAGATGTTCCTGAAGAATTTACGGGTTCGGTTATTGAAAAATTATCCCAAAGAAAAGCCCAAATGCAAAATATGGAATCGGGAGTTAAAAGAAATAATATTGATTTTATTATTCCTGCACGCGGTTTAATAGGATTCCGCTCCGAATTTATCAGAATGACAAAGGGTGAAGGTATTATGTATCACACCTTTGAAAAATACGATGTTTACGCAGGCGAAATAAGCAAACCCAGAAACGGCTCTTTAATTTCTTTTGAAGAAGGCGAAGCTATTCCTTATGCGCTTCATCAGTTTGAAGACAGGGGCGTGTTCTTCGTAACTCCGAAAACAAAAGTATACAAGGGAATGATAATCGGTGAATGCAACAGACCGCAGGATATAGCAGTAAACATCTGCAAGACAAAGAAATTAACAAATATGAGAAGTGCAACTGCCGATGTTATGGTGACATTGCAGGCACCAAGGCTTATGTCGCTTGAAGATTGTCTTGAATATATTGCGGAAGATGAACTTGTTGAAGTGACCCCTGAAAATGTAAGGATTAGAAAAGCCAATCTTACAAAGATAAAATAATTATGGAAGATATTATTTCAGTAGGCAAAATTTTAAATTTTCACGGAATACAGGGCATTGCAAAAGCGGGGTATTCCAATTCCGAGATTATTGCAAATTTAAAAAAAGTTTTTCTTTCCCGCGAGGGGAAAAAAGAATCTTTTACCGTCCAGAAGGTTAATTTCCATAAAAATTTTGCACTTATAAAGTTTAAAGAAATTAACTCAATAGATGAACTTTTGCCATACAAGGGCTCAAATATCTATATTGATAAAAATGAAGCAAAAAATTCGCTCGATGAAGACGAGTTTTTGATTGAAGATTTAATCGGATTAAACGCTTTTGATAACAATGATGATTTAATAGGGATTATTGCTGATGTAAAGACATCTAACGGGAACGATATTTTATGCATAAAGCCTGCCGGCGGCGAAGATAAAGAAATTTTAATTCCTTTTGCACGGGAGATTGTCCCTGTTGTGGATATTGCAAAGAAAAAGGTTGTAATTAAACCCATAGAAGGACTTTTATAGTATGCGGTACGACGTTATAACCTTGTTTCCCGATATTATAAAAGATTATTGCTCTTATTCAATTATGAAAAGAGGAGCTGAAAAAGGTATAATAAGCGTAAATACAGTTAACCCCAGAAATTTTACGCATGATAAACACAGGCATGTTGATGATACGCCTTACGGAGGGTCATCAGGCATGGTGTTAATGGCTCCGCCTGTGTTTGAGGCATATGAGAGCATTGAAAGACTTGAAAATTCTGAATTTATAATGCTTACTCCGCAGGGAGAACCCTATAATCAAAAAATTGCAAAGGAATTATCCTCCAAGGAACAGCTTATACTGCTTTGCGGCAGATATGAAGGCTTTGATGAGAGGATACGTCTCGGGTTAAAACCCAGAGAAATTTCTCTCGGGGATTATGTTTTAACGGGCGGAGAACTTGGTGCACTCTGCATTATGGACAGTGTTTCAAGGCATCTTGAGGGGTTTTTAAATAAAGAAGAATCTTCATTAAATGACAGTTTCTCGGATGAGCTTGAAGGAAGGCTTGAACACCCGCAGTATACAAGACCGCAGGAATACAGGGGAATGAAAGTGCCCGAGGTTCTATTAAACGGAAACCATGCGGAAATTGCAAAATTCAGGAAAGAACAGCAGATTTTAAGGACAAGGGTAAGGCGCCCTGATTTGATAAATGATTAATGGGATTTCATTTTAAAATAATCATTTAATATTGTATGCCATGTTTCATATGCATCTTGTTCGGCAAAATTTTTCATATATTTTTCTGCAATATATTTTTTAATTTCCTTATCTTCTTTGTCGGATTTACTCATCAGTATTCTTTGCTCTTCTTGATTTGTATAATATTTCATTCCTTCAAGCAGTTTTTTTACAAATTCATCATTTTCTCTGCTTTGTTTTCTTATCCCGTAAGCATTTCTATATTTCTTGCATGCTTTTTCGGAACGATATGTACCATCCTGTATGGCTAAAGCCTGTATCATTGTAAACGGATCATGGTGCGTATACAATGCCAGTTCCTGTTCTGCATGACGTACTTCATGTCTTACTATATTTACAAGTGAAGCTTTCGAATAGTTTTTTATTGAAGCTGAGTTAAATTTTATAAAATCATCTCCGGTTTCTTTATCTACCCCGCATTCTCCGCCTGAACCCGACATATTTTCATCATTTATTATTATAAGTTCGGGTTTTACCCTGTCTAAACCGACACCGTCAGTTATTATTTCATAAGATTTTTTAATAAAATCTCCATAGTTTACATTTTCAAGCTCCAAGAGTTTTTCTTTTGATTTATCATCTATATTGAGCATTTTTACTGCATATAGAAAATCATAATGTTCGAATGCTTTCATAAGGCTTGAGACAGGAACTGAATTTTTAAGTGTTTCAAGCATTATCCCGCCTGTATTTAGCGGTGAAGCACCTTTTTTAAAGCCTTTGAGTGAATGTGGTAAAAATGGGAGAGAAAAGGCTAAATCAAGACTGTCTGCACCAAGTTGTTTTATATCGTCTTTTAGTATTTCTTTGTCTTCTTTAGAATGTTGCAATGCTTGTTTTGTATGTATTGCTGCATTATGAATACTTACAACGCTGCATCCGATAGTCAATATTCCTGCAGTTACTTTATTTGGTATTTTAAGCAATTTTCCGCCTAAAAACGGCAATGCTGTTATTCCTATACGCCCAATAAGTGTAAGCGGGTTTTCTTTATATATTTCAAAAAGTTCTTTTATTCTTCCTGCAAGCCCTGAACCAAAAAGTTTAGCACCCTCAATAAAACCAATGTCATCAGCTTTTGCAGGTATTTCAGCGGTTTGGTGTATATTTTTATGATTAATTTCATTATAATTTACGGTATTTTTATTGCCAAATACCGTATTTTGACAGATATAACTTTTTGCAGATATTGTATTCATAAAATGATTTTTTATATTTATAAAAACGTCAAATAAACAATAATTGCGCAAAAAAAACGGGCGCAAAGGTTACAAATGCGCCCTTATTGAAAAGTTGTTCATCTAAAATTTGTTATTATACCGTTTGAGCTGTCTTAATAGCATAAGAATTATAATACGCTCTTATATTCCAATATTACAAAACCGTCACCGCCTTTTCCGCCCTTGCCTCCGGTTTTATCGAGCACGGCGCCGCCTCCGCCTCCGCCTCCGAATATGCCGTTACCTCCTGCAGGGTTGGCGGATGTGGAATACGGTATACATATACTTTCATATAAAGGAGCCGTAATACTGCTTCCTCCGCACCCGGGGCGCACTGGCCCTGCCGTAATTTCCACCCCGTCATTTGCTTTAATGCTTTGAGTACAGGCGGTATTTCCGTTTTCATCTTTTGAATTGTATACACAGGCAAGGTATCCGCCCATACCGCCATAGTCATTCGCTCCTTTCTGCCCCAGCACGATATTCATATTTGATTGAACAAATTCTTTATAAATTTCACTGTAGCTTTCAGGATATTTTGTTTCATCCCCATGATCGCCTGGGTTAACATTTCCTGTTTTGCCTTTTATTCCGCCTTTTGCAGTAAGTGTTACATTTTTACCGCCTGATTTAACGGTTATTGTGGTATCTCCGCCGTTTGAGCCTTCTCCGCCCTTTCCTATGTTTATAGTCATTTTTCTGTCAGTTCCGTCAAAATTTGTTAATATTTTTTGCGTGAATTCGCCTGCTGTTCCGCCCCCGCCGTTTGTGCCGCCCCATTCAATGTATATCATACCTGAAGCTCCTGCCGCTCCTGTGCCGTAGGTACTGTCTCCGTTTGTTTGAGAGCCCGAGCCGCCGCCCCCGCCTGCACCGTAATATACAGCATTGGGCGTACCGCCGTTTTTGATGGAATTTCCGCCGTATCCGCCCTGTAATACTTCCCCTTTTATATTTTGGGAAGAGCCTCCTCCTCCGCCGTATCCTATATTTGCCGAATCAGATGCAAGATAGCCGTCGCCTCCCTGTGCTTGAGAATTATTTATTCTGTAATCAACCCCCGTCCAGTTTGTTCCGATATTGGGGTTTCTGTATCCGCCCCCTGTTGAAGCTGCAGCTGATGAACTTGAGTATTCTCCGCTGTATCCTCCTGCCGCGGATATAATTGAAGGGCTTGATACGGTATTTCCTCTTCTTATATGTGTAGCTCCGCCTGTATTACCGTTTGCACCTGCCGTATTTTGTACGGCACCGCCTTTACCTATTTCAAAATATAAGGTTTCATTAGGGGTTACGGCTATTTCATTTACGGTTATCTGGCCTGCACCGCCGCCCCCGCCCCCGTTAGACGGGATATAATATTCGCATTTAAGACCGTTAGACACTTTTGCTGCAGAATACCATAAATGGATAGCACCGGGTTTGCCTCCGTTACAGTTATTGGCACCAAAGATAGAGTTAAGGCTGCCTCTTCCACCTCCTATGCCGCCGATGCCCCCGCCACCTCCGCCGCCGTAGCTGTTAAACTCGCTGGAATTGCCACCAGCTACACCTGCAGCATAACCACTTGCACCAGAACCAACACGACGTGTAGTGCCACTCATATAAGCTCCACCTCCCCCTAATCCTGCTGATGAACCACCACCACGACCACCTGTGCCGCCTTGGCCGAATGCACCTGTATTACTACGGTTGCCATGTACAAAGCCACCACCACCCCCACCACCGGAAATTTGAAAAATAATATTACCGGAAATACTTCCGCCTGTTGCTCCGCCTCCGCCTCCGCCGCCCCCGCTATCAGTACAACAGCCAGTTGTCCATTTACTCCAACCTTGTCCGCCAGCTTGACCGTTTAATCCTGTAAAACCTACCCCGCCTGCACCACCAGAAGAATATTTGGTTACATTTAAAGTACCGCTACCGCAATAATTATTACTTGCATTAGCACCACCAGCACCAATTCCCAATGAAATATTGGAGGCTACAGTCGTATTATTTAAACTAGTGTTATTTATATACCCGCCTGAACCTCCTAAAGCTTCACCTCCGCCACCGTTACCTCCTCCGCCCCCGCATGCGGTTACCTTACTTAATGTTATATTTATATCATCAAGAAACTTGCTAAATTTAGCATTAGGAGCAATTGTTGTATTATTGGATACAATAGTCCAATTGCTTGAAATATTTGAAGTACTGCATTTTGTATCAAGAGCGGGTGTTTTATAACTATCAGGAGGCGTAATGCTGTTTGCAAATGTATAACTTCCTGCAGTTAATATTTCTCCTTCAGCATTATTTAAAGCAGGAATATCGGCATATGCTAAAGTTTTCTCTCTTCCGCCTGAGGCTCCGCCCCCGCCCCCGCCTACCATAAATACGCGGAGTTTAGTTACATCTTTAGGCACGGTAAAAGCTTGAGATGTTGTAAATGTTTTGCTTCCGTAAAGAGCGTCTCCTCCTGCTCCGCCTCCGCCCATCATGGTAAACGTTATTTTATTTGTATCGTTTGGAATATTAAATATCTGCGGTTCCGCCGCATCCGTAAATATTGTAATTATATTGTCTTTTTCATAGTTTGAAGATTCGCTCATTACTTTTAGTTCATGATCTGCCATGCGGCGGGTCATAACGGGAGCAAGCGCTGCAAGAAGCAATGAAGCGACAAGAAGCGCCATAAGCATTTCAACCAGGGAAAATGCTGTTTTGAACACGTTATTGTTAATATATTCAGCCCGATAATGATATGTTGTTTTATTTTTTGTCATGTTTTTCTCCTTCCGCCATTATTCTATTATAAATTTTAAAACATGTAAACCCATGTGGGTAAAGAAAATTAGCCATATTTTGTAGAAAATATTCGACAGATAAAAGATTACTTGCATTCTAAAATTTTTATATGGGCATTAAAGCACTACAGAATGAAATAGGCAGACGATTAAAACACTTAAGGCTTGAAAAAGAACTCTCTCAGGAAGCAGTTGCATTTGAAGTTGAAATTTCAAGAGATCACCTTTCAAATATTGAAAACGGCAAACACCCCATTAACATTAAAACCCTATACAAACTTGCTGAATTTTTCGGGGTAGAAATGAAGTATTTTTTTTAGATTATTGTGCGGATAAAATTTATAGGAAAAAAACGGCGCGTAGGTTACAAAACGCGCCGATTGAAAAGTTGTTCATCTAAAATTTTATTAAGGTGTTTGATTTTGGCTCCAGTCGCCAAAATATATGAATGCATATCCGCCCATACCCTTTGCACCTCCTGAGGCTTCGGGGGCTGCGCCGCTTTTCCATCCGCCTCCGCCACCGCCTGTGGCTCCGGGTGCAAAATTTTGTATTATGTCGCTTATTACAGTGTCTGAAATCAAAACATCATTTAATGCACGGGTTAAATTTAGCGGAATGATTGAAGTTGAAGTACATTCCCATTTTGTATTTTCGTTAATTTTAATATCGTTTGCATTTAAACCTCCGCAGGGTTTTCCGTTCATTGTGCCGTCAGTATGCGCAAGAGGAGAAATTACGGGGTTAATTCCGCCGTTTCCGCCGTATGCTGAAATATAATCAGAGCTTGTAATACCCTCGCTTCCTTTTGTATCATCAACTTTTTTCGGGAAATATTCATTATTAGGGATAGTTGTGCCGCTTGCAATTCGGCTTCCTTCTCCCGCTTTGCCTGCAATCGGCTGTGTGTTGGTATCGGGGCTGCCTTTTAGCGCACCTTCACCTCCTCCTCCGCCGAGTATTTCAAATTTTGTAATCATTTTATCGTTCCTTGTTAATTCAACGCATGAATTTCCGCCATCTGCGCCTTTAGTGCCTATATTTCCGCCGTTTCCGCCATGTCCTACCTGAATTTTAAAATAATCACCGGGGCGCACCTGTACTCCTTTAATATGTGCAACGGTTCCTGCGGCTCCCCCGCCGCCTCCTGCACCCGGAAAGCTTACTCTATGTGTTGCATATATTCTTCCGCCTGCGCCGTCTCCTCCTTTTCCGCAGGTGAGCGTGCCTTTGTCGTAATGGCAGTTTCCGCCCGAGCCTCCGCCTCCCGCAATTATTGCATCTGTTCCGTTTATTAAATCACTGCTTTCGCCTGATTGGGGATAAATTCTTGAGCCTTGTAATGAACCGTCGCCCCAAGCGGCGCGTGCACCATAACCTGTGCTTGCATATGATATGCCTATATTGCCGCCTCCGCCGTTTTCACCGATATTAAATACTGCATTGGGCAAATCGGCGCAGCTTATATTTTTTTCCGTTGTATATTCAGGGTTTGTAATATCCAAATATTTACAGCTGTTTAATGAAGCTGTTTTTCCGCCTTTGCCTGCATATGTTGTATCTGCACCTCCGCCCCCGCTTAAGGCACCGGGGATTGTGACGCGCCAGACGGTATTATTATTTGAATCAAGTATTTCGGCGTAAGAATGCGTGCCTGCAACTCCGCCGCCGGTATTTTTCGGACTGCCGCCTTTTCCGCCGTTTCCCGCAAAGGTTTTCAGGGTGGCATCTCCTTGTTCTGTTGCTTTGATTAAGACGGCGGACGGTACTTTAAGTTTTGCAAAGAGCCCCGAAGCGCCTCCGCCTCCTGTATAGCGGTCGTAGGTGTCTGAAAGAACACAACGAACGGAACTTGGCTGTTCATCAAAAGTTCCGCTGGTATAACTCCATTTTGTACTATCATATTTTATCCAATTTGATTTTTGAAGATAATAATAACTTGTTTTATCTGATGACCATACTTCATAAGTATCTGCATTTAAACCTTTGTAAACGGTGGCGCTGCTTGGAGAGCATGCAGCAAGGCCAAAATCTTTATAATAATCACACAGTGCAATTGTTTTCCATACGTTTATATTATTCCATTTAGAAAGCTCATCCATTGTGGGTAATCTCCAATTGCTTCCTGTTGAAGATTTTAGATTTTCGCAGGCAATGACGGCTGCAGAATGTATGCACCCCCATCTTTTACAACCGCTGTATACATAAGGATAATTTGTACTTGTATCGCTACATGTGCTGTTTGTGTAATTGTTCCAACAGCCGTTTGTGCCGTTAGTACCTACTTTTTGATTAAATTTGGTAACACATAACCCGATGCCGTCATATGTTGCCCAGTCTCTGTGTCCGTCAGTATCCGTTCCTGTTGAACCGAGAACTTTGCAGTTTGTTTTATTCGGGGCAGTGCCTACCTTTCCGTTGCCGCCTCCCCCGCCGGAGCCGCCGCCAACAAGGTAAACCCACATAGTATGGCTTGCTTTAGAAAATTTGGTACTTTGAACAGAACCGCCGCCTGTTGTATTTGCGCCGCTTCCGCCTGTGTATGCGGGCATCAGCGTGTAATCAAGAGTGCCGTTTGAAGCTTCTGCGGCACCCCCGCCGCCTCCCCCGCCGCTTGCCATAATAATATTTGCACTGTATGTATTATCAGGTACAGCGCAGCCTTCTTCGGGGGTTTCTTTTTTAATGAGGCTTGAGCCGTTATTTACATAGGCACAGTATACTTTCGGGATAAACGCTCCCCCTGTGCCTGAAATTGTAACATTATCAGTCATACGGCGGGTCATAACGGGAGCAAGCGCTGCAAGAAGCAATGAAGCGACAAGAAGCGCCATAAGCATTTCAACCAGGGAAAATGCTGTTTTTTGACATGCGGACGGTTTATCGTGCCGAGCATTTGTAATATTTGTTTTGTGCATTTTGTTCCTTTCATATTTTCAAGGTGATTAGTTTTGACTTAATGCAAACTTTACCCGTTTGGGCAATTTTTAAAGTTGCCAAATCATTATACAATTTTATATTATTAATTTCAACATGGTTATAAAATTATTTAGTCATTTTTAATAATTAGCTAATAAAATAATTTATCGATAATATATAGATATAATGAGAAAGAAATTAGTTAAATCACAAAATTCAAAAGGCAGCAAATCATACAGTGTAACAATTCCGCCCGCATTATTGGAATTAATCGGCTGTAATTTGGAAAATCTTGATAACACTACAATTGACATTACTTTTGATACAAAAATTAAAAAAATTATAATTTCTGACCCCAGAGTTTCAGAATAATTATATTAAATTATATAAATTTTGTTCTATTAAGAAGTATAAATGTTTTCTTGTCAACGAGTATTTTTATGTGAGAATAGAAATAAGATAAGTATTATTTTTATTTAAGAAAAGGAAAAATAAGCCATGGCAAGAAAAACACCTTTGGAAAAAATAAGAAACATCGGTATTGCGGCTCACATTGATGCCGGTAAAACCACTACAACAGAGCGTATCTTATTTTATACAGGTAAAACACATAAAATCGGCGAAGTGCACGACGGTGCTGCCGTAACCGACTTTATGGATCAGGAAAGAGAAAGAGGTATCACAATCCAATCAGCTGCAGTTACCGCTGAATGGAAAGGACACCAGATTAACGTAATCGACACCCCCGGGCACGTTGACTTTACTATTGAAGTTGAACGTTCACTCCGTGTATTAGACGGTGT
This sequence comes from Candidatus Gastranaerophilales bacterium, assembly GCA_910587245.1. GTDB lineage: Bacteria > Cyanobacteriota > Vampirovibrionia > Gastranaerophilales > Gastranaerophilaceae > MGBC122484. The sequence goes on from CAJULX010000002.1 coordinate 74,959, forward strand.
TGTAGCAGTATTTTGCGCGGTCGGCGGTGTTCAATCACAATCTGAAACCGTTTGGAGACAGGCTAACAGATACGAAGTTCCGAGAATGGTATTTGTTAACAAAATGGACAGAACAGGTGCTGATTTCTATCGTGTAGTTGACCAAATCAAAAACAGACTAGGTGCTCCCGCATTTCCTATCAGACTTCCTATCGGTGCTGAAGATAAATTTACAGGCTTAATTGATTTATTCACAATGAAAGCTGAAATTTATACAAACGATTTGGGAACAGATATTAAAGAAGAAGATATCCCTGCCGATATGCTTGAAGAAGCTAAAAAATACAGAGATGAGCTTGTTGAAGCAATTGCTGCAGAAGATGATACATTGATGGAAAAATTCTTTGAAGATCCTGAATCTATCACGGTTGAAGAATTAAAAGCAGGCCTCAGAAAAGCAGTTTGCAACAACAAAATTGTTCCCGTTACCTGCGGTACGGCATTTAAAAACAAAGGTGTTCAATTATTGCTGGATTCAATCGTTGAATTAATGCCTTCTCCGTTGGATGTTAAAGCTATTGAAGGCGAACTTGAAGACGGAAGCAGGACTGAACGTCACTCTTCAGATGATGAACCGTTTGCGGCTTTAGCATTTAAAGTTATGACAGATCCGTTTGTAGGACGTTTAACATTTATGAGAGTTTATTCAGGTAAGTTAACCTCAGGTTCTTACGTATTAAACTCTACAAGCGGCAAAAAAGAAAGAATTTCAAGATTGGTTCAAATGTATGCCGATCAAAGAAACGAAATTCAGGAAGTATGCGCAGGCGATATCTGTGCGGCCGTTGGCTTAAAAGATACAACAACAGGGGATACTTTATGCGATGAAAAATCTCCTATCGTTCTTGAAAAAATGAGCTTCCCGACTCCTGTAATTTCAGTTGCTATTGAACCTAAAACAAAAGCTGACCAGGATAAAATGGGTATTGCATTACAAAAACTTGCGGAAGAGGATCCGTCATTCCAGGTTAAAACCGATACCGAAACAGGACAAACAATTATTTCAGGTATGGGCGAACTTCACCTCGATATTATTGTTGACCGTATGCTTCGTGAATTTAAAGTAGAAGCAAATGTTGGTAAACCGCAGGTTGCATACCGTGAAACAATCAGAGGAAATGCCGATCAGGATTCTAAATTTATCCGTCAGTCAGGTGGTAAAGGTCAATACGGCCACGTTAAAGTTAGAATTTCACCGGCTGAAGAAAATGCAGGATTTGTATTTGAAAACAAAATTGTGGGCGGTGCAATCCCCAGAGAATATATTGAACCGGCAAGAAAAGGTATGGAAGAAGCCCTTGAAGGCGGTATTATGGCAGGCTTCCCGATGATTGACGTTAAAGTTGAACTTTATGACGGTTCTTACCACGAAGTTGACTCTTCAGAAATGGCATTCAAAATCGCAGGTTCTATGGCAATTAAAGACGGCTGTAAAAAAGCAAGACCTTGCATCTTAGAACCTATGATGAAGGTTGAAATTGAAATTCCTGATGAATTTACAGGTACAATCATCGGTGATATTTCAAGAAGAAGAGGCCGTATCGAAGGTCAGGAACCTCAGGGTAACACCGGAAACGTTATTGTAAGAGCGGTTGTTCCTCTTGCTAATATGTTTGGTTATGCAACTGATTTGAGATCAAACACTCAAGGCCGCGGCACATTCTCTATGGAATTTGCTAAATACGAACAGGTTCCTTCAAATGTTGAATCTGAAATCGTTGCAAAATCAGGCGCTAATGCTTAGTTTATAAGTTCTTTCTTATTGACGGAGCAAATGCTTGAATAAAACATTAAAACAGACTTTCCTTGATTTTTGGAAAGTCTGTTTTCAATTAAACTTATAACCTTAATTACAGAATATTTGGGGAACTATAATTTATACAACTTCGGGGACAAATTCTTCATTTGTTGTGAATATTCGCCCTACAAAGCTAAAGAAATCCGTAAAAGAATCTTTCAGAGAACTAAAATCCGTTGCGGATTCTTTAAAATCTTCAAAACCCATTTTGATATCGCTCACGCTGTCTTTAATTGCATCTGTTGCAATCTTTTTTAAAGGCTGTTTGTTGATATGGTCAAATGCAAGTTCAACAGGGTCTTTTGCCTGCTTAAAGATGATTCGTATATTTTTATCATCAATTGCATTTAATGTACCCATTAAGTCTGTACAATCAAAATGTTTTTCTTCCCGCTCATTTTTGCCTCTTTTTCGAAGAGGTGTATAGCGTCCGTTGCCCGTTTTATTGTTTTCGGTGCTTGATGCTGCATTTAACATGCTCTGGTCGTCCTCTTATATACTCGTATCTCCTAATTATATAAAGTATATATACAATGGAAAATTGCAAAACATGAAGTTTTTGTAATATTTTGTTACAATTAATAATTGTCCGGTTTGAAAAGCTTTATTTTTTCATAATTTTCATTAAAATTGCAGCTGAATAACAATATATTTCCATTGTTCAATAAAAGTGTTTCTATATGCGAGCTCTGACCAACATTTAATTTTTTCTTAACAGGATAGAATTTATTTGTTTCAATATTGTAAATATACATTCTTTTTGGGTCTTTATCAGGTCTTATCCAAGAATGAAAGATTAGAAAATTGCCGCTTTTAAGCTGAACTATATCTTTTTTGTTAAAAAATTTACCTAAATCAATTTCTTTTGTTTTAATCTCTTTAAAATTTTTATCCACAGTAATTAAATATCTTGAAGTGCTTTTGCTCGAGCGCTCGTTATTATCGCTAATTAGTATAAAATATTTGTTTTTATGTTTATATAGTTTAAATTCATCCTCAAATGTATCTTTATTTAACTTCGTTATATTTTTTGTGTAAACAACTTTGCTTGTTTTATTTTTAATATCAATTAATTCAATGTTTAAAAATGTTTCGTTTTCATCTATATTTTTTGAACTGCAAATTATAAATTGATTTTGCCCTATCTTTATTATTTCTGGTTTTCTATGAACTTCTTTAAGGTTCATTATTTTATTAAAACTTTTGTACATCCCATTTTCTGTTTCAAAAAGATAAACTTCATCTGTATTAACTAAAACGGCGCTGTTATTTTCTGCGGAGGCAATTGCATAATTGTGATTTTTTCCGTAATCAAAAATTTTGTTAATTCTTTCAAAATTACAATTGTTTATATCTAAAATTCCTGCACTAAAATATTTCGGGACATTTCTGCCGTTTTTATAGCCCGTGCTACTTTTTGCCGCAATTATCAAAATTTTATTTTCATCAATAAATGTAGTGTATAAATAACCGTCCAAAATCTCTAAATTTAAAAGTTTATCTTTTAATATTTTCTTGGATTTTATGTCAATTAATTCAAAATTAACAAGATGGTTATTAGGGCTAAATCTGATAATTTGATTGTCATTGTATATAAGTGCTTTAATTGTACTTGGATGTTTAGTATTTTGGATAAGTTCAAAATCTCCCTTAAGCATTGTTTTTGATTGACAAATGTCTTTTGCAAGAAATGCTGTACCTGTGCACAATAATATAACAATAAAAAATTTTAGAGGGTTATTAATGAGATATTTTATACTTTTTGGAATTATGTTTAAAAATTTATTTTTAGTAAAAAGTTTGCAAATTAAACAAGCTAAAATATTGGCGCCAAAGAATATTAAAATGCAATAAACATTTGCTAAAATTACTATGTATTTTATACCGTATGTAAATTCGCTGTAATAGCCGCTGAAAAACCAACTTATAATGGAAATAAACATTGCAAAAATTATTAACGGAAGGAAATATGCAGCAAAAAACTTCAAGAAGTTTTTAAAATCCATTATTTTTTCATTATTCATTCCCCACAAAAAGCCCGCAATTGCAGGGGGGATATAAAGATTTTTAGCAAAGACAAGAAAAAGCAAGGCAAGGGTAAGCAAAGCTGTTAAAAATGGAGAGGTTAAAATTTTATTTAAGAACCTTTTTTCTTTCATAAACTACATTCCAAGCCAGATTTTTGCGGAATTTATAATGTGATTTTGGGCAAATATCATAATAAGCGCTGAAATTACAAGAGCAGGGCCAAAGGGGAGATATAGAAAATCATCTGTTTCTTTTTTCTTTCTTATATCTTTTAAAATTATGCATAATGCCCACATAAGGATGGCACAGACAATAACAAGAAGGCTTATAATGAGGGCAAAGTTATCATAAAGATTAAATTTTTTGAATAAATATACAAGTACTACGCATAAAAGAAGCGCACTGTATGCGAATGATTCTTTGTAATTTTTATTTTTAATTGATTTATTTAAAAGTATCGGGATTGTCATAAATGCTTGAATAATAACGCTCATAAATATTATTATAAGAAGCGGTTTAATGCCGAAAAATGCTCCTATCCCCATTGCAATAAGGGTATCGCCTTCACCAAAGGCGCGCGTTTGCGCAAAAATATATCCAATGCGTGCAAGGGCTTCAAAAATAATAAATCCTGCCGCAAGCCCTATAAGGCTTTGGATAAAATTAATTTCCGCACCGGGTGTAAGGCTGTAAATCAGCCCGAGAGCCATAATTATATATGTGTGGATATCTAAAACAACACTTTCCTTTAAATCCGTTATGGCGATTACGATAAAAAGTGAAATCAGGGGGAACAGAAAGAAAGTTTTTATTGTGTATCCGAAGGTTAAAAAACAAGCAAGATAAAGAATGGCATTTAGCGCTTCAACAATCGGATATTGAAGGGAAATATGTTCTTTGCAAAACTGACATTTTCCTTTTAAAAAACAGTAAGAAATAACAGGAATATTTGTATACCAGTTTAATTTATTACCGCATTTAGGGCATTTTGAAGGCGGAAAAACGATACTTTCGCCTGAAAGTCCGCGAAGCGCCACAACATTTAAAAAACTTCCTATGCAGGCGCCTGTTATAAATACAAAAATTGCAATAACCGTGTTTACATCAATCATAGCGGGTTACACCTTTTTTTGTTATAACTTCAAAAAGCGTATTTAAGGTCTTTTTTAATTTTCTTGAAACCTGCATTTGAGATATATTCAATTTTTCTGAGATTTCTCTTTGATTTAAGCCTTCAAAAAAGTTCATTTTGATAATTTTTTGATCATCAACAGACAGCTCTTTAATTGCATCTTCAAGAATCATTTTGTTTTCAAAAGCACTTGCAAGGCTTTTATCCTTTTCATCCGCAATTTTATCCATAAGAGGTGTCTGCCCGTTTTCTTCCGAGCCTATGATTTGATCAATTGAAACTGTTGTTGTGCGGCGTTCAAGTTCTATTACTTCTTCAATTTTTTTAGCAGGCATTTGAAGAGCCTGCGCTATTTGTTCATCGGTAGGCTGTGTACCGAATTTTTCCGTTAATTCTATGGTTAATTTATGAACGCGGTAAGACAATTCTTTTATTTCTCTGGGCGCCCTTATTATGGTTGATTTGTCTCTTAAATAATGCCTTATTTCACCTGTAATGAGATAGGTTGCGTAGGTTTTAAAATTGGAGCTGATTGAAGGATTAAAAAGATTGATGGCTTTGATTAAGCCCATAGAACCAACCTGCGTTATATCTTCAACAGGGTCGGTTGAGCGTCTTGCAAAACCTCTTGCCACCTTTTTGACAAGCGGCATATAAGCCAGCACTATTAAATCTTTGAGCTTTTTTTTCACAGATTCATCTTCGGCTTGTTTGTATTCTATAAGCCAAGAATTTGCCTCTTCTATGGTATCGGAATTAAAATTATCTTCCTGCATTGCTTAAAATACGGTTTCCTATCTCTCTATGATTAAGATTATAACATTTTTTCAAGGGTTTATACAATCGTATTTACAGTGGGGTTTTTATTAATTTATATTTAAAACTTTATAAAACTTAATAATTAAACAGTTTTTGCTAAAGTGTTAATATTTTAAAACCGTAATAATTTGTATATAAAAAATTAAGAAAGGGATAAAATAATGGAAAGTATCGGGTCAATTATCGGGAAGATAGCATCTCAGGTCGCAGCAAAAGCTCCGGAAACCGAACAAAAAAATGCAAATCATAAAATCGGGGAAGAAACACAAAACAAAAAAGCAAAAACTGCGGAAGAAGACGCGCTTACAGAGATGGAAATCGAGAATCTGGATTTGAACGATGATGTTGAAACTACAGAAAACAAAGGTTCATCAAATAAATTATACAGTCAGTATAAATATATGTACGAGGCAGAAATATCCAGCCTTAAAGAGCAATTGGAACAATACTCCGAGGGTAGTATTGAATATGCAAACATAATGGAAAAGATAGCGACTCTATCTGAAGCATCTCATAAGCAATTTGAAGGTATGCAAGAATATTATGATACTGTAGATAGTGCACATTTTAGTAATTAATGATTTAAGCAAAAATATTAAAAATATAACTGATAATGTTAAAAACTAAATATAATTCGGCTAAAAAAACGGGCGAAAAACGCCCGCGCTGAATTATATTTAGTTTGAAATCTGTTTTTATTTATTTAAAATAGTGCTTATTTAGCAGTGTTGCTTATTAAGTATAATATATAATCTTATTTTATGCAACAAGACAAAACTGTATATTTAAACATTGGAAAGAATATACGGAAATACAGGTTGCAGAAAGGATTAACCCAGGAAAAACTGTCAGAGTTAATTTGTGCTAATGATAAGTTTGTGGGACACATAGAGAGAGCAGAAAGAGTGCCCAGCCTAAAAAGAATAATAAAAATTGCACAAATTCTTGAAGTTGACCTGAGAAATTTCTTCGGTTAACACAAATGAAATATCAAAATGTTTTATTTTTTATTGGCGGCAAATTCGCTGTCCAATCTTAAAAACACTGGAATTATCTCATCTTTTGATATTAACTTGCCCGGTTTAATCATATTAGGCTGTATTTCAGTATATTTTAAATTAATGTCAAACTTTAGCTGGTTTGCCATAGATTGAGCTATGTTCGGGCAATAAGGCTCAATTAAAAGTGCAATTTTTACCATTAAATTTAAGACATTATATAGTACTTTTCCGCACTCATCCATTTTGCCTTCTTTTGCAAGAGACCACGGAGCGGTATCATTTACGTATTTATTAGCTTCATCCACAAGACCTATAATGCAGTTTGCGGCAGATGCAATATCGCATTTATCAAAAAGATTTTCTACTTCTTTTTGAATATTTGCTGCTTTTTGGTTTAATTCATTGTCTGAAATAAATTTTTCTTTAATTTCACCGTCAAAATATTTTACAAGCATATTTAATGTGCGATTTAGAAGGTTTCCCATATTATTTGCCAGATCGGCATTCACTTTTTCTTTAAAATCAATATCGGAATAGTTGCCGTCCTTGCCGTTTACTGCGGCTGTTGCCATAAAATATCTGAGAGCATCAGGATTTTTAAGCTCAAATTCTTCCATAACGGTTTTTGGCGCTATGACATTTCCTGTTGATTTTGACATTTTGTTTTTATCAATTGTAATCCAGCCATGGGCGTAGATTGATTTTGGAAGTTCAACGCCAAGTGCCATTAATATTGCAATCCAGTATATGGAATGGAATTTCAGAATGTCTTTTCCTATTATGTGGAAATTTGCAGGCCAGAATTTTTTAAAATTATCATTATGGTTCCCGTCAACGCTGTATCCAAGCCCTGTAATATAGTTTGAAAGTGCATCAATCCAAACATAGATAACCTGGTCCGGGTCTGATTTTACTTCAATACCCCATTCGACGCTTGATTTAGCACGGGAAACGGAAATATCTTCAATATTTTCAAGCTGGTTTAAAACCTCATTTGCTCTAAATTCAGGCAAAATAAAGCTTTTGTTGTTTTTAATGTGTTCTATAATTTTATCTTTGTATTTTGTTAGTTTAAAGAAATAATTTTCTTCGGATACTTCTTCGGGTTTTTTACCGTGAATCGGGCAATTGCCTTCTTCATCCAAATCTTTAGAACTTAAAAAAGTTTCACATCCCGAGCAGTACAGACCTGTGTACTGATGTTTATAAATATCGCCGTTTTTAAGGAGTTTTTCAAAAATATCCTGAACGGTTTTTTTATGATAATCGTCCGTTGTTCTTATAAATTTTGAATAATTAATATTTAAAAGATTCCAGGTTTCTTTAAATTGATTTGAATTTGCATCGCAAAGCTCTTTAGGGGTTATTCCTGCCGATTTTGCGGTTTTTTGTATTTTAATACCGTGCTCATCCGTACCTGTTAAAAAGAAACAGGAATTAACACGTTTTTTAAAATGTCTGAATAAAATATCCGTGTAAATCTTTTCAAAAGCGTGCCCTATATGCGGAGCACCGTTAACATAATCAATAGCCGTTGTAATATAAAAATTTTCCATCATAGCATTAATTATACTTTAAACTTTGAACGGTGTAAATCATTGTTTATTAATGCGGTTTATTATATTATTCTGAATAAAGAATTCTTGAGGAAAAGGTTTTATGGAGAAGACGGATAAATTTGTGTTATATAAGGTTCTATATGCGCTTATAATATTTTTGGGTGCATTTTTATTGTTTATGTTTCAGCCTGTAACAGGGAAAATTTTGACCCCCCAATATGGAGGCGGAGCTGATATTTGGGCCGTATGTCTTTTATTTTTTCAGTTTATTTTATTTTCAGGGTACCTGCTTGCAGGGTTTTTAAATAAATTAAAGCCGAAGACAAACGCTGTTGTATATTCTATTCTTTTTATATCTGCTTTTATTTTGTTTAAACTCCCGACGGAATTTGGAAGCTGGCTTGTCGGTGATGATATCAATCCTTTATTATCTTTGTTTATTTCTTTATTTAAATATGCGGCCTTACCTGTGCTTGTGCTTTCTACAATCAGCATTTCGATGCAAAACTGGTATACAAGGCAGACAGGCGAATCTCCTTATATTTTATATTCAATTTCAAATATAGGCTCATTTTTGGCTTTATTTTTATATCCTCTGTTTTATGAACCGATTATTCCGACATCTTCCGTTGTTAAATTGTGGCATTCGGGGTTTGCATTTCTTGTGCTTTTGATTATAGCGAGTGCTGCCGGGTATTCGAAGTTTTCTAAAGAGGTGAAAAATGAAAATAAAGAAAACGCATCAATTTCTTTAAAGAAATATCTTTACTGGATTGCATTGAGTGCTGCGGGGTGCATTCTTTTAACTTCTTATACAACATTTGTTACGGTTATGATAATGCCTTTGCCGCTTTTGTGGACACTGTTTTTGGGTCTTTATCTTTTAACATTTGTTTTGTGTTTCGGGTCTGAAAAATTTTATAATAAAAAAATTATTTTCAGCATGATTTTATTTTTCTCTGCAGTCTATCTTTTGTATGCCTGGAGAAGCAATGCCGCGCTTGTTGTTTTAATGCTTGCGGGGTTATTTTTCTCATTTTTAATGGTTTGCAACGGTGAAATATACAGAACAAGACCGGATTCTTCAAGATTGAGTGAATTTTATCTTGCAATTGCAGGGGGCGGTGTTATAGGCGGATTTTTCGTAAATATAATTGCACCTTTAATATTCGGTCATTATACCGAACTTCCCATAATAAACGTATTGATGTATTCTTTTGTAATCTTTTTAATTATTAAAGGAAACAAGAAAAATAAAATCTCAAAAAAGATGTTTGTAATAAGAGCATGTATTATAGGTTTTACGGGTATTTTTATTCTTGGTGCATACGGTAAAGCACTTTTTAATGAAAATAAAGGAAAAAATATAAAAAGCGAAAGAAATTTTTACGGAACGGTAAGTATTAAAACCAATGATAAGGAAGGCATTAAAAGTATATCAAACGGCGGCACGGTTCATGGCGTGCAAAAGTATAATTCAAAAAGCGGCGTTTATGAAACAGCCCCGTTATCTTATTATACGGATACAAGCGCGCTTGCATATGTATTTGAAGGTATGAAAAACCATCAAACAATAAAGAAAAGACCTTTGAATACGGGTGTAATAGGACTTGGTGCAGGGACTGCCGCAGCTTATACTTCAAAGAACGATAAAATGACATTTTATGAGATAGACCCTAAAATGTATAAAGCGGCTAAAAATGATTTTACATTTTTAAAAGACGCGAAGGGTAAAATTGATGTTTTAATGGGTGATGCAAGGGTTGTGCTTTCAAAAAGCGAGCCGCAGAGCTTTGATATTATGCTTGTGGATGCCTTTTCTTCAGATTCCATACCTGTTCATTTAATTACGAAGGAAGCATTTGAAATTTACAAAAAACATATTAAAAATGACGGTATTATTCTTTTTCATATAAGCAACAACTATGTTTCGCTGGATAAAATGCTTGAAAAGCTTGCAGTTGAAGAAAATCTAAGATATGTTTCTTATGCGGCGATACGCACTCCGCTTTCCGATACCGGCGCAAAGGAATATAAGTATACAAGCTATTATTTTTTAATATTTATGCCTGAAAATAAACTTTATACAAAATTCAAAGATTTTAAATACACTCTTGTTGAGGGAGATACTAAGGTTGAAACAGGGGTAATAAAAATTAAAAGCGATGAATTTTTAAAACCATTTACCGATGATTATTCAAGTTTGGTTCGAATTTTAAAATTTTGGGATTAATTTTAAACCCCCTGCCATAGGGGGGTTTATTTATATAATACAGGCTGTAATTCAGGTTCTGTATCAGAATATTTATAAGCATCTTGAGCGGATTGTACGGCTTCTTTTATTCTGTTTTCTTCAACATTATTAAAATAAAGCGTGCAAAGAAGCTCATCTTTTTGAACTTTATCACCGATTTTTTTATTTAAAATGCAGCCTGCGCCAAAATCTATATTGTCTGATTTTTTATCACGCCCTGCACCGAGGAGCTTACATGCTTTTGCAATGTTTAAAGCATCCAGTTTTGAAATATAGCCTTCATTTTCGGCTTTTATTTCAAGTTTATTTTTTCCAACGTTGAATAAGCTGTAATTTTCTGTGCAATCGGGGTTTCCGCCCTGTGCTTTAATTATCTCTTTTAATTTTTTAAGAGCTGAACCTGATTTTATTGTTTCATCAACAAGGTTTTTTGCTTCATTAAGATCTTTGGCAAGGTTTGCTAAAATTACTGTGTGGCTTGCGATTTCAAGCACAATTTCGTATAAATCTTTATTATAATTCCCTTTTAAAAATTCAACGCTTTCAATAATTTCCAGAGAATTGCCGATATGGGTGCCTAAAGGCTGTTCCATCGAGCTTATAACGGCTTCGATTTTTCTGTTTAATTTTGCACCGATTTTTATCATTAAATCCGCAAGTTCTCTTGCTTCTTCTTTTGTTTTAATGAAGGCGCCCGCACCGTATTTTACATCCAATACTATTATATTTGCGCCGCTTGCAATTTTTTTGGATACAACGGAAGCACAGATTAAAGATTTATTATCAACGGTTGCCGTTACATCACGCAGAGCATATATTTTACCGTCTGCCGGAGTTAAATTCGGAGTTTGTGCGGAAATTGCAGCGCCTATATTTTTAATTTGATTTTTAAATTCTTCATCCTGTAATGTGCATTTAAAATTCGGGATAGATTCAAGTTTATCAACCGTGCCGCCTGTGTAGCCCAGTCCTCTGCCGCTTAATTTTGCACATTTAACGCCAATAGCCGCAAGAAGCGGAATTAAAACGATTGTTACTTTGTCGCCTACGCCGCCTGTAGAGTGTTTATCCGCTACGGTATTTGAAATGTCCGAAAAATCAAGTATTTCGCCTGAATTTATGAAGGCTTCCGTCATATAGGCGGTTTCATCTTCATTTAAACCCTGAAAACACACTGCCATAAGCCATGAAGACATTTGATAATCTTCAACGGTGCCATCCATAAGCCCTTGTATAAGAAAATTCATTTCTTCTTTTGTGTGTGCTTTTCCTTCTTTTTTCTTTTGGATAATATCAACCGTGCGCATATTTTTTCCTTTATTTATGATAGGTTTCGTTATTTAAAATTTTATAAGCTCTGTAAATCTGTTCCATTAAAATAAAACAGGCTTCCTGATGGAGAAAAGTAAGTTTTGACATGGAAAATTTGAAATTGCTTTTTTGTTTAACTTCATCGGGCAAACCAATTGAGCCGCCTATTGCAAAAATAATTTCATTGTAAGCCCCGTCTGTTTCTGTTTCTTTAATTTTTTGTGCAAATTCAGGGCTTGATAACTGTTTTCCTTCGATTTCAAGCGTTATAAGGTATGAATTTTGTTTTAAATTTGCCTTTATGAATTCCGCTATTGAATTTGTTTCTATGATTTTAAGCGAAGTATACCCTGTAAGCCTTTTTTTAAATTCATCAATTCCAAGCTTAAAATAAGGTTCTTTAATTTTTCCTTCGAGTATTACTTTTATATTCATAAAGCTTACACGATATCTTTATAAGAATCGTTGTTTAAAAGTTCATAATTAATTTCATTTTCATTATCTGCAATTATGGCAGCTACAACTGCATCTGATGCTACGTTTGCTGTTGTTCTTAACATATCCGCAAGCCTTTCAAGCGCAAATAAGAAGCTGAAACCTACAACCAATTGTTCCGGCGTTAAGCCTATACCGTTCAGTACAAGAGCTATTGTAATTAAGCCCGCACCCGGGATTCCCGCACATGTAGATGAAGCTACTATTGCAAGGAATGCAATTTGAAGAATTAAAACAAGGCTTAATTCAATACCGTATGTCTGGGCTAAGAAAATAACCGCAACTGTTTGCATTAAAGCGGTTCCGTCCATATTTAAGGTAGCACCCAGAGGCAGAACAAATGAACATATTTTGCTTGAAATTCCGCGTTTTTCACAGCAAGTGATGGTTAAAGGAAGTGTGGCAGAGCTTGAAGCCGTGCCGAAAGCTACCATTATAGCTTCCGTTATTGCCGTATAAAGCTTTCCGACAGGTACTTTTGAAAATATTTTTAACATCATAGGATAAATGAAGAAGAACTGGATAATTACGCCTAAAACAAGAACAAGGAAGTATCTCCAAACTCCTTCAAACATTGAAATGCCAAAGCTTGAAACGCTTGCCGCGGTAAGAGCAAAAACACCCGGGGCTGCAAGATACATAATCCAATCGGTTACTTTCATTGTGGCGGCAAAAATGCTTTCAAAGAAAGAAACAACGGGACGGTTAATTTCTCCTATTTTTGCAAGAGCAATAGAGAAAATTAATACAAATATAATAATGGGTATCATATCCCCGTTTGATAAAGCGTTAAATGGGTTTTTCGGAATTAAACCGAGGAAAATACCTGCCATATTGGATTGCTGTTCGGCTATTGTGCTTGAAACATATCCTTGCATTTCCTGAGCTACTTCGGGGCTGATAAAGCTTTGAGCGTTAAATCCCGGTTTCATAATAAGGGCAAGGATGGCACCCACTGCAACAGCTGCAACGGTTATAATCGTATAATAGAAAATCATTTTTTTACCGAATTTTGCAAGCTGTTTGTTGTCGCCTATGCTTGAAATACCTATTACGATAGCACTTATAACAAGGGGAATTACAACCATCTGGATAATACTTATAAATGACTGTCCTGTTATATCGAGAATTTTATGCGCCACAGGGTAGCTTGAAGCAGGAAATAAAATCCCTACCACTATACCCGCTATAAGACCGAAAAATATATGCCAGTTTCTTTTAATACCGAGCAAAATTGCAATAAGTATCTGCATGTGTACGCCCATTTTGAAAATCCCTTTTTTATTATGTTGTTAAATCTAAGACTTTCTTAATAATACAACTATTTCTAAACTATGGCAACGCTTCCTTCCATCAAACAGATGATTTTTCTAAATTTTATTAAGCAATTTAATATCTTTTGCGATAATAAAAGTAATTATTTTTTAGAATTTTAAATAGGGTTTAAATAATAAAATGTTCAGCCGGCAGAATTTGCAAAATGCCATCAGTACAGAAGATAGGAAAAGTGATAAATCTGATTTATTGTCACAGGCAACTTTTGCGCATCAGCAATATTTAATAAAATCCAATAATGAAGATTTAATTAAAGCCATAAATTATTATATTCAGGCAATAAAAGATAACCCGGGGATTTCAAGCGCTTATTACAGGCTTGCAAGTTTAATGCATGAAAGCGGACAGATAGGAATAGACGGTGCGCTTGAACAATGCAGAAGGGCTGTTGAAATTGACCCTGATAACCCTAATGCAAGAATGTATCTGGGGTATTTCTTATCTCAAAACGGTGAATACGATGCCGCATACGAGCAGTTTAAACGTGCCATAAAACTTAAACCCTCATTTTCATACAGGGCTAAAATGGTTATGGCTCTTGATATTTTAGACAGAATGAAAAATAAAGAAAAAAACAAAGAAGGTGATTTTCTTTCTTTTTCAAAAGCAATGTTTTATATATTTTCAAGCTCTTTATTCTTCCTTTTTGATAAAGCAGGGATAAAGATGTTTTGCAAAAATATTGTGAACGATTTAAATTTTGCAAGATACAGAGCCGTAGGTTCGATTTTAGAAAAGACAAATTTTGATAAAGATGCGTATGAAGTGTATTCAGATGCTGTGGATAACACAAAAAATGCTCCTCTTTTCTATGAAAAAATGGCAAATATAGCTGTTAAAAAAGAACGGCTTGAAGTTGCGCTTCAGTGTTATCAAAATGCCGTAACACTTTCAAATAATGACCCTGAAAAAGTGGTTGATTTGATTGAGTTTATGGAAGAAAATTTTCCCGAAAAAACGGATGAACTCATTGATAACTATACGATTTTAATCAAAAAGCTGCCTGATTTTTCAAGAGGGTATTATGAGCTTGGAAATTTATATCTTAAAAAAGAGGAAAAAATCAATGCCGTAAGTGCTTTTAAGCTGGCACTTAAGGGTGAGCCGAACAATCCTTTTTATCAGAATTCTTTAGCTTTTGCTTATGTTCAATTGGAGCAGTATGACAGTGCTGTTGAACTTTACAAAATGGCGCTTGAAGCTAATCCGAATAATGAATGGACGGCAGTGGTAGCGCAGGCGCTTGCCGCAATTTACCACAGGATTAAAGGAAATTTTGAAGCTGCAATTTCAATGCTTCAAAATGCACTGCTTTTAACAAAAAATAAAACCGAAATTTATTTATCTTTAGCTGATATTTATTATGATATTGATGATATGGATGAAGCTATAAAATATTATACGCTTGCTGTTGAAGCGGGATTTCGTGATGCTAAAGTATTTTCAAGGCTTGCTATGGCATTTTTTGAAAAAGATTATACGGAAAATGCGATTGAATTTTACACAAGGGCAATTGATATAGAGCCTGATTATGAAATAGCTTATAACAATTTAGGGGTTGTATATTTTGACGGATTAAATGATGTTGATAGGGCGAAACCCTGTTTTGAAGCCGCTTTAAGATTGAACGAAGATTATACGATGGCGCATTTTAATATGGCAAGATGTTATGAGGCAAAAGGAGATAAAGTTCTTGCCGCAAATGAATATCAATCGGCGCTTGATTTAAACAAGCTTTATCCTGAAATTGATGATAATATTATTCAAGAAAGGTTATTTAAACTTTTTGAAACATAAATTTAAGCCATTGCCTGCCGGAAGATAAAAATGAAAAGATTTTTAAGAGTTTTTAAGAATACAACTGTAAGGATATGCAGCTTTTTATTGTTTATCCTTTTTATTGTAAGTATTTTTGTTTTTAAAGATTTTTATAAATCTCAATGGCATAAAACTTTAAGTTTCTATTATGTTTATATAGGTGACAGCGCCTATAAAAAACATAAGCCGCAAAAAGCCATTGAATCTTATGTAAAGGCACTTGAACTATATCCTAAGCATTACAGGGCGCAGTACAACCTCGGAAATCTTTATGTAGTTTATGAAGATTATTATTCAGCTTTGGATTCCTATTCAAAGGCGCTTCAGGTAAAGCCCGATTATACGGTTGCAAGGATAAATTATGCGATTGTTTTATCGGAAGCTGCTTTTAATTATGACAGAGCGATTGAAGAGTACAATTTAGCGGTCTCAAATATTCCGAAATGGTTTTATATACCTTTTATTGTTAATAAAAAACACTCTTTTAAGCATAATAAAGCTGTGGCTTATTATAATCAGGGGCTTGCATGGCGCGGCAAATCGCTTCTTGAAGGTGAAGACAGGTTTTTAGCAAGGCAATATCTTGAAAATGCCGTTAATTCTTATGAAAAAGCTTTGAAAACAATGAAAACTTTTGATATTTATTATAATCTTGCAATTGTACATCATCTTTTAAGAAATTCAGATTACGCAGGGTATTACTACTGCAAGGCGATTGAAAAAGAACCTATGAGATATGAAGGGCACTATAATTATGCAATTCTTTTAAGGGGTATGAAAAAATACGCAGATTCAATGGAAGAATTTAAAAAAGCGGGCCTTCTTCTTGATGCTAAAGGGGACGGCAACAAAACAAGATATGTTTACGATATCTTAAATGAAGTTAATCAGAAATATTCCATATCCGATGAATATTTACATTTGAAAGAAAGCATTGAAGAAGAAAAGAAACAGGGAATAGAAACAATTAAAGAAGAAACAACTTATGTTAAAGGTAAAACCCTTGTGTTAGAAGAATCTAAGGGTTCCATTATTAAAAGTTTTAAAACCTGTACAGGAAGAAGATATTTTGAGGACAGTATAAGAAATTGAAAACGAGCGAAAAAACCATATATAATTTTTTACTTGATTTAGCAAATGCTTTTGAAACTTCAAAAACAGAGGTTGAATTAACCTCAAATCTTAAAAAAGTGTTTGGTGCATTTTGCGATATATCTGAATTTAAAATTTTTCTTTATGATGAAGTGTTAAACTCTTTAAAAGATTTTACAAAACCGTGGGAAGTTTTAAAAAAAGATTATCGTGCCAATATTTTAAACAGTTATTTTTGTTCTTTTAAATATAATACGACCGATTATATTAAAGAAAAAGATGAGCTTGTTTTTCCTGTTTATGATAAACAGAAGCTTTCGGGGATTGTTTACATAAAAGGTAAGGTTAAAAACAAGGTTTTGCTTGAAATTTTATCGCTTGTATCAAAGCAGATTTCATACGCTATGAACAGCTTGAAAAATACTGAAGAAATGGTAATTCAGGAGAAATTTCATCAAACCGTAAGAAACATAGCAAAAATTATTGAAACGCAGTATGAATTGAACTATATAATGCCTGTTTTAGGGGAGATGATAGACAGTTTTATATCGGAACACCTTATATACGTATTTTTAAAGGTGCCGAAGAAAAAAAACTATAAGCTTGTATGGCCGAATAACTGTTCCGATAACAGAATTTTAGATTATTTAAATGTTATTAATCCAAAATCTACCGCGATTCTTGAAGATGAAGGAAAAATAGGGATATTTCCGCTGTTTTGTGACGGGAAAATATTCGGCGCCATTGTAGCAAAAAGCCAGAATGAAAAATTAAACGATAAAGATACGGATTATTTGATTGAAATTTCAAAACAAGCTTCAACCACGGTGGATAGAGCAAGCTCTTATATGAAGATACTTGAGCATGCAACGCTTGATGCTTTAACGGGTCTTAATAACAGGCACCAGTTCCATACGCGTTTGCATTCGGAGGTTGCAAATGCCAAACGTCAAAAAACAAGCCTGTGTTGTATTATGACTGATATTGACTTCTTTAAATCCGTTAATGATACATACGGGCATGCTGTGGGTGATTGTGTATTAAAGACCGTTGCAAAAGCTATAAAAAAAGAACTTAGAGAATATGATATTCCGTCTCGATACGGCGGGGAAGAATTTACAATACTTCTTCCTAATACTTCGCTTGATGAGGCAACTGTTGTAGCCGAGCGTTTAAGGTACAGTATCGAAAAGAAAATCATAAATATTGAAGAATATAATATTGAAAATGTTTCAAATATAAATGTCACGATTTCTATCGGTGTTGCGCAGTATAAAAACAGTATGAAAGAGCCTGAAAATCTTTATCAGGCAGCGGATAAAGCACTGTATACCGCAAAAGAAAGCGGCAGAAACAGGGTAATTGTTGCAGAATAACGCTTTTTCCGCATTGGGAATATTTCAAAATGTTTCTAATTCTTTTCAAAAATTAATGATGTGCCTTTTGTAAGTTGTCCGGTTTTACCGATAGCGTCAAATCCTGCTTTCATCAGATTTTCAGGGAAAGTTTTAGAAAGCTCCATTCCGGTTTCACCTATAAAATCATAATTCCCCAATACAACTACAGAACCTTTTTTGAGTTTATCATAAAGTTTTATTGCAAATTCTTCATATTCATCAGGATTAACGTAAGGCCACATGTTACGGCACATTACAATTGAAGGATTTTTGGAATCAATATTTTCAATATCATCAAGAATATTGGCACAGCTGAATTGAACAGGGGATGTTACCGTATCCGTAAGCCTTTCAATTTCAAATGAAGAATCGGGTATTCTTTCAAGTGTGACATATTTTCTTGCTTCATTATGGTTCAGCCCCAGACAGTACCTTGTTGAAAGGTAAGAATCCTTCATTACTGTACCGCCGTTTTGATTTGAAATATTTTCCCGAATTATATTTTCATCAATATCTTTTGCCTGTATGGGGAAGAATTTTTCCGCATTATCCTTTAAGGTATGCTGCATCAATGTTGATAAAGTATAAGGTTCTGCTCCTGTTGAGCAAGCGTATACAAGGGTATTAACTTTGTCTTCATCTGCAAATCTTTCTTTAATATATTGCCCGAAATAATTCCAGTCCATATCTGTTCTGAACATATCCGTCTGCGGGCGTGTGAATATCTCGCCTTTTTTGTTCATCATCTGCCCTCTTTTTAATTTGGGGTTTTTGATTTCAGTATCATAAAAGTCAGACAACCCTTTAAAACTAAGAGTATTTTCTTTTGAATTCTTTTCAAAAATCAAATTATGTCCGCGAGGATTTACGATAGTTTTTGATGGCGTAAAACCTGCATTAGTTAAAGCTTTTGAGATTTTTTTATTATCATGTTCTTCTATTTTATCGAAAAAGCAGTCAAATGCGCCGAGTACAACTATTGAGCCTTCTTTTAATCTTTCATATAATGTATTTGCAAAATCTTTATATTCACTTGATTCTACGTAAGGCCACATATTGCGGCACATAATTACTGAAGGATTTTTGCTGTCGATATTTTCTATATCTTCTAATATATTAGCTTCTTCAAATATTACAGGTTTTGTAACATTTTCTTTAAGTGCAGATACATATTCAGGCTGCGATGCAAGTCTTTGTTTCGTTTTTTGCACAAAGTTTTCTTTTATCTCTGCTTTATCTGTATCAAGTACATTTGCTATCTGTTTAATGCCAAGGCTTTTATTTATTGCTCCCGTTTTTTGATTTTCAATATTGTTTGATATGCTGTTTTCATCAATGTCTTTTGCGCAAATCGGGAAGAATTTTTCTGCATCATCTTTAAATTTATGCTGCAACATCATAGAAAGACTGTATGCCTCAGAACCATCCGAACAAGCATAATCATAAGTATTTACCTTATGATTATTTTTAAATCTTTCCTCCAGATATCTGCTGAACTTGTTCCAATCTATATCATCTCTAAAAAATTGAGTTGAGCTGCTTATATAAATTTCACCGCAATCAAGTATCTGCCCTCTTTTTAATTTGGGTGTTTCAGAGGTTTTTTCAAAAGTATCAGCTTGAAGCTGTCCTTTAAAATTCAATGCAACTTGCCTTGAATTAATTTTAAAAGGTGTATAATTTATTTTTAAGGAATAAAGGGGAGAAATAAGCATAAAAACCGGTCCTGTTTTGTTTATATAAAACAGGACAAGGAAATAATTTGCGAAATTTATGTTATTTTAAATTCTCAAATAATACGCTTGATAAATATCTTTCGCCATAATCAGGTAAAATTACAACTATTATTTTATCTTTATTTTCGGGGCGTTTTGAAACTTCAAGCGCTCCGTACATCGCAGCGCCCGATGATATTCCGCACAGAATTCCTTCTTTTTGAGCGAGTTTGCGGGATGTTTCAATTGCATTTTCATTTGAAACTTTTATAACTTCATCTAAAATGCTTGTATCAAGAGTTTTTGGAATAAAACCTGCTCCGATGCCTTGAATTTTATGCGGGCCTGAAGGCTCGCCCGAAATAACGGCGGAAGTTTCAGGCTCTACCGCTATTGCTTTAAAATTCGGCAGCTGTTTTTTAATTGTTCTTGAAATGCCTGTAATGGTGCCGCCTGTGCCCACTCCTGCCACAAGAATGTCAACCTTTTTATCGGTATCGTTTAAAATTTCTATTGCCGTTGTTTTTTCGTGTGCTGCGGGGTTATCGGGGTTTACAAACTGTCCTATGATTATTGAATTTTGAATTTGTGAGTTTAATTCTTCCGCTTTTTCAATAGCGCCCTTCATTCCTTTTGCGCCTTCGGTTAAAATGAGCTCTGCACCGTAGGCTTTCATCAGTATACGGCGTTCAATGCTCATGGTATCAGGCATGGTGATAATAAGCTTATATCCTTTAATAGCGCATACCCATGATAAACCGATACCCGTATTTCCGCTTGTAGGTTCAATTATAGTTGTTTTATCGGGAGAAATTTCTCCTCTTTTCTCTGCTTCTTCAATCATATTAAGGGCGATGCGGTCTTTTATTGAATTTGCAGGGTTAAAACATTCAAGTTTAGCGTATATTTTAGCATAGCCTTCTTTATTTAATTTATTAATTTCAACAAGGGGGGTATTCCCCGTTAATTCGCATAAATTTTTTGCAATTTTCATTTTAATGAATCCTTTTTTATTGAACGCATATTATTTTCGCGCCATTTATCAATTTGGTCAATTGGTAAAATTATTTTTTAAATTTTTTTAAGAATGTTTTATTAAGTTTTGTTGCAAAGAAAATTACATGGCTGGAATTTCTCTCTTTTTTAAATATAATTGTTAAGGCAAAATAATTAATACAAAAGTATTAGTTTTTAATCCGCACAGGATACATAAAAATGTTTGTGTTAATATTTTGTTATAGTAGTAGTTTAGATAATAGAGGACAAAATTATGTCATTACCTAACGTAGCATACTTTTCAATGGAAATCGCATTAGATCAATCATTAGCAACCTATTCAGGAGGTTTGGGGTTTTTAGCAGGTTCGCATATGCAATCAGCAGGTTACCTTCAAATGCCTATGGTTGGGGTTACTATTCTATGGTCTTACGGTTATTACGATCAAAGAATTAATGAAAACGGTGAAGTTGAAGTTGCATATATCAGAAAACATTATGACTATTTAACGGATTTAAATGTTCAAACAACAGTTAATGTTTTCGGTGAAGATGTTATAGTTAAAGCTTTCAGAGTAGAGCCCGAATTATTCGGTTCATGCCCTGTTTACCTTTTAACAACCGATGTAGACGGCAACAGCGAATGGGCAAGAAGAATTTCTCATAAACTCTATGACGGAGATGAAAAAATCCGTGTTGCTCAAGAAACGGTTCTCGGTATCGGGGGTGTTAGAATTCTTCAAGAAGTCGGCTACAACTTTGATGTTGTTCATATGAATGAAGGCCATGCGCTTCCTGCCGCATTTGAATTATTAAGACAATATAACGGTAATCTTAAAGAAGTTAAGAAAAAAGTTGTATTTACAACTCACACACCTGTTGCGGCAGGTAACGAGGTTCACTGGGTTGATACACTTGTTGAAGGCGGTTTCTTTGCAGGCGCTTCACGTGAAACAGCAGTTGAACTCGGCGGAGAGAATTTCTCATTAACGGTTGCAGCTTTAAGAATGAGCAGAATCGCAAATGCCGTATCTCAATTACACGGTCTTGTTGCTAAGAAAATGTGGGATTGGGTAGGCGGCAAATGTCCTATCAAAGCTATTACAAACGCTGTTAACCAGCACTACTGGCAGGATGCAAGAATTGCAAATGCTCACAGCAATGATGAATTGCTCGGTGCAAAATATGAAATGAAAAAGGATTTATTCCAGTACATTGCAGATACTCAAGGTAAAAGATTTGACCCCAATGTTTTAACAATTACATGGGCAAGAAGATTTGCTGATTATAAAAGAGCATGGCTTATCTTAATGGATAAACCGCGTATTGAAAAATTATTAAACGAAAATAAAGTTCAATTAATTTTTGCAGGTAAATTCCACCCCGATGATACTATGGGTAAAGAAATGTTTAATAAGATTTTAAAAGAATCTTACAGCATGAAAAACGTTGTAGTTCTTCCCGGATATGAATTAGCACTTTCAGCAAGATTGAAAAAAGGTACCGATATCTGGTTAAATACCCCGCTTCGACCTTTTGAAGCTTCAGGTACTTCAGGCATGAGTGCTAATATGAACGGTGCATTACACTTCTCAACATTTGACGGCTGGACAGTTGAAGGTACATTCCCCGGAATTAACGGCTACACTGTTGAATATCCAGGTTTGGATGACGATATTCCTTGGGAAGAAAGACACTGGAAAGATCATCAATGTGTAATGAGCACATTAGAAAACGAAATCATTCCTACTTATTATGAAAATAAACAAGAGTGGGCAAGATTGATGAGACAGGCAATCAGAACATCTGAAGCTTACTTCAATTCTGACAGAATGGTTATCGAATACTACAACAGATTATATAAACCTATTGCACACGCAGGAACTCAAGCAGGCATGGAAGAAGAAGACGATTCCAAAATGGCTGAAAATCCGAATCTTGATGCTTGGACATATTCAAACATTAAGTAAGGTTTAGATAATTTTACAAAACTTAAAACCTCACCTTTATTATAGGGTGAGGTTTTTTTAATACAAATAAAATTCTTTAATCTTCTTTATCCAAATGCTTCAGCGCATATTCACAGCACTGCTGTACTAAATTATTTAAAGAAACACCTTGTTCCTGTGCAATTATTTGTAACTCCTGCACGAGCTTTGCAGGAAGCCTGAATGTTTTATTTATCATCTCGGGTTTTTCAACTTTAAACATAATTGCACACCTCTTTTTTATTTTATGTGCAATTCTTGCATATTTATATACCCCATATGTACACTTAAAAAAATAAGTGCAATTTACACTAACATGTGTTATTATTTTCATGAATACAAGTTACAAAAGAGGTAAATTATGAATAAAATCATACAAAAAATAACATTTAAGCCTGCTTTTTCACTGGTTGAAATGCTTATGGCACTTCTTGTTGCCTCGCTTTTATTGGCGGCTCTTGCCCCTGTAATAACAAGAAAAATGAATGAGAATATTCATATATCAGGAACAGGAGAACTATATAAAGCACCTGCCGATATGCAATGTTTTTCATATTCTGATTCTCAGCCTGAAGTAGATGTAAGTATTAACGACGTATACTCCGTAAGTTTTCTGATATCATCAGCGGGCGGAGGCGGAGCAGGAGCCACAAGTTCAAAGAAAATAGCCCAAACCCCTGTACAAATAACGGGAGCATCGGCAAATGATACAACACGGGAAGTTATAATAACAGAATATATGACAGATGTTAAAGCAACCCTTGCAGGTGCAGGCGGCGGGGGCGCAGGCGGTGCAGGGTATGTATCAGCCTGCCCTACAGGAACTATGGAATTTGAGGGAAATTCAAGCACTAAAGCATTTTGTATGACAAAATATAATGTAGGCGAAAGAGAAAATATTGCGCAAAGTCTTAATAAGGCCTATGTGCCTGCAAGAAACGGCGGACTTATGTTTTATGCAAATGATACTTCTGCATCAAATTATTGCGGAAGTGGAAAAGCAAATTCGGGACAGTGTTGTTATAGAGCTAAAGGTACAACGACAAGTGAAGCATATACGGCAGACCCCAGATATTGTGTTAATGTTGGAGACTATTACACATGTACAAGAACTGTCTGCCAGTTTAATGTAGCGATTAATAGCTGCAATAATTTTGCATATGCGCCCGCTAATGTACCTGTTGTAAATTGGACACTTGCCAGCGCACAACAGTTTGAAATGTTGAAACCCTATGCTGCCAGCAGTAGTTCTGTTGAAAGATGGAAACTGGGTGCTTCTCTTTGCAGTGATCATACGGGAAGCGTAGATGGTTTTTGGTATTGCGCACCTACGGATAAGGACAGATATGCTACTGGTGTTGTGTCATATCAAAGGTGCTATGGTTCAGTAGAAGGAAGATGTTATCCTTCCCATTTGTATTCATCTACACTTACAGCCGGAGGTTTGTCAAATTGGTATTATATCGGCGGGACTGCCTCAAGCAGTGGTTCATTGGCTGTCCTTGGCGGCCCCAGTGCAAATTATAACCTTCATGCCTTCTCTGCCCGCTGCACCCTCGATAAATCCAATCTCTTTAAATCTTATTCCGGAGCAGGAGGCGCCGCAGGCGCCTACATCTCTGAATTAGATTTAACACAATATGTTAAAAAAGCAGGAGTAAACGGCAAAATAATAATAACCGCAGGAAAGGCAGGAGCAGGAGGAAGTGCTGCAGCTTCAAATAACACAAAAGCAAGCAGCGGAACAGCAGGAAATCCTTCTCAAATAATAATTAAAAAACAAACAGGAGAAACAGTATACGGAATAAGGGTAAAAGGAGGAAACGGAGGAAGTGCCGCAGAAAATATCACAGTAACAGGAACAGCTGCAGCCAATCCCAATATATCAACATCAAGAAACTGTGAATATACAACTGACGGTATAAACTGGAATGAAACATCCTGTACAAAAAATATATTAAAAGGCGGAAACGGAGAAATAAAATGGAAAGAAAGTGCAGTAAAAGGAAGTGCTTCAATTTCCCCTGTTACCTCTAATACATCAGGCAACGGTGCAGGAGGAGAAGGAGGAACATCATCATACGGATACAATGATAAAATATCAGCGGAAAACGGAGCAAACGGAAAAGCGGGTATTGTCAAAATAACATACAATAATGAATACGCAGCAGCCTCAGGGGGCGGAGGCGGCGGAGGAACCGTAGCCCAAATTAAGGATGTTCAATTAGGACGCCAGAGTGAGTGCAAATTAATAATGGGCAAAGGCGGTAAAGGAGGAAGCATAGATAATAACGGTACGGACGGGGGTTCTTCTTCAATAAAATGTACAACGGATACAAGAACCTTTATTGTCCCCGGAGGCAAGGGAGGGAAAATAGGAACCGCCGCTTCATCAGCTTCAGGCACAACTGCAATACCAACCCCCGGTAAAGGAGGAGGATACGGTGATACAACAAAAGCCTCAACCACTGCAATAAAAGATTATAATTCTTCCAAAAAAACAATAAATGAAGGACGGGATGGAGAAGACGGCATATATAATCAAACGGCAAAACAAAGCATAGGAGGAAGGGGAGGAACCTCGGGCACGGGAACAAAAGGAGCCTGCGGAGGCTTATATGTTGAAGACGATGAAACAAAAGGCATATGCCTTGTAAGTGAAACAGATAATAAAAGGGCGGAAGGAAAAGGTTTTACCTATGAAGAAACAATAACTCCTAATTCAAACACCCTTTCAAGCTCTCTCGGTACATCGGGAGCAGGAGGCGGAGGCGGAGGCTGGACAAGAGAACTCGGCTCCGCTAAAGGAGGAGACGGCATGAACGGTTATGTATGCGTATACTGGTATAACAGTGATTAAGGCTTTATAACCCGTTTATACTGTAATAATTTTTAGATGAACAACTTTTCAATTCGGCGCATTATGTAACCTTATGCGCCTTTTTTTATTGTTGTATATAGCTTTCAGCCTGTAAAAGTGTTATAATCAAACCGAAAAAGAAAGGAACTAAGATTTCAGCGCTTAAAATTTTTAAGCGCATATTCAATACATTGAACAATGAGTTCATTGCGGCTTATGTCGGTTTCTATCGAAAGTTCATCTACTGTTTTTAGCATAGAAACATCAAGCCTTATGCTTATTACGGTTTTTTCCTGTTTTACGGGTTTAAATTCGTTCATTTTTGCACCTCCTATCAATTGTATTTAAGTTTGGGTGCATAATATATATTTAAAAAAAGAATACAAATAGTATTCACTTTTTAACTACAATATGGTATGATTTTTTCAAAATAGATATAAAAGAGGTAAATTATGAATAAAATCATGCGGAAAATAACATTTAAACCCGCCTTTTCTTTAATAGAAATGCTTATGGCGCTTCTTGTAGCATCATTGTTAATGGCAGCATTAGCTCCCGTTATGACAAGAAGAATGGCAGATCATGAATTAAAGGTAATGAGTGAAGCAAGTAATTATGATAAGGATAGTATCATTACAATATTTACGGATTCAACAGAACAGCAGGAATTTAATATTCCAAATGATACCAATAGAATAACCGTTACCATGATGGGCGGAGGAGGAGCAGGAGGAGATGCATTATATGAAAACAGAGAAATAACATCATCTCAAGAATTTATAGTTCCTGATAATGTTACTAAGTTAAGAGTATTTATGATAGGTGCAGGAGGGGGAGGAGCAAGCGGGGGCCGAGAAATTGATTGGCAATATGGCGATATTCCAACAACAGCTGAAACATACGATGACTATACAACCGCTGGTGAAACAGAAATTACAAAATTTAAAAAAGCGGGCTATGGTGCTCCAGAGTTAGATTCTAAATGCAAAATATCAGGCACTGAAAAATGGACGCTTGTATCTGATGAAACAGTTAAAGTTCCTGTTGATGGCATAACAGCTTCTGATATTAAAGTTACTGCTTGCGGTGCGGGCGGAGGCGGCGGAAATGGTCATGGATTTGGTGGTTCCGGTGGTGGTTCCGGTGGATATTTAGTTGACCAACCTTTAAATATTAGCAGTGCTTCGTTGAAAATCAGAATTGGATCCGCTGGAATGGGGGGCGCATGTGTAAACTCGTGGACTAACGGTAGTTATACATATACTGGTGGAGCCGGAGGAAGCGGATACGGATTACAGAATGCAGGAAACGGTTCAACTAATAATAGCGGTTATGGCGGAAGTGGCGGAAGTGGTGTTGAACTAAGTTATAATGGCGGAGCAGGAGGTGGCGGAAACGGATCAGGAAGCCATGTTGGCTGTCCTACAGGTGGCGGTGGTGGCGGTGCAACATCTGTACTTAGCGGGGAAAAATTGATATTCCAAATCGGAGGGGGTGGTGGCGGTGCTGGAAGCACATATATATCTTCGGGTAGTTCTTACGCTGGTGGAGGTGGCGCAGGCGGCGGAAAGGGTGCTGGATGTGGAGGTGGAGGCGTATCTACTAATACTTCTCAAATTACCCAGGGTGGTGGTGGAGGCGGCGGAGGAATGTCGGATAGAAATTGTATAGGTGGAAGTGCGGCAGAATGGGGAAAAACCGGATTAGCAGGAAATACTGGTACAAGTACAAATAAAGGGAAAAATGGGGGTACAAATAGTGGCAATGCTGGAGCTTGGGGCGGAGCAGGAGGCGGAGGTTTAGGAGGTGCAGGGGGAATAGCTGGCACTTACAATTCACCAGGCAGTGGGGGTACGATAAATAGTTTATTTGGAAATTCTAATTGCAATGGCGGCAATACTGGTGCAAGCGGAAAACCGGGTGCACTCCGCATGTATTATGGCGGAGCAGGTAAAAAGAGTGTGTTCAAGTGCCAATACTACACCAAATCAAACTCCGGTGCAGGCGGAGGCTCAGGACAGA
>CAJULX010000003.1 GCA_910587245.1 Candidatus Gastranaerophilales bacterium
TGGAATTTAGCAGTACCTTCAACAATAGCTTCAATAACACCAAGAGTGTGTTTAGGCTGAACTTTTGTACCCATAAATTCGCCTGTATTCAAGATGTAGCAATCAACGCCGTCTTCGATTAATTGTTTAAATCTTGTGTAATCCATTTCAAGAGGATAAACTCTGAACGGGTTAGCGTAAGGTTCAACAACAAGAGCATTCGGGTCAACGCCTTTTGCTAATCTTTCAGCTGAAGAACGTTTTGTAGCAAGAGTAGCACCCATTGCAGACCCTAATGAAGCACCTGATAATTTTAATACAGGGGGAATTGTGGGGTCTTTCATAAGCCAGAAAATAGCATTGATGGGCTGGTCAATTCTGTCTACCCTGTTAGGTGACCATAATTTGGATTTAACGGCACGGCCGTTACCGTTTCTGATATCTTCGGTGATTGAGTATAATTTACCGTCAGCTGAAGCGATTACGCCTGCATTTTGCTGGGTTAAAATGTATTTGTTATCATCACAGTTCATCGGATAGTCTGCTGTTTTATCGAAGTAAGCAGGTTCCAATGCAATTGTATATTTATCATGAACGTTGATAATAAACGCATCATCATGAAGAACTGTAATATCATATTTATTATTGTGTTTTGCGTGTGTAATTGTTGATTTACCTGAACCTGATAAACCGAACACTGCAACCTGGAATGATTTATTTTCACCGAGGTTATATCTTTTCATACCACCGTGGCAAGAAGCATAGCCGTTTCTTGCAGCAGCACCCCAAGCAAGGGTTAAAGTACCTTTTTTATGTTCGCCAAAGTATCTCATACCAAGGATAGCAGCACAGTTGTGTACAGGATCAAAGAATGTTAAACCGTACGGAAAATCAGGGTGAGTCCAATCAGGATCAGAGAAGATGAATAAATCGCCTTCGGCTAATTCTCTTGAATTTTCGTACATATTAGAATAGTACTCATTAATATATTGGAAGTTTAACATCCAGGAATACATAACATTTTCGAAGCCTTCAGGAATAAGAAGGTGAGCTTTAACCATAAAGTCTTCTTCCAAACCAACAACAACTTCGGTTCTGTACATTAATTTATCACGTGTTGAATAAACAGCCTCACGGATAATGGGAAGCAAGTATCCCAAATCACATCCGGGTTCGCCTACGATTCTTCTTGCAGCGGCGCAGCGGCCAACAACAGTACCGTCGTTGAATAATAACTGGTTAGCACCTTGAGGAAGACCGATTTTTTCGGGCTGATAAACGGGCATGCCTGTTAATTCAACTGTTCCGGGGCTGTTTAAAGCTAATTTATAAGCTTCAGCAACTGTTTTAACATGTTCTACATTGTTTCCGTAGAAAGGAGCCGTAATGGTAGCTTTTGCAGCTGAATAAAGCTTTTTAAGCTCCTCTGAATTTGTAAAAAATTCTTTTGTTGACATAAATAATATCTCCTTATATTAAGTGGTGAAAATACTTTGACTATTTATTCAAGTCAAATAATAGCATAAAAAAAATTTTTGTGTTACTATCTTTTAGAAAAAAGGCTCAAAAGAATTATAATATTAACTGTAACGAGCTCCGGGAGGAAAAAGAATAATGACTCAAACGCTTTCTTATGAAATTAAAGATATCAGCTTAGCTGAACAGGGAAAGAAAAATATTGAATGGGCTCAAAAAGATATGCCCGTTCTTGCCAATATAACGGAAAGATTTAAAAGAGAAAAGCCCTTTGCAGGCTTAAGATTGACCGCATGTGTGCATGTTACGAAAGAAACCGCAGCGCTTTGCATTGCAATGAAAGAAGGAGGAGCAGATGCCGTTCTTGCCGCTTCAAATCCTTTATCTACACAGGATGACGTTGCGGCAGCACTTGTAAAATATTGGGATATTCCTGTTTTTGCCATTGCAGGCGAAGATAAAGAAACTTATGCAAGACACGTAAGCACGGTTTTAGACCACAAACCCCATTTAATAATTGATGACGGGTGCGATTTGGTCGCAACGGTTCATAAATCAAGAAGGGACTTAATCCCGAATATTATAGGTTCAACGGAAGAAACCACAACGGGTATCATTCGTCTTGAAGCTATGGAAAAAGACGGCTCGCTTGAATTTCCGGCACTCGGGGTTAATTCAAGCCTTACAAAACACCTTTACGATAACCGTTACGGTACAGGACAAAGCGCGCTGGACGGCATTATACGAACAACAAATATTTTAATTTCAGGCAAAACCTTTGTTGTTGCAGGGTACGGCTGGTGCGGCAGAGGCGCTGCAATGAGAGCCAGAGGAATGGGTGCAAATGTAATTGTAACGGAAGTTGACCCTCTTAAGGCACTTGAAGCTGTTATGGACGGATTCAGAGTAATGCCTATGGAAAAAGCTGCAAGTGAAGGGGATATTTTCTTAACCGTTACCGGGGATAAAAACGTTATAGATGTTGAACATATTTTATCTATGAAAAACGGGGCTTTTGTTTCAAATGCAGGGCATTTTGATGTAGAAGTAAATATTAACGGTTTAAGAAAACATGTTAAAGAATATAAAAATATCCGCCCGAGCCTTGATGAATGGGTTTTAGACAACGGAAAAAGCGTTTATGTGCTGGCTGAAGGGCGTCTTATTAATTTAGTAGGCGCAGAAGGACACCCCGCAAGCGTTATGGATATGAGCTTTGCAAATCAGGCACTCGGTATTGAATTTGTGCTTAAAAATAAAGGTAAATTGCAAAATAAACTTTATACGCTTCCAAGAGAAGTGGATGTTCAAATTGCAAAAATTAAGCTTGAATCAATGGGTGTGAAAATTGATACCTTAACGGATGAACAATTTGAATATCTGAATTCCTGGAAATCAGGAACATAAAGGCAATACCCTTTATGGATTTTTTAAAGGAATGCTTTAAAAATAATAAACAAAAAGTGCTGTATGCTGTTATTTTAATGGTTGTAGCACTTTTTGGAGTATATTTAAGATGTTTTGCTTATTTTTCAAACCCTTCAATGTGGTATGATGAAGCATCTTTAGCCTTAAATATTGATAATAATATATTTTTGCCGCCTTTGTTAAATAATCAATCGGCGCCTTTTTTATTTTTAATATTTGCGAAAATATGTTCCTGTTTTAGTCACAGTGATTTTTCATACAGATTTTTACCCTTTATTTCAAGCATTATTTCAATTCCTGTTTTTTACCTTTTTGCAAAAAATTGGATAAATTCAAGACTCGGGCTTATTTTTGCCTTTTTTATATTCTGTATAAATTTCAGGCTCGTATATTTTTCAAAAGAATTTAAACCTTATGCAGTTGATGTTTTAATTTTTATGCTTGCAATAATATGTTATTTTAAGATTGATTTTAGAAAAATCAATCTTAAAACGTACGTTTTAAGCGGCGCAGCATTTGCGCTTCTTCCTCTTTTATCGTTTCCTTCGCTTTTTATACTCCCTGTTTGTTATTTATTTACAATATTTCAGGCAAAAGATTTAAAAAAAGCGGGAGTATTTATTTTACCTGCAATAATTTTAGCACCGGTTTATTATTTTGCTTTCCTTGGAAATTATTCAAACAATGAATATTTTCAAAGGTTCTGGGCAGACGGGTTTGTTAATTTTAAAACACTTCTGCCGTCAGTAATAAAAATGCTTGATTATTTTACGGAACCATTGAGCGCAAATCTTTTTATTTTAATTGCAATCATTGCGGGGATTATAATGTGTGCCGTTAAAAAGAAAAAAGAAACTATTTTTGCTATGGGTACAATATTTTTTGTTGTTCTTGCTTCAATACTGCATAAATACCCTATGACAGACAGATTAATCCTGTTTTTACTGCCTTTGGCGCTTGTTTTTGCATTTAAAATTTTTGATGTTTCAAAAAAGAAACTTATAATTTCAATACTGGTATTTATTTTGGGATGGGGCATATATATAAAAGCAGGCCTTGATAAAACCTTAAACCCTGATTCTTATGAAAGAGAAGCCATAAAAGGACTTTTGGCGGATTTAAAACATGAATACAAAGAAGGGGAGTATATTCTTCCGCTTCCATGGTCTGATACTGCATTTTTACATTACAACAAATTTTACGGTTTTCCTGAAAAATATATAATTACATCAAACGAAAATAAGGCGGTTAATTATACAAAACCTTTTTGGAATTTACGGAAAGGAAAATATTGGCTTATTTTTACAATACAGTTTGATAACTATACAAGATATGTTGATTTACAAGAGTGGCTTGCACGGGATTTTAATGTAATTAAAACCTACAAAGACCATTACAGCAGAATGTATTATGCGGAAAAAATAAGATAAAAAACCCTGCTTATAAGTCTATTTGTTAAAATTATTATAAAGCCCTTCAACAAGCACAAAACGCCCCAAAGAAATAACCTCACAATAGCTTGAAATCGATTTTATAAAACATTCATTTTCGCAAAACCCGCCTGAAATACAAAGTTTATCGGGGTTTCTGGTAAAATTCCAGGCATTAAAGGCTATTCCTTTTATAAATTTTGAAATCGCAATTTTTGGAGGCACCCCTTTTGCAACATCATCCATAATTTTTTCTAAACCAAATATACCGCAGGTAACGGCATATTTTTCATCCGATACTTCAAGCTCTTTAATATCAACATTGTAAAATTTTAAAAGCATTTCAATAGTAGCGCCCGTTGCGCTTGCACAGTTTGTATTCCAATCCATATCGGAAAATTTACCGTCCTTAAATTTTACCCATTTTATATCGCGCGAACCCAAATCTAGCACAATGTTTCCGCGGTTCAATTGTTCTTTGGCACCGTATGCAAGCGCCACCACTTCATTTTCATAATGAAGAACATTTGTAAAACTGCTTGAATGTCCTGTAGCTGCCATAAATTCAATATCAAGGGTTTTTAATCGGGCAGTGGGCAGAATTTCATAAGTTTTTGCACCGTTTTCAACGGTTAAAATTTTACTCCATGTTGTTCCGGCATCCAGAAAATATTTCTTCATTATCTTAACCTCAAAAAAGCTTCGATTTTTGCTTTAATTGAATTTGTAGGATTCCCGTCTATATCGATATAAAGCCCGTTGTATTTATTTGCAAGATATTTTGCAAGCTGGTTTTTAGCACAAAAAGTCTGGGCAAAAAAGACTGTCGGTAAATCTTTTTCCACAAACATTTCAAGTTCGATATTTGCAGGATTTTTTGCTTCCACACAGCGCGTCCAGCCAAAAACATGGGTATTATCAGGGAAAACTTCAAGAATGCCGAGGTCATTCGGCGGAACACCCCAAAAACCAAATTGTGCCTTGCATTCCGGCAGATAAGAATAATCTTTCTGCTCAATTATATTTGCGGTTATTTTTTCAATTTTGTCTTTTAAAGGCAGACTGCTTTTTGAAATCGGCGTTTCAGGCAATTTATCAAGAGGCAAAGTGTCTTCAAAATATGAAATTTCAATATTAAAACCTGCTTCTTTTAAAATTTGAACGGCAAAAAAAGCGGAATCACATTTATCTTTACCCACAGGCGCCAGAATTACAATAAGGTTTTCTTTCAAATAAAAAGCGTTATTAAAAATATTTTTTATAATGGAACAGTAATTTTCAGGCAGAATGCCGCAGGGCGCATGGTTAAAATCAATATCCAAATCCACCCATTGAGCTTTCGGGTAAAGCTTTTTATATTTTTCAATTAAAGAGGGCTCGGGGTATCCCCAAAAACCAATCATATTTTTCATAAAAAAGATTATAGAAAAAAAACACCTGCCGCGCAATTTTATAGAGTTTATTTGAAAAATCTTTATTATTTAAACCTTTTATATGAATCGTTTGTTTATTTTTTATTTTAGTATTGGCTTTATGACAAGCATTATAGAAGAAAAACTAAGATTAAATTTAGGAAAAAATATAAAACACTACAGAAAGCTAAAAAAGCTGACCCAGTATGAGCTCAGCATTCAAGCCGATGTAAGCGAACGCTATATCAAAATGCTTGAAAAGGGTGCAAGTTCTCCAAGTATGGCTGTGCTTTGTATGTTATCAGAGGCGCTCAAAATTGAGCCTTATATGCTTTTAAAATAAATATCGGACAATTTTTACGCCAGTGAGAAGATTTCGTAGATTTCATCATCGGAGAGTTCCGTTATCACTTTCTCTCCGGTAAATACTGCAGCATCTGCCAGTTCACGTTTATCTTTTATAATTTTATCAATTTTTTCTTCAAAGGTAGAAAGCGTTATAAACCTGTGCACCATAACGTTTTTATCCTGCCCGATACGATAGGTTCTGTCTGTTGCCTGATCTTCAACCGCAGGATTCCACCATAAATCATAGTGAATAACGTTGCTTGCAGAAGTCAGGTTCAACCCCAAGCCTCCTGCTTTAAGGGATAAAATCATAATTTTATTTTGAATTTCTTCAGAGAAACTTTTTATCATCTCTTCCCTTGCTTTAACATTCAATGAACCGTGGAAAAAGAGCGGGTTTGTATCAAATTCATCCGCTATAATTTTTTCTAAAATGGCACCCATTTCTTTATACTGGGTGAAAATAAGCACCTTTTCATCATTATCCAAAATGTTTGTCAAAATTGACATTAATTTTTCGGTCTTGCCTGATGCGCCTCTGCTCATATCACCATGTTTTAAATAGTGATAAGGATGGTTGCACACCTGTTTTAGCGAAGTTATTAATTTAAAGATGGCGCCGCGCCTGTTAATGCCGCTTCCTGCAGACTGCACTTCCTGCATTGATTGATTAAGCACTCTTTCATATAAAGCCGCCTGCGGTTTTGTTAAATAGCAGAATTCATCCAGCACAACTTTTTCTGGAAGGTCTGAAATAATCATTTTATCTGTTTTTAAACGCCTTAGCATGAAAGGAGAAATTGCTTTTTTGAGTTTTTCAGCTCTTTGAGTTTCTTTAAAGCGTTCAATCGGAACGGAATAATTTTTGCCAAAATCGTTAATAGAACCCAGATAGCCTTTATTAATAAAATCAAATATACTCCAGAGCTCAGACAATCTGTTTTCAACAGGGGTGCCTGTCATTGCTATTTTCATATCCGCTTTAATTGATTTAACAGCCTGAGTTTGCGAAGTACCGGGGTTTTTGATATTCTGTGCTTCATCAATTACAACAAGATTCCAGTTGTGTTTTTTAAATTCTTCAATATCAATTCTTAAAATTGCATAAGTGGTTAAAATAACATCGCAATCAAGTGAAAATTCGCGGTTAAAGCCGTGGTATGTATAAACATTCAGGTTAGGCGCAAAATTTTCAAATTCTCTTTCCCAGTTGCCGAGCAAAGTTGTAGGACACACAACAACCACAGGATTTTTAAGCTTATTTTCTTCCTTCAATTTTAAGATTAAGCTTATTACCTGAATTGTTTTACCAAGCCCCATATCATCCGCTATACAACAGCCAAAACCTTTATTTACATTAGTATACAGCCATCTGAAACCGATTTCCTGATAAGGTCTTAAAACGCCGCTTAAATCTTTAGGTAAAGAAATGTCTTCAACCTTTGTAAAACTGCTTATTACTTTTGCAAAGGCTTCATCATAATCAAAATCATATTCGTCAATTTTGCCTGATAAGCTGTGGTGCAGAAGCTCCATTTTATTCATCACAAAATCAGGCTTTTTCTTTAAGCGCTCAAGAAGTTTTTCGGTTTCCTCCTTATCAATTAAAATGTATTTATCTTTATATTGAATGAGCCCGTTTGTATCTTTTGTAAGTTTTTGAAATTCTTCGGCTGAAATCTTCTCGCCGTCGCCAAGAGCCACCTCTATTGAAAAATCCATAATTTCATCAAGTGAAATTGTAGAATTATTCGATAAATTCATAATATCTTCAAGGTCTTTGATTCTTTTTTGCTTAACCTTTGCATTTATTGAGGCACGCGGAATTATGATGTTATCCATACCTTTTGGAAGATTTACTTCCATATCCGCCTGGGCAAGATAATAGGTAATCTGCGTAATCATTTTATATACGCCGGATAAATCAAGCTCCAGTGTGGTATCTTCAAGGTCTTCAATGTATTTTACGGCCCAGTTTATCTGTTTTTCAATTATGGTTTTATCGGCATCGTTTAAATCTTCAAGGTCAAATACTTCGCCCGTTTTTTTATTTTTAGCGAATATTTTCATTAAAAATCTGTCATCATCTTTAACATCTTCAATTTTTTCAATATTGAAAACAGGAACGATTTCATAGGTTCCAAGACTCATTTCATCAAGCCAGGTTTGAATATCAACCCCTAAATCATTTCCTTTAAGCATTCTTTTATGAATTGAAGATTTTACAAAATAGGGAGCAGATTTTAAATCTTTAAATTTAAAATGTTTAACATTTAAGAAATTAAAAATAAGATAATTTAGATATCTTTCTATTAATTTTCCCGTTGTTTCTTTATCTAAAAATTCATTGTTTACAATTTCAAGATAAGCATTCAGATAATCTTTATTTTTAAAATACGGTTCCCAAAAAATTGAGAATGTATCTTTTTTAAATTTAACCGAAGGAATAAAATTCAATTTTTCAACAGTTTTCTTTACAAAACATGTTAAATAGAAATAAAATTTATAATTTTCGGATAAATCTTCAGTTATTTCAATGTTTTCGGATAATCCCGTAAAATATTCAAAAAATAAATCCAGAGGAATTGAATAACCGTATTTATCGCCTCTGTATTCAGCTTTCAGCCTGTATAGAGAGCCTTTCGATTTTAAATAGTAATCAAAATTATACGGAGGGGTAATAAAAATATCCGCCGTATTATCTTTATTTTCAAAAATAATATCGGTTGTTCTTAAAATAGGGTTCTTTGTATCAAAGGTATCCGGGAATTCTTCTTCAATAAGCTCATAAATGAGCGATAAAGTATATCTGAAATCCTTATTTTTTTGCGAATAAGGATTGGAATCCAAATTCAAAAGGAGTTTTTCTACATCGTTTTTCTTAAATGTTAAATTAGAATGTATCATTGTTTTCTTATTTTATTATAAAAACAATTTGTTGTATAATAGTTTTAGATGATTTTAGTAAACAAAATATTTGAAATGGGAAATTTATAAATTGAATAACTTTGCAGTAAGAATTATAAAAAACCAGTTTTTCCCCATAAAAGTGAGCGATAATATAAAGCTGCACCACGGGCAGATGGTGCTTGTGCGCACGGAAAAAGGGGAAGAGGCGCATAAAGTTTTTCTTGTAAATTCCGAAATTCAGGCCCGATGGGATAAATTCAAACCGGAGCCTTTGCCTTTTGTCCGCACTATGAATGAAAGAGATTTAGCGGAACTTGAAGAAATTAAAAAGCTTGAAATTCAGGCACTTTATAAATGCAGAGAGCTTGCCGAAAAAAGAAATTTATCAATGAACCTTATCCAGACAAGGTACACTTTTGATAAGAAAAAAATTACATTTTATTATACAGCCCCCGAAAGAGTAGATTTCAGGGAGCTTTTAAAAGATTTAACACAGGAATTTAAAAGGGTAAGAATTGATTTAAGACACATAGGCGTGCGCGATGAAACCAGCATTCTGCAAGGAATAGGGGTCTGCGGGCAGGCATATTGCTGCTGCTCATTTTTAAAGAAATTTGAATCGGTTAATACAAAACTTGCAAAAGATCAGGGAATTCCAATGACACCGGGGAAAATAACAGGGTCATGCGGAAGGCTTTTATGCTGTTTGAATTATGAATACCCGAATTACCTTGAAGCTGCAAAACATCTTCCTCCCGTTGGTTCAGGGGTAATGACACCTGACGGTATCGGAAAAGTTGCAATATTGAATTTCTTAAAAAATACAATCGGCGTAAAATTGGAAGACGGCAAAATCAAAGACTATTCAAAAGATGATATTGAAATGATAGACGGTGAAGTAAATATTGAAATTGAAGGTGAAGATAACCGTCTGAATTACTCTGAAGAAGGGGAAACCATTGATATTAAAGCCCTTGATAACGATAAAAATTCATCCACGGGAAATATTTAAAAAAGGAAATTGAATGGAAAAAAATTTGAAAGCGGAAGATATTTCAAGTAAAAAACTATCAAGCGTTATAGCAAGAATTCTGGATGATAAGAAAGCGTCTGACATCCTTGTTTTAAATGTAGCAGGGGTTTGCGTTTTATCCGATTATTTTGTAATAGCATCCGCAAGCTCAACCACACAGGTTAAAGGTTTAACTTCATCTTTAAGAGAAAGGGTTAAGGAATTATTCGGCAGAATCCCGAACGGAGATGAAAACGATCTTAAAAACAGATGGAATTTGCTTGATTACGGCGATGTTATTGTACATATTATGCACAACGAGCAGAGAGAGAACTATGCTCTTGAAAAATTTTGGAACCATGCCCTTAAAGTAGACAGGGAAGATTGGGAAGAAGAATCAAAAAAATACTCCCAATATGCAAGATAACAAATTTGTAAATATAAAGGATTGATATTTATGATTTTCCGTCTTGATATCAGCAAAAAATCTGTAATACCTATAGAACAAACATCTTATGCTCAATTAGATATAAACGAAGATTTCATACAAACAACTATAGAGGCTAATCCTTTTTACATGCTGGATGAGGATATTTTAATAACAGGCAGACAAATCTGTGATTGGGATAAAACTAATGAACGCTGCGACTTGTTTGGTATAGACAGGAACGGAAAGCTTGTAGTCATAGAAGTTAAACGTGACGGCAATCAACAAAGAGATAAAAATGTTACAATTCAGTCAATTAAATATGCTTCATATTTTTCAACATATAAATTAAAAGACGTCGTAGAACAATATATGAAATATGCAAATAAAGACACCTATCAAGATGCAGAACAAGATATTTTAAGCCATGTTTCTAATAGAAACGATAATTTTCAAATTGATAATAAGCCCAGAATAATAATCATAGGCAAAGAATTTCCACAGGAAGTAACAGCATCCGTATTATGGTTAAAAGAATATGATATAGATATAAAATGCATATCTATCACCCCATATAAAGAAAATGATAATATTTATATAGACAGAAAAACCATTATTCCGCTTGAAGAAACAGAAAAATTTATGGTTTGCAGAAAAGAAAAAAATGACAGCATAGAAAAAGAACAAAATGAAAAAATAAAACAACGCTTTAATAATTTTATTAATAAATTAAATGGCAATATATTTGCCAAAAACAATCAATTAAATGAACTTAATACGGGAACGAATCATATTTCATATTTTTATTATGGCAATAAATACTATCATTATGAAATTTTTATTCCCGAATACGGAAACTGTATTGATATCGGATTTCACTTTGAAGGAAGCATTGATGAACAAAAATTTAACGATTTTATGAATGCAAAAGAAATACCGTTAAAAAATATTGGTTTTACAATTTTTAAAGACAAAAACACACAAAAAGGATGCATATACAAAATTATTTTGCCATGTCAATTTTCAACAATAACGAATAACGAACTTGATAAAGCCGTAAAGGAAGCGTCCGATAAATTTTGTGAATTATACGGGTGCATATCCGGTTATGTAGATAAAAATTTGCTTAATAGATGATTTAAATTTCTTATTTTAACATTCTTTTCCAGGTTGTTTCTT
The DNA here is from genome assembly GCA_910587245.1 of Candidatus Gastranaerophilales bacterium. Classification (GTDB taxonomy): domain Bacteria; phylum Cyanobacteriota; class Vampirovibrionia; order Gastranaerophilales; family Gastranaerophilaceae; genus MGBC122484. Next base: position 11,602 of record CAJULX010000003.1, read on the forward strand.
GCAAAATTAGTTTAAAGTTGTTAAAATGAAAATTAAGCTCAAGCGCGCAAGAATTAATTAATAATTCAAGCAGGAATTGAGACGCGGGGGCTTAAATTAAAAGAATTTTAGTTTAATTCAGCATGCAAGAATTTTTTGTTTATAATTGCAGAAAGTTCTTGCTTTTTTTATTTAAATCATTGTAAAAATTCCCATAAAGGGAATATATTAAAAATTAAAAACAACACAAAAAATGCTCCGAAAAATCAATTCGGAGCATTTTTAAACTTAAATCAGGTTTTATAAGCTTATTCTTCAGTTTCAGCAGCCGTTTCTTCTTCAACAATAGCTTCTTTAATTGTTTCAGAAGCGCTTACGGTAACTTTTACCTGAGCTTTAACTTTTGAAGATAATTTTACGGTCATGACAAAATCACCAACTTTATTGATAGGATTGTCAAGAGTGATGGTTTTTCTGTCTACTTCAATGCCTGTTTTTGCAAGTAATTCTTCAGCAAGTTTTTTGGTTGTAATTGTACCGAATAATTTACCTGATTCACCTGCTTTTGCTGATAATTCAATAACTTCAACAGCTTGAATTTTTTCAGCTAATGCAAGAGCTTCCTGATGAAGTTTTTCAGCTTTAGCTTTAATTCTTGCCATATCTCTTTCTCTTGCTTCAAGAGAACCTTTTGTAGCTTTTTCGGCTAAGTTATTCGGAATTAAATAATTTCTTGCATATCCGTCTTTAACATTCACTATATCGCCCACTTCGCCAATATTTTGAACATCTTTTTTAAGTATAAGTTGCATTTTTGTCTCCTTGTAGTTTTTTATCAAGTAAGGTTATCTTAAATAAAACATCCTGTTTTTTCAAGTCCTTACTTTAAATTATTGTTTTTTCTTTTTTTCTTTTTTGTGAGATGAGCCTGTACCTGCGGGAGCTGCTTCTTTTTCTTCGGATTTTTCAGGGTTTTCTTCCTTTTTATCCTCAGATTCTGTGGTTTCCTGCTCTTCTTTTTGAGCTTCATCTTCAAGCTCTTTATCGTTTATATTTTTTCTTGCCTGCTCGATTAATTCATTATCAATTTCTGTGCCGTCCGCAAGGGCAAGGGCTTTTTCTTTAATTAAATTTTCAAGCTCTTTTACAATCTCTTCAGCTTTTTTCTGATTTTTTAATGACTGTTCTTTTATTGTTTCATCAATTTCATCATCTGTTTTGGGGCGGATAACAGGTATGCTTAATGCAAGAACCGTTTTATTTTCAAGTGCATCAATCTGTAATTGGAAATTTTCATCGTCAATTTCCATATATTTGGATACAACCAAAACAAGTTCTTCTCTCATCATTTGAATGGCACGTTCGGAAAAACCTGCTCTGTCTTGCAAAAGAACGGTTTTAAGACGATTTACCGCAACCCCTTTTGTAGGGTCAACTTGCTCTTCCTGAGATGTAAAAAAGCTTAAGACTTTATTATACAAATCATGAAAAATGTCTTTCATTATTCTGCCTTCGCTTTCTTAGAAAAGAATTTTTTGATTTTTTCTATAATGTTTTTCGGCTGGTCTATATCAAGGAAAGGCACATCTTCACCTTGAATTCTTTTTGCAACATTTAAATATGCCTGCCCTGCAAGAGATTTTTCATCATTTACAATGGGTTCGCCCTTATTTGTAGATGTGATAACCCCTGTATCTTCAGGAATAATACCGATTAATTCCGCTGAAAGTATTTCAACAACATCTTCAACGCTCATCATATCGTTTGTTTTAATCAAATTCGGACGAACTCTGTTTACAAGCAATCTGTATCTTTTAACATCTTCTTTTGATTCAAGAAGACCGATAATTCTATCCGCATCACGAATTGCGGACATTTCGGGAGTCGTTACAACGATAGCTTCATTAGCGCCTGCAACGGCGTTTTGGAACCCTTGTTCAATACCTGCGGGGCAATCAACAAGAATGTAGTCAAATTCTTCTTTTAAAGTTTCGCAGATTTCTTTCAATTGGTCTGCATTTACCGCGGATTTATCCCTTGTCTGCGCTGCCGCTAAAAGACAAAGATTCGGGTTTTTCTTATCTTTTACAAGAGCCTGTTTGAGTTTGCATCTGTCTTCAACAACATCCACAATTGTATAAACAATACGGTTTTCCAAACCCAGCAATAAATCTAAGTTACGGAGACCTATATCCGTATCAATCAAAACTACCTTATTACCACCCTTTGCAAGAGCAGTTCCTATATTTGCAGAGGTTGTAGTTTTACCTACGCCGCCCTTTCCTGATGTAATTACAATAACAGAACCTGTCATATATTTTCACTCCTATTGATTAGCCATTTTAAACAACACAATATTATCATCCACAATTCTGGCCTCCTCAGGCGTAAAGATTGAAGATTTTACAATATAAGGAATATTACCGCCATCCGGACGTCTTGAATAGCAGTTTGCAATTCTGAGCTGAACGGCATTCATTTTTAATGCTCTGATTTTTGCATCTCTGTTTCCTTTTGAACCTGCATGGGCAATTGAGCCGAGAACTCCCCATACCGTAATGTCGCCCGTGGCTTTAATTTCGGAACCCGGGTGGCAATCTCCGATTATTACGATATTACCGTCGAATTCAAGAGTTTGTCCGCTTCTTAAAGTCTGATTTACGTATATGGTTTGTTTATTATCAATAACTACAGGATCGGTTGTGGGCGGAGCATAGAAATCAACTTCTTCAAAATCTTCTTCATCTTGAAGTTTTTCGTCACTCGCCTTTTTATAAACCGTGATTACCTGTCTTTGAAGCCCTTCGGTATTTTCTTCCTGTTTTTGAACAGGTTCGGCTTCTTTTTTCGGAGCTTCTTCGGTATCTTGAAGTTCGCCGCCTTCTCTTATGTGTTTTTTCAATTCATCAAATTTATTTTGTGCCGGTTTTTCGGTATTTTGCGGTTTCAAAGCTTCTGCCGTGCGTTCGGTTTCTTTGTTTTTAGGTTCGCTTGAAGCTTTTTCAACCTGATTGGCTGCGGGAATTTCAATAATTTCTTCTTTATTTTCGGGGTTTTCGCCATCTTCGGTCACAGTCTGCAGTTTCAATACTTTCGGCTGTGTTACCCTTATACCCATTGAAGCACAGGCATTCTGCGTAATTAAAGATGTGGTTTCAACATTTACAAGTTCTGAATTATAGCTTTCAATTAAAGATCTTATGCTTAAAATTTGAGATTGGTTTAAAACATTATCTTTAAGCTTTAATGAAATACCCCTGCCTGAAGCATTCGGAATCTCAAGAGCTAAAGAAACATTATTAATAATCTCTCCCGTATTACTGCATTCGCTTAAGTCTATGACAAAAAGTCCGATATTCTCTTCCATAAAATTCATACCTCAAAATTAACTTGTAATTACCATAACTTAAAATGAAGATAAAAACAATTGTTTATAAAGAAAACCGTCCTTAAAGTTTACATTCAGACGGGCAATTTTTTGCTTACTTGTGTTTTAATAAGTGTGTAGGAAGATAATTAATCATGCAAGTTAATTCGCTGCAAAATATAGTTTCAACAAATACATTCAAGGATTTTCATATACCAAAAAATAAAGGGAATGAAAATCATAAAAACATACAGCCGCATACACCAAAAAACGATATAAATAAAGAAGAGCATCACAATCATAATAATAAAAGCGTGCTTAAAAAGGCTGCTCCATTGGCAGGAGCCGTTATAGGAACAATTTTACCGCTTATATTATTCAATAAAGCTCAAGGGAAAGCTTTAAATAAAGAGGTTTTAAAATCGGGCGGTGTTATTGATAAATTAAAAGAAATCGGTGAATATTTTGAAATAGACGGCGTTCCAAAAATTTTATCCACGGCAGGCGGCGCTATTTTAGGCGGTCTTATCGGCGGATGCGCTGTAGACAAAAATAAAGAAGACAGAATTGAAAAGGTTAAAGAAGGCCTTTTTGAGATGACAAATATTACTGTGCCTACTTTGCTTGTTGCAGGCGGAGTAAAATTTATGCAGTCTAAAAAGCTCGATAAAGGTATCGGCAAATTTGCACCCGTCATTGTGGGTCTCGGTGCCGGAATTCCCATAGCGCAGAAGATTTCAAACACTATTTCAAAGAAAATATTTAAAGATAAAGGCGAAGAGCGCAAATTTAAACCGGCGGATTTACTTGTACATTCAGATGATTTAATTGAAATGCTCGTATTAATGAAGGTTCCTTTTGCAAAAAAACTTCAAATCGATAAAATTTTAGCCTTGATTTATGCTAAATGCGGATACGAAACAGGCACAAAAGATATACATAACAAGGGAACAGGACACCATCACCATTAATTTTTAATTCTTGTGTCACATTCTGCAATGAGATTTTCTTTATTTTCATTCATGTAGCTTACAAACAGCTTTTTGGCGTTTAAATTCAAAGGTTCCGCTTCATTATAAAGAGTGCTGTTTATAAACGGTGTTTTGGATTTTTTAAAGTATTTTTCAACGTTAGCAATTGTGTAAGTTTTATTTAAATCAATCGAAGCACCGTCTGCGGTTTTTATAAACTGTGTTAAATATTCATCGGATTTTCCCGAATGAATACCGTTAAGAATTTCCTTTTTATCGATAATAAGCCCGCTATAGTGTGTTACAGGATTCCTCTTGGGGTTTGTTTCGCTGAATACGGTATTTTCTGCAACAAGTTTTACAAGCACCCTTCCCGATATCGTATTTTTCAATAGTCCCGCATCTTCATCAACAATGCCGTTTAAGGTATTCATTATCTGTATATTATTTGCTCCGCCGTATAAAGCGGTATCAAGAGGGGTTCTTATTGCAGAAGCATTTATTGCAAATATCTCCACTTCAGGATTTGTTTTTTGAATTTGGGAAAGTATTGCATCAGTTACAAAATTTGCGAGATAATTGTTCCCGAGCCTTATGCCTTCTATGCCTAAAACACTGATATCCGGCTTTCTTGTATTAATTTTATATTCCTTTTTTAAATCTTTACAAAAAACTCTGTCGTAAAATTTCTTAAAAAACCCTTCTTTTGAAAATACGGGGCTGTTATCGGGATAATAAACACCTAAATCTACATCTGATTTTAAATCTCCTTCATCATCAAGGAAGAATTTAGCATTAACATATTTTTCAAAATTCTGACCCAGATTAACAATTTTTACGCCGGAAACTTCATCTATACCGTCTAAATGCTCATGAGCATTTAAAATAAGGTTGATGTTATCTTTTCCCATATATTCGGCAAGGTTTTGTGCAAAATTAACCCCTGTGTGGCTTGATACTATAACAAGACCTTTCGGATTTTTTTGTTTGAATTCTTTGATGGTTTTTACCGTTTCATCAAAAGTTTCTTTGTAATCTTCAGGAGCGGTTGATTTTCCTGCCTTTGCAAATTGATTAATAAAATTTATACCTCTTATACCATATCTGTAATACGGCATATTAACGGGGTTTATACCCAAAAACAGTGCTTTGTGTTTTAAATTCGGGTTTTTATCATCTTCGATTTCAAGAATATCTTGTTTTACAACCTTGTTTGTATCAATTAACGGCTGAAGCACGGGTGATTTTTTAAAATCAAGATTTGTCATAAGAACAGTAGCACAAATATTCTCAAGCACTTTTTTGAATTCATACACGCCCGCATCAAACTCGTGATTGCCGGGGACAAAATAAGTTTTTGTATTTTTTGCAAATGCATTCATTTTTTCAACAAACTTGTTAAAAAACATTGTTTGAAAATAATGAGAATTAGCATTGGGGTTTGATTTATATCCTTTTGTTCCGCCTGCAATAAACCAATCTCCCGCAATTACAAGGGCATTTTGATTTCCTTTTTTGTCTTCAAGAAAAAGTTCGTCTTTGTTTTGTTCTATGCTTTGATAGAAACCGTCCAGCTTTTCAAGATTTCCATGGTTATCCGAAAATGTATTTATGTTTAATACGGCGCTTTTAAAATTAAAATTTGAACCGTTTGAATTAATTTTCATTGTGTATATTTAAAATATGAAAATAAAAAAAATTGATAGTTTTTTATGCTCCTGTTAAAATTTTGTTTATGAAAAAGATATTATTTTTATTAACAGGTTTAATGATTATGGCTTCATTTACAATAAATGAAGCAAAAGCAGCAGATAATGCGCAGAATTACAAATTAATCAAAACAACATTTGATTATGCACCGGTAAGAAGCGGTGCAAGCAGAAATGCGGAAAGATTTACTCATTTAAGAGAAGGTATTTCATTATATTCAAATAAAGAAACCTCTGATTTTTACAAGGTGGATTTAGGGCTCAACGAATCTTTATGGATTGAAAAAATCTATGCAAAAGAAAAAGGAACGGTTTTAAACAATAAACCTTCAAAGGTTTCAAAAATTAAATTTTATCAGGATAGAAAAAATTATCTTGTCAAAATAAAAACGGATACAAAAACCCCTTATAAAATTTATCAAAATGATTGTTCAAAAAACGGTTCGCTAAAATTTCAGCTTTATAACATTAATGTTGACAACAGAGATTTAAAAGTAAAATTTAAAGACGGCGGAAAATTTAATTACTCGGTTAAAACCGCCCGTGATTCATCCGAAATTTTAAGCGTTAATTTTAGAAACGATAAACCGATTTTCGGATATGATGTTGAAAATAAAAAAGGGCTGTTAAATAAAGGTTCTCTGGTTTTAAAAATTAAAAAACCCCTTAAAATTGACAATAAAGCGCCTTTAAAAAATATAAAAATCGCACTGGATGCAGGACATGGCGGAAAAGAATGCGGAGCTGTTTCAGGCGGATTTTATGAAAAAGATATAAACCTGCAGATTACAAATGAATTAAATAAAACCCTTAAAGAAAGAGGCGCAAAAACAATCCTTACAAGGAAAAAGGATGTTGATACAGAGCTTTATACAAGGGTGGACAAGGCAAGAAATAAAAATGCGGATATTTTTATAAGCATTCATCAAAATTCTCTTCCAAACCCGAAAAACTGGGCTAAAAAACATGGAAGCGGGGTTTATTATTACAATGAAAATGCAAAAAATCTTGCCTACAGCGTTCAAAAAAATCTTGTAAAAAATACAGGCTTTAGAGATGACGGCGTTTTTAAAGCTTCATTTGCCGTTGTGCGCTCATCAGACCCTGTAAGCATTCTTGTAGAGTGCGGATATATAATTCACCCTTATGAAAGAAAAAAATTAACGGATGCAAAATTTCAAAAGGTGGTAGCAAAAGCTATAGCGGACGGGGTGGAAGAATATCTGCTTAAAACCGCGCTGTAAAGGTTTTATAGGAATTAACACTTATGATTAAAAGATATTCAAGAAATGAAATTTCAAAAATCTGGGAACTTGAGAGTAAATTTTCTTATTATCTTAAGGTGGAACTTGCCGTGGTTGAGGCTTATTACAGGCTGGGGCAGATACCCGAAGATGCTTATAATCACATTTTAAAAACGGCAAATTTTAACGTAGAGCGGATTGATGAGATTGAAAAAACGGTAAATCACGATGTCATAGCATTTTTGACCTGTGTTAACGAATATGTGGGAGAAAAATATTCAGGATACATCCATAAAGGTTTAACAAGCTCTGATGTTATCGATACAGCCTTTGCGCTTCAAATCAAAGATGCGGCAGATATTATTTTAAAAGATTTAGATACTATTTTAGAAACAATTAAAAAACTTGCATTCAAATACAAAGATACTATGTGTATAGGGCGCTCGCACGGCATAGGAGCAGAGGTTATAACTTTCGGGTTTAAGCTTTTAAACTGGTATGATATGTTTGAGCGGGCAAAAAACCGTATAGAATATTCGCTTAATGACATTTTAAGAGGACAAATTTCAGGCCCTGTGGGCACTTATTCAAATGTGGAACCTGAAATTGAAAAATTAACTTGTGAAATTTTAGGTTTAAAACCGGCTAAAATTTCAACACAGATAATTGCCCGCGATGTGCACAGCGCCTTTATTTCAGCACTTTCAATTTTAGGAAGCATTATTGAAAATACGGCAGTTGAAATCCGTCATCTGCAAAGGTGGGAAGTGGCAGAAGTTGAAGAAGGGTTTAAAAAAGGACAAAAAGGCTCATCTGCCATGCCGCATAAGAAAAACCCGATTGCAAGCGAAAATTTATCGGGGCTCGCAAGAGTATTAAGAGCAAACAGTGTTGCCGCTTTAGAAAATATTACGCTCTGGCATGAAAGAGATATCTCGCATTCAAGCGTGGAGAGGGTGATTTTCCCTGATTCCACCATTCTTGCCGATTATATGTTAACAAGATTGAATAATACCCTTGAAAACCTTGTAATTAAGCCTGATAACATGATAAAAAATATAGGCAAATACGGCGATATAATCTTTTCTCAAAGCTGCCTTTTAAAATTAACGCAAAAAGGCATGACGCGAGAAGCGGCTTATGAAATTGTTCAGAAAGAAGCACTTGCAGCATTTAATGAAAATGGTAATTTTAAAGAGAATATGCGCCGCCATTTTACGGATAATGAAATTAAGGAATGTTTCAACTATGAAAAATATCTTAACAATATGGATAAGATATTTAAAAGGTTTGAATAACTCTTTTATTTTTCTTTTTTGCCGCCATTAATGATGTTAAATAAGGTCATTTATTTAAAAATCTTTTCATGGAGTCCTTTTTTGTCAATTCTTTCCGTTTCTTTTGTAAAATTATGCACCCTGCATTTTGGCGGCACCTTATTTACAATATCAACCTCTATTTCATCATGGGTAAAATACGGTATGCGGTCTTTAAATCGATATACTAAATCCCTTGCAAGAAGAACCTCTTCCTCATTTTGCCCAATCCGGCTGCCTTTAAGTTTTTCCATATAAACACCGTTTGTTCCTGCCGGCACATTCATTTTATATAAAAAACGCCTTACGCTGCCGTTTGTACCTATGTTAATATAGCTTTCCACAATTTTTCTATCAAATGTGGTATTTGGAAAAATAGGTATTGTAAAATATCTGCCCTTCTTATAAAAAACATCTAAAAATTTTTGCGTATCAATTATGCTGCAGCTTCCGCCAAAATCATGAGGTGTCCCCGCCCTGTAAAGGGTTATTCTTTCAGGAATTTGACAACAGGAAAGTATGGAATCCATATCTTTGACCGACGAAACATCGGTATTCCCAAGCCTTATATCTCTGTTCATATCTCCGAAAGAATTTTTAACACAGCGTAATTCTTCTTCAATGCTTAAATACCCGTTTTCTTTTAATGCCGCTGCCGTACGTTCATTTAATATTTCTCTCTGCTTAAACATTGCTTTTGCTGTTTTAGAATAATCTTTTTCATGGGAGAATTTTGTTTTAAAATATCCGGTCAGCTTTGCCGTTGAACCGGTTTGCCAAATTTCAGGATGTTTCAATCTATATGCTTCAAATTCCGTAAGAGGCGTGGTTAAAACCTGTTCTTTAACCTTTTCCAGATATTCAAGTACGGTAAGATTTTCTTTTGGTGTTTTTTTAATTATCTCAAGAGCATAACTTAAAAACTCTTTTCTTTTTAATAAAACATCGCAATTAAAACTGTATTGTCCGCATAATTTTTGAAGCGTTTTATCATCAATGGATACAACTCTTTCCAGAGATTGAACAAGTTCTTTCCTTGTCATTTTTGAATACATTTTGGCAGATTGCGGATTAATCTTAGGATCAAGCATACTTGCAAGTTCATCCACAACTATACCAAATTCTTTTTTATCCCCGAGCGCTCTAAAATTAAGCGCACCGCCAAAATCAATTCTGTAGAGCTTTTGCCCGTCTGTTTGAATATTATTTGAAATAACAGCATCCCAGTTTTTTAGAAAAATATCCACCCCAAACCCCTTATTAACAGCGTGTTTTGGGGTATTAACGGGTGTTAATTTCGGAATAAAGCTGCTTATCAGACCCGTTTTTCCGTTTTGGTTTGTAATAAGCTCCATCGCAGGCACATCCAAGCCTGCAAGTTTATAAATCTTTGAGGCTAAAACCTCCGCATTTGCCTGTCCTTCGCTTCCGAATTTTGCGTAAAATAATTCTCCCGTATCCTTATTTTGAACCATATAAGCTTCGTTTGAGCCCATCTTAGTTCCTTCAAATACGGTTAAAGAAACTTTTTTGCCGTTTGAAAAAGTAAAATCCCGGTCCTCAATTTTCCTCGCAGTATTTCTAAAGCGTTCAATTTGTTCTTCAATTAATTTTTTATAATCAGAAGTATCTGCTGCCTTATTTACATAAATACTGTTCTGTTTCGCGATTATATCAAGCCCGTTTAGCGTCTTTGCGCCATTAGAACCGTTTGATAAAATTTTGGGCACTTGCCTGTCTGCCGCTTTTTTACAGGGAGAAAGCTGATTGATTGCAGAGGGAATGATTTTATTAATATTCATAATACCAGTTTTAAAATCATATATATGAATAAAAACAATATTCCTTTAAAAAATGCCTTTCTCTTACATTACAGGTCTTTTGAAGCGGGATTTAATGGCATCTTCGGTTTCTTTAATGCCTCTTGTGTCTTTTGTTGCTTTAAAGAGCTTTAATTTCGCTTCGTAAAGGCTTCTTTCATCAGGATATTTTAATATACCGTCATTTAAGAATTTAACTGCAGTTGCCGTATTTTTCTTATCGTAATAGATTGTTGAAAAATCAAGATAATCCTGTACGGTTTTCGGCCTTAAGCTTGCAATAGCGTTGATTTCCTTGCTGTATGCACCGTTATCTCCAAGGCTTCTGTATGCCTGTGCCAGATTATAAAGATACATTGCCCTGTTCGGGTCTAAATCCACAGCCCTTTTAAACATAGAAACCGCACGTTCGGTATCAAAATTTTTATATTCAATCAACCCGAGATAATTATAAATATCGGCTTCAAGAGTAAATTCCAAATCAAGCTCCATAGCCTTTTTAAAAGCATTTTCGCTTGAACTCAAATCTTCTTCCTGGTAATAAATTTTACCAAGTTCAAAATAATAATTCGGGTTTTCGGTCTGTTTTATTGCATCGAGCAGATATCCTTTTGCTTCCAAAAAATTAGCATTTGCAACACAGATTTTTGCAAGGTAATAAAGCATATCAGGATTTTTATTGCCGTTTTTAATTGCAACGGAAGCCCTTCTCAATACTTTTATACCGTCTGATAAATTTCCTTCTTCAACATAGCTTGTACCAAGCCCCATTAAAGCTTCATAGAAATTTCCGTCAATTAAAATTGCATTTTTAAAATATTTATTTGCAATATCAAACTGTTTGTTTTCAAGATAATAATTACCCAGTTCAAGATAAGCATATTTGCTGTTGGGGTTAACTTTTAGCGCCTCTTTTAAATATTTTTCTCTTTGTTTATTTGTATTTTTCTTATACAAAGTGCCTTTCAGCGCTTCAAGCTTAGCCAAATTAATATATGTTAAATTGAAATTAGCATCCGCTCTTTTTGCTCTATTTAAAGCTTTTTTTGCCTCTTCAACATTGTTCAATTTCATATAACAAAGGGCAAGATTATTGTATGCAACGGCACTTTTCGGATTTAATTCAAGTGCTTTGTTAAAATATGTTATTGCATTGTTACAATCAGCTGAATAATAGTATTCTAAGCCTTTTGTATTGTAATAATCAAAATCATATTTGGGGAGTGATACAATATTTAAATTTTTCGCCCAGATTGACTGCAGCAATGAATTATCAAGCATTAAGGCTTTATTAAAATACACTTTTGCCTGTTTGGCGTTATTTTGATTGTAATAAATTTTAGTTTTCAATAAAAGCGCATTTGTATTATTGGGATTTACATTTAAAATCAAATCCGCATATTGAAGCGCTTTAACGTAATTTTTAGAATCAAAATACATATTTGCCATATCAAGATAATCATCTTCCGTTGAATTATCTACGGAATATTTTGGCGCAACGCTTATCTTTTCAATATTTTTGCTTAATTCGTAAGATTTTTGCAAATGTTCTGCCGATTGCTGTATTTTATTTAAATTTTTATAGCAAACCCCTAAATAATAATGTGCATCAGAATCATTCGGATTGCTTTTAATATATCCTTCAAAAAATTTTGCCGCTTCATCATATTTTTGCATATTTATAAGGTTTATACCGGATTCAAGGCTCCAGATAAGGCTTGCATCCGCTTTATTTGAAATACCTGAATACATTATTAAAAGTGTTAGAAAAACTATTGCGATTTTTTTTCTTATCTTTTTCATACGTTTAAAATTTCTTCAACCACTTTTAAAGTGTCTTGAAAAACCCTCTCTATGCTTTGATTTGCGTTAACTATTTTTACTCTTTCAGGTTCATTTTCTGCTATATCAAGATAACCTTTTCTTAATTTTCTGTGAAATTCCATGCCTTCAGCCTCAAGCCTGTCTTTTTCCCCTTGAAGCCTTTTTTGGGCAACCTCGGTTTCAACATCAAAAACAATTGTTAAATCAGGAACAAGCCCCTGTGTTGCAATTTTATTTAAATGTTTAATTTCATCAAGATTTTGCTCCCTGCCATAACCCTGATAAGCAAGAGTAGAATCTGTGTGTCTGTCACAGAGAACAACTTTACCTTCTTCAAGCGCAGGTTTTATTTTATATTCAATATGCTGGGCACGGTCAGCCAGATATAAAAAAGTTTCGGCAACGTTTGAAACAGGGGCTTCATAATGAAGCAAAATTTTCCTTAAATGCACCCCTAAATCAGAACCGCCCGGTTCGCGGGTTAAGATATTGCCAATATTTTTTTTATCAAGATATTCTTTTAAAAGCTCAATCTGCGTTGTTTTGCCGCAGCCGTCCGCTCCTTCAAAAGTTATAAATAACCCTCTTTTTGCTGTTTTCCCCGTTTCCATAATCCGCTGTTCTCAATTGTTTTCAAATCTTTTATTATAATATTACAACTTTTGTAAAAATAAAAGATAAACTTGTAGTTTTTTAAAAAATTTAATCTATAATGTTGTTACGGGGTAAGAAATTATCCTTATAAAACCCACATTTTTCGCTTTAAGGCGGTAGGATTTGAAGAATTGGAAAATTTTGAAGTGAAGCAAGAAAATATTAATCAAATGGAAGAAATAATTACGGCGGGGCAACTTTTAAGAATATTAAATTCAAACCCTAAAGAAGTTTCCACGCTTTGCCAGAAGGCATGCTTAAAACCCAAAAAAGACGGTTTTGGAAATATTTATTTTTCTAAAGATGATATTGATGTGTTAAAAAAGGTTAAAGAACTTTATAAACACACAAAAGAGCTTCAGGAAGAAAAGAAACGTGCAGTAGAAGAAGCAGTAAGAAAAATGAATACGGAAAAAGAATATATAAACAGTGCAAAAGAAAATAATTTTCTGCAGAGAGTAAAACAGAGAGTTCAAAAACAGGAACTATCAATTGAAGATGTGGATAAATTATCGCTTCCCGCTCATAAAAACGAATTTTCAAGAGCGGTTGAAGCACTTGAAAATAATATTGTGGATAGAATATCAAGCGTTTTAAATGAAAAAATGGACGGGCTTGATGAAATTGTGGTTGAATTAATCAGAACAAAAACCGAAAATGAAACCTTAAGACAAAAATTAAATGAATTAAATAAAGAAAATTTCAGCTTAAAAAGTGAAAATTCAAGCTTTAAATCTGTAGGTTTAGGGTTTTACGTTAAGAAAAATTCTGATGATTTTATGATGTAAAAAGCTTGAAAACTGCCTTTTCATAAGGCTTTACGGGGAAAGATGAGCAAAGTTTTAAGAAGTTTTTACCACAATTTAAAAGAACCTATTATTATTTGCGATTTTTCTTCCAAGGATTCTTCATCCGGTAATAAGCTGGAAAATTTGGACGGGGTCTATTTTAATAAAGCCTTTAAAAAGGTTTTTTCGGATGTAATTTCAGAAAGTGATGTAAAATCTTTAAAAAAGCTTGATAATAAATTTTATTTTGAACACTATCTTTTAGAAAGCGAAAATATAAAAACAAATTCCCCCTTAAAAGATGCGCTCGAACAAAAGCGAAACTACAGCCTTTACGGGATGTATCAAAAAAATGAAAGAGAATTTTTGTATTTTTTAATTCAGGCTTTTTCTTTAAAAAAATACCGCATTGTTTATTTTTATGATGTTACAAGGGAAATTCTGACAGAAAGGCTTACAAAGGAAAATGAACAGTTGAAAATTCAAAACCGCGAATTTTTAAACACAAATTCCAAAGCACAAAATCAAGCGGTAAAGCTTGCTCTTTTAAACAGAATTTCAACAAGCATTTCAAAAACTATAGATTTAAACGATTTAATAAATACGGCGCTGAAAGAATTATCCATAATTTTCGGTGCGAAAAAAGCCTGCTTTGCAAGAAAAAAAGCGGATGAAGAAGCCTTTATAACAGAATATACGTATCCTGCCGCTTCAGGGACGGAATTTTCAGGCGGCGGAGAAATTTTAAAATACGATAAACAGACAACGGATGAAATTTTTGATAATAAAATTTCGGTTAAAATATGCCTTAAAGAAAGCGAAAATTCAACAGAACCCTTAAAAACTCCTTTAAACAGGATTATCATCCCCATCATGAGGAATGAAAATTTAATTGCGGTGCTCATCATCTTTACAACGAAAAAAAATATTGAAGAAATTGAAAAAGAGCTTTTGCTCGGGGTTTCAATGCAGATTTCAAGCGCAATAACGCAGGCCATGCTCTTTCAGGAAGTTTCAAACAAAAAGCAAGAAGTTGAAAATGCGCTCACAGAGCTCAAAGAAACCCAGCTTCAATTAATAAATTCGGAAAAAATGGCATCTTTGGGGCAGTTAATAGCATCCGTTGCCCATGAAATAAATACGCCTTTAGCAAGCATTTGCGCCAATAATGAAATTTTAAAACGCTTCTTTAATGCAGATACACCGTTTGATAATGATACGCTTGAAATTTTAAGGGATACAAATTCAATAGATTCTGTTGCAATAAAAAGAATTTCAAACCTTGTGCAGTCATTAAAAAGATTTGTGCGGCTTGATGAAGAAACCTTACAGGCGGCAAATATCAACGATGAATTGGATTTAACTTTAAATCTTTTACGCCATAAATTGAAAAAAGATATAAATTTAATTAAAAACTACGGAAAGCTGCAGCCTGTAAACTGTTACCCCAATATGCTCAATCAGGTGTTTTTAAACATTTTAATGAATGCAATTCAAAGTATTGAAAAAGAAGCGGAAGGCAAAACAGGCTATACGGGCGAAATTTCAATATCAACCGAAATAAAAAACGGTATGCTTTTTGTAAAAATTAAAGATAACGGCAGCGGGATAAAAGAGGAAGATAAAAAGAAAATTTTCCATGCCGGCTTTACAACAAAAAAAGTAGGTGAGGGTACAGGCTTAGGGCTTGCCATATGCAAAAAAATAATTGAAAAGCATAAGGGTGAAATTTCATTTGAAAGCAATGCCGTTAAAAAAGATGGAACAACGGCAAAATCAACGGAATTTACAATTCAAATCCCCGTGTAGCCTAAAACAATTTAACGGGAACTCAATACCTCACATACAAATTATATTTATTCCCTGATTCAAGCTTTGTAAATTCCTGTAAAATGCTTGACGGGTATTGTTTTTTCTTTTTTATTATAAGGTAAACTGCGGTTTTTTGCGCATCTGCATTTTTTATTATGTCTTTTATGGTATTGTAGCTGCTGTTATTTAAATTTGAAATATAATAAACTTTTCCATCATAATTATTCAAAAGGCTGTATTTGCTTCCCGTGCCGAATGCGATAAGTTTTGAGCCTGAAACAATCTGTGCCCTGTCTGCATAATGCTCAAGTTCATTCTGGCCGAATGTTGTAACGTATCCTAAAATTCTTCCGCTTGTAATTATTGAAACTCCAAGCATTAAAATTACGTTTGCGATAAACAGAAGCGGTCTGTTTTTTGAAATCAGGCATAAAATTGTAATTAAAGATATTACAATAAGCCATGAAGATAATATAAGCCTGAAACCATCAGCATTTTGTGCATAAAATAAACTTTCGCCGGATAAAAAATTTGTAATTAAGGCTCCGCCCGTTCCGAATAAAATGAAGAAAACAGCACCCGTTACGGTTGAAATTTTTATACCTTTTTCAAATTTGTTATCCGTAATATAACCCCACCAGTAATACCCCGTTATTAAAGACAGGGCAGGGAATAAAGGCAGCACATAAGTCGGAAGTTTTGTGGATGATATGCTGAAAAATAAAAATATTGAAAGCATATAAATTGATGCAAAAACCAGAAGCTTTCTGTCGTTTGTATCCGCTGAAAAAAGCTGTTTAAAAGATTTTGCCGCCCTGAAATCTTTAATTAAAGATTTTACACCTCTGATACAGGCTGAAATAAAGCTGAATACCCAGGGCATAAACCCTGCAAGGATTACCGGAACATAAAATATAAAAGGCTGTTTTCTATTTATTCCTAAAGATGAATTTAAAAACCTTGCAAAATGGTGTTTTACAATGTAATCTTCAAAAAACATACTGCCGTTTGCCGTGTATGCAGCTATATGCCATGGAGCCGCAACAAGCAGAAATATAATAACACCGGGGATTATATATAAAGGTTTTACAAGCTCTTTTCCCTTATTAAAGGCAAGGAATGTAAGCCCTGTCACCATAACAGGAATTATAATCCCTATAAGCCCCTTTTGAAGCACGCTTAAACCCATAAAAAAGTATGCAAGATACCAGAGATATTTTTTATTTTCTTCTTTAACATTAAAAAGTGTAACAACCGCGCAATATATCGTAACGGTGCAAAGCGCCATAAAACCTATATCCATAATGGCAAGATGCGCAAATAACCCCACCCATACGGAAGATAACAGAATAAATGCACTGATAAGACCAAAAATTTTAGAATTCAAAGCTTTTTTGCCGAAAAAATATGTGGCAAATACTGCCATAATGCACATCAGAGCATTTGGCAGCCTTGAAATAAATTCATCAGTAGAGCCTGTTAATTTATATAAAAGCACTATAAACCAGTAAAAAAGCGGGGGTTTTTCCAAAAAAGGCTCAAAATTTAAATACGGAGTAATATAATCTCCGCCTGTGAACATTGCCCGCGCAATATTCACATACCTTGTTTCATCAATATCAATAAGCCTGTAATTTCCTAAATTTAAGATACAAAATAAATAACAAAAAAGGATTAAAGCCAATATACAAAAAGGATTTGCGTATTTTGTAATAAAATCTTTTGCACGCTTTAAAAAATCATTTAAATGTGCTTTAAAATTTTCACCCACGTTTTTTCTCCTTATTTTGCCTTTATTCTACGTTTATAATTTTTGTTCTTATTATGGTATTATCATCTGCGGTTTTTATTGTAATTACTTCATATTCGGCTCCGGAACTTAAAGAAGGAATGTTTATATGTTTAATTCCGTTTTCATCTTCAATAATAAAATCTTTATTGTCATGTCCTGAAATAATTGCTTTTATGTTTTTATGTTTTGAAATTAAATTTTTATAAGGTTCAACATCAAAAGTTGCTTTCATAGTATCTTCTATGCCGATTATCGGATAGTGCTGAATTATGATTACTTCATCATTTTTATATTTATTTAAATATTTTTCTAAAGTAATCAATTCCCTTTCTTTATAATACCCTCTGGGTAAAGATACCATTTCATTGGTACCGTCCATAAAGATAAATACAAACCCGTTCAGTTTTTTTACGGAAGGAACTTTTGAAATTTTATTTCTTGAATATCTGTTTAAAAGCCTGTAGTATTCTTTCTTTTCAAGATGTTTTGTTTTTTGTACATCATTGTTGCCAATGCTTACATACACAGGTTTTTGAATTTTTTTAATTATTTTTGCAAACATAACAAGGTTGTATTTATCGGCACCTGAAATGTTATTTCCCAAAAATAATACAAAATCGCTTCCCGAGCGGTTAATATCATCTTTTGCCCTCAGAAGCTTTTGAATAGAGGGGGTCATAGAATTATTTGCTTTATCGGATTTTATAGAGGATTCCGTTATTGCGGTAAATGTTACATCGGCTGAAAATGCCCTGCCCGCACAGAAGAAAAATAAAAATATAAAAAATAACAATTTAAAAATTTTCATCGGAAAATCCCCCGTCCGTGCCCCTGTTTCCCTTATTATATATCAAGTTTCAAATATTGGAAACATAATGAAATTTTAAACGTCAAACAAACTAAAAGAGGATGGAATAAAATTTTTAAAAAGGGTTGGAGGAAATTTTTTTATGAAAAATTCATTAAATAAAGTGTATGAAGAGTATGATTTTGAAGAGCAATTTACGGGCGCAAGCTGCCCCATAACGGATGATGAAACCGATGAAGAAGAAATTAAAACCTTCAATACCATTGCAAATAAAGATGAAATCTTGCAGATGTATCTTAAGGATATAGGCAAAATTAAACTTTTAAACAGAGCAAATGAAACGGCAATCGGAAAAACAATAAAGGAGGGCGGAAGAAAAGAGGCAAAAATTGCAAGAAAAAAGCTTATTCAGGCGAATTTAAGGCTTGTTGTAAGTATTGCCAAAAAATACACAGGGCAGGGAATTTTATTTATGGATCTTGTGCAGGAAGGCTCTTTAGGGCTCATTAAAGCGGCGGAAAGGTTTGATTATACAAAAGGTTTTAAATTTTCAACTTATGCCACCTGGTGGATAAAGCAAACAATAATAAGGGCTATCGCCAATAATTCAAGGACAATAAGAATTCCCGTTCATATGAGCGATAAAATAAGAACTTTAAAACGCGCTATTGTAAAATTGAGTGTTGATTTAGGGCATGAGCCTGATGATGAGGCGCTTGCGGATTATTTAAAAACCGATATTAAAAAAATAAAACAGGTTAAAAAAGCAATGATAAAAGAACCCGTAAGCCTTGATACACCTGTAGCACAGGATTTATGCCTTGAAGATTACATTAAGGATGACATCGGAAAACTGCCCGATATCAAGACAGAGAAGGAATTTTTAAATAACGATATTATTAAAGCGCTTGATATACTTTCTTTGAAAGAAAGATTTATTATAATTAACCGCTTTGGTTTAGAAGGGCGAAAAACAAAGACACTTGAAGAGCTGGGGAAAATTTTAGGATTTTCAAAAGAGAGGATAAGACAAATTGAAGGAGAGGCATTAAAAAAACTGAGACGTTCGGAGAAAACTGCGGAATTAAAGCATTATTTAGGATAATTTAACAAATTTTTCGATAAACAACAACAGACAACTTACTTATGTAACCTTAAAAAACCTGTCCTTATCGGGCAGGTTTTTTATTATCTTCGTTATCCGGTTCTTGTTTATTTTTGTTATTATCTTTTTCAACTTTCTTTGCAAGCAGCTTTAATTCTATTTCATCATCACTCATAAAGCCGCGTTCTTTTAGACTTTTAGCTGAATCAAATATATTTAGAGAGTGTATTATTCTTGATACAAGCAATAACCCTAATCCCAGAATTACAGCACTTTTTGCTTCTCTCGATTTTTGCATTGAGGCAGCTTTTAATTCATTTAGTCTTTCATTTGAAGATGTAGCCGCTGCTTTTCTGGCCTGCCTGAAAAGCTTACTTGATTTTATATTCTTAAAAATACCTGTAAAAAATGCACCAAAAGAAGCAAGAGCAAAACCTGCTTGTACAGTTTTATATTTTCCGTCTTTTTCTTCTCTGCCTTCAGACAGCCGTCTTGCATCATATAAAGCGCTCTTGCTTGCAGCGATGAAGAAATTTTGATGTTTATTATCTGCGGGTTTTTCCGCTCCGTTAAACGAAACGCTGTTTATAGCTTGAATTTGCATTTAATACCTCATTATTACAATTTTTGTATCAATACAAAACTCATAATAATATATTTTGAACTCTTTTGTATTAAGAATGTATCTATAATTTAATATTTCTTAATAAACCCGCACCAACCGTTTTATGGTAAATTCAGGTATTTATGAACCTGCGGGATAAGCCTTATTCTTGAATATTTTGAATATAATTTCTGGAAAATCCCTGTCACATCAAGCTTTTTAGACATGGGCATTTTAGGCTGTAGAATGATTTCCACTCCGTGTTTTATGCCTAAATTTGCAAGCTCCGTTATTTCTTTATCGGTTATATTTTCATCAAAAACAACTTTAACAAAAACCTCTGTATCCCTTGCTACAAGCAGAAATTCATCGCTCAAAGAAAAATCATGCTTTTGCCCTGTAGCAGATTCAAGCTTGATATCCATTGCTACAATATCAACATAATCTATAACCTCTCTAAGGTTATAAGGCAAGCTGCCATTGGTTTCTAAGTATATTGTTTTTTTAAGCGAAGTTTTATATTCAGATAAAAAATCTCTTAAAAAATCGGATTGTAATAATGGCTCTCCGCCTGTAAAACTGATGATTTGCGCCCCGTAGTCCAAAATTTCTTCATAAAGTGCGGATTTTGTTAATTTTATTACGTTTTTTTCTTCAAAATTATCGGTATCACAATATTTACACTTTAAATTGCACCCGAAAAGCCTTATAAACAGGTGTTTTTGACCTACTGCAAGCCCTTCGCCCTGAATCGATTCAAATATTTCACAAATTTTACAAGTTTTTTCCAATTACCTTAAAATCCTTTATCTGTCTTATTTTTAGCTATCTAAACCTAAATCAATTTCTCTTAATTTTTTATATAATTCAATCTCTTTTTTGTTTAAATTTTCACTTATATCAATCCTGATAATTACGGTGTAGTCTGCATTTAAACCCAAAGAAGCCCATTTTTCATCATCCACTTTTAGTTTAAATCTTGTGCCTGATTTTGTCAAAGGCGGGATTGTTGTTGAAACATTTTTTCCTTCGACAGAAATTGTTATTTTACCCCCTAAAACAGCTTGCCAAGGGGTTATTGAGGTTTCTATAACGGAATCTTCAACGGTATTTTTATATTCAAATTCGGTCTGTTTTTTTACATTTTCATTTTCAATTTGAATTAAAAGATAAAGGTCACCGTTTTTGCCGCCGAATTTTCCGTATTCACCTTCAGATTGAATTTTCATTTTCGTGCCGTGTTTAATTCCCGCAGGAATTTTCACGTTCATTTTTTTATGTTCCGATTTTTCGCCTACACCGTGGCAAAGAGCACATACTTTACCGTTTATATACTTTGCCCCTGCGCATTTCGGGCATTTATCGGTATGAAGAACATTGATTTTCCTCACTGTTCCTTGTTTTTGTTCTTTTTTTGATATGTTTACAATCGTTTCAATATCCTTACCGTCTATTTTCGGGCCTTTGAAACGGCTTTTCGGGGTTTCATCAGCGTTATATGCTTTATTTTCAAAGGTTTCAGATGTTTTTTTTGTAAAAAAGCCTGTGCTTTTAGCTGTTTCGCCCGTTTTATTACTCGTAAATTCTTGCTCCTGACGGGTTTTAAGGGTTTTATCAACCGCATTTTTGTCATTTTCAGGGCTGTTTTTGGTTGTTAAGTTTT
This sequence comes from Candidatus Gastranaerophilales bacterium, assembly GCA_910587245.1. Lineage (GTDB taxonomy): Bacteria > Cyanobacteriota > Vampirovibrionia > Gastranaerophilales > Gastranaerophilaceae > MGBC122484. The sequence continues at coordinate 33,058 of CAJULX010000003.1, forward strand.
CATCATTTTTAACATAATCTTTTTTAACCCTCGAAATGCCCGCCAGAGTATCATATTGAAGCCTCTTTGCGTCATCAAGCAGTGTTTCCGCCGCATTATTCAACAATTTAAAATAGGTTTCCGCCTCTTTTGTCTGATTTACATCAGGGTGATAAATTCTTACAAGTTTTCTATATGCAATTTTAATTTCTTCTTTTGAAGAATTCGGGTTCAGGTTTAAAATTTCATATAAATTTTTATTTTCCATAATTACTTTGATTTTAACACATAAAAAAATCCCTTTGCGATTGCTCACAAAGGGAAAACTTTTAAAGAACTATGGAGATATAGGAGAGAGGAGAAATTTGGCTTGAAAAGCCATTATATTATGGCTTCTGGACTTTATGATTTTTATTATTTTACATATTTTTTAATACTGCTTGATAAGCAAGCGCCTGTTTTTGGGCATCTGAGAGATTTGGAAATTCCGCATCAATTACATTCAAATAGTTTTCAACATTGCCTGTAAAAGTAAGCATTGAATTTTGAATTCTTGCAATTGAGGCTTCATCAAGGTAATCTTTCGGATTAATGGCGTTAACCCCTGCAAATGCTATATTTTGCTTGCCTGATAATGCCATTGCATTTAAAACTTCATCAGCAGCAACATTTTTACCCTGATTGTTTTGAACAGTCTTTTCTTCTTCCTTAACTTCCGCTTCCTTCTTGTCTTGCAGCGGCTTCTGGTAATTTACCCCATAAAAATTAAGATTAATTTTGTTATCCATAGCTGACATCTCCTTGTTCTTTAAGTTCTTTATTGTTCCTTATGTTTTAGCTATCGGATATCTTTTAATCAAACTTTATAGTTTTACAAAAATTCGTTACATAATTTAACAATTTGAGTATCAAAAAATATGCGGACGGTATTAAACTTTCATTTCAATTAAATTTTCGCTGATTTTAAAATCGCATCCTGTGCTTTTTTTAATATCATCAATTGAAAACATGGGGTTAATTTCCTCTAAAATAAGTCCGCGGGAAATTTTATTTTCATCAAAATCCACTCTAAACACGCATTTTTCCGTGATTATTAAATTCACTTCACCCGTTGCGGTTAACGGCAGGTCGCATTCTTCCACAATTTTAATCTGACCTTTTGATGTGTGCTCCATCACCACTATAACTTTCTTTGCGCCCACAACCAAATCCATAGCGCCGCCCATGCCGGGGGTAAATTTATTCGGCACGGACCAGTTTGCAAGGTTGCCTTTGCTGTCTACCTGCAAAGCCCCTAATACGGTTGCATCAATGTGTCCGCCGCGCATTAAAATAAAAGCCATCTGCGAATCATAAAAACAGGCGCCATCCACCGTTTCCACATAACCGCCGCCTGCATTTATTACTCTTTCATCAATATTTTCAGGGTCTTGATTTTTCCCAACCCCTAAAAGACCGTTTTCTGATTGAAACATAACTCTTGCAGGATTCGGTATATATTTTGTAACTTCGGTAGGCAGGCCTATTCCAAGGGTTACGACATCGCCGTCTTTAAATTCTTTTGCGGCGCGTTTTGCTATTATTTCTCTTATTTTTTCTTTACCAAGAAGTTCCATCATTCTTGAATTATCCTTTAACAATATAATCTATGAATAATCCGGGGATTACAATTTCATTGGGGTCGAGGCTTTCAACAATTTCATCCGCCTGTAAAATAACGGTATCCGCCGCCGTTGCCATAACCGTATTGCAGTTTCTTGTGGTGCCGTAGTATGAAACATTGCCGAATTTGTCCGCTTTAGTACCGTAAATTAAAGCAAAATCAGCACTTATGGGCCTTTCAAAAAGATATTTTTTATTATCAATTTCATAAACCTTTTTGCCATCCGCAATTGCGGTGCCGATACCTGTCGGGGTTAAAACTCCGCCGAGCCCTGCGCCTTTTGCCCTTATGCGCTCCATTAAAGAGCCCATTGGGGTAAGCTCTACCTCGATTTCACCGGCTTCCATCTGTCTGCCTGTTTCGGGGTTTGTTCCTATATGGCTTGTGATGAGCCTTTTTACCTGTTTATTTACTATTAATTTACCCTTGTCTTTATTCGGGATTGATGTGTCGTTTGATATCATTGTTAAATTTTTAACATTTGAATTAACAAGTTCATCGATTAATTTATCAGGGGTACCGCAGCTCAAAAACCCGCCCACCATAATGGTTGCGCTGTCTTTTATAAGGCTTACGGCTTCTTTTATTGATATAATCTTTGCCAAAAATTGTCTTCCTTTTTTATTAAAATAATTTTAAGTTTATCATAAAAAATTTTGGCTGTGAAACCTTGTATTCACAAATGTTTACAACCATTTCGGGTGGTAATAAAGCGTTAGAATTTTTTTTGTATTAAGTTTCACATGCCCGCCCATTATAAAATTTGTTAAAGAACCTGTCGGCGGCAAAATTGTAAGCGCCCATTTCAAAGGAAAAACAAAATACGACCTATCCTGCCCGAAAATTTCAAGAGAATCGGTTATCTGCCCGGGTTTAATTTTACACGGGGCATTTTTTATTTCAAAAGAATCAAAAATAACGCTTGCGGGAATTCCGTTCATTCCGCTTGTTATAACGGTGGAAACCTTTGCGCTTATTATATCTCCTCTTCTTATTTTTATTCTGCCGTTTTCATAAATACTTTTTTGTACAATAAATTCAACGGTCTGCCCTTCGTACAAATCTTTTTCGGATTTAATTCCGTCTTTGACAGCAATTCTTAAAGGAATTGCATCCGTTGATTCATAATCATATTCTTTATGAATATACGGTTTTTTAATATCGGCATTTTTTAAGAAAGATTCCACAAGAAAATCTTCCGTTATCTCTGCTTGTGCAGGGCTTAAAAAAAGCATTAAAATTGTTAAAATTAAGATACATTTATTCATATTTTAATTTTTCCTTTGAGCCTGATTGAATTTTTTCTTCAAGCATTTTTCTATTGTTTTGGGAGGTTAGAAGAAAATTTTGATAGTTTTCATTAAAGAAATATTCATTGTTTTTAAGGTAATAGGGGTATTTTGTAAAGATATATTCATAAATTATTGCAAGCCTTTTTGATGTCAGATTTTCCGTCAGAGAATTTGTTCTTTTCTGCACTTTGCTTTTATTTACAAAAGTAATCATTGCAACAGGGTTATAACCCGCTTTCACCATATAATCAACGGCAATTTTATCAAAAACAATCTGATATTTTTTAGGCGCCGCTTTTATTTTTAAACTGCTCAAACGCCCGTTAAAAGCACCTGAATAAGACCTGTAGGCTTCAGCTATTCTGCGGGATAAAAAGGCAGCAAGCTCATTATCATCTTCAATATATTTTAAATCGTATCCGTATACCACAATTTGCCTGTTTATAAGGGTTTTATCCAGCTTCAGTTTTTTTTCGGCTTCGGTGTTATCATAAGCAAAGACAATTCTTTCATCAATTTTATTTGAATTTAAAATTTTAACACCTGTATTTGTAAGCTTTAATTGGGTTTCGGATTCTTTCTTTAAAACATCCTGCGTGCCGTTTTGTAAATGCCAGTCTTCAACAGCCATACAGTTTTGCGCGGTTAATATAAATAAAGCTGCCGCAAATAATACAGCGTTTTTTAATCTTTTAAACATTTAAAACCTTCCCCCATGCAGTTATTGTTAATATAGTAGCATTAACATGTATTGTTTGCCTAGTTTTTTTAATAAATACAACTCTTAAGAACTAAAAAGGCATGGGTTTTACTCCATGCCTTCAATTCAAATTATATTTAAAAATTTAGCCGATTACAGGCTGTGTGAAGGTTCTTGTTAAAAGCTCTCTATCAAGAGCAAGAAGTGCATTTGAATCTGATTTTATAAGTTTTAAAGTGTCTAAAACATCGCCTACGCTTGCCTCTTCTTCAACCTGTTCTTTAATATACCATTGAAGGAAAAGCGCTGCTGCTCTGTCTTTTGTTTCATCCGCAATATCTGCAAGGTTGTTGATTTTTGAAGTTACAAGCTGTTCATGAGCTAAGACATCTTCAAAAACCTGCAAAGGTGAATTCCATTTTAATTCAGGTTTTGCAATAGCTTCCAGCACAATTTCACCGCCGCGTTCCTGAATATAATCATAAAGGCCTCTTGCATGCGCCATTTCTTCCTGCACCTGAACATTCATCCAGTTTACAAAGCCTTTAAGGTTTAATTTTTGAAAATATGCCTGCATTGAAAGATATAAATAAGCTGAATATAATTCTGCATTTACCTGCTCGTTTAATGCGGCGTTCATTTTTTCATTAATCATTTTATACTCCAAATTTTCCTAACCGACAGCTAAATTATATCACTTATAAAAATTTTGGTTTAGAATATTTTTTATGATGAAGATGATTTTACCCGTAATTTTACTTTTAGTTTCAAATGTTTTTATGACATTTGCATGGTACGGGCATTTGAAATTTAAATCAAGCGCGTTAATTGCCGTTATACTTGTAAGCTGGGGAATAGCATTTTTTGAATACTGTTTTCAGGTACCTGCAAACAGAATGGGCTACGGAGTTTACAATGCTTATCAATTAAAAACAATACAGGAAGTTATTACACTGTCTGTTTTTGTGGTATTTTCCGCCCTTTATTTAAAAGAGGGTTTAAAATGGAATTATTTAATCGGGTTTATTTTTATTATTCTTGCCGTGTTTTTTATATTTAAAAAGTGGTAGATAAATCAGGAATCAGGGGGTTCTTTTCCTTACAAAATCAATTGCCTGTTTGCCTGAAAGGTGTTCTATTTCAATTTCTGCCATACAAAGAAGTTTAAATTCCCTCTCTATTTCTTTTTGAATAATGTCATCACCGAAAGGGCAATACTTTTTGGTGAATGCCGTTATAACAGGCATCATCTCATTTTCTTCCATAATGCGCGCTTTGCCGAATGCAACAGCGCTTCTGTAATCCGTGCCGAATTTTTCGGGCACAACTTCATCTTTTTCAATGACACAGAATGAAACCTTATTGTGTTTTTTAATTGCATCGATTTTATGTCCCGATTTAGCACAATGGAAATAGATTTTAGAATTAAGGTAAATATAATTTAAAGGCACGGTATAAGGATAATCATCATCCCCGAGCACGGCGAGTATACCTGTTTTGCCGTTATTTAAAATTTTAATGCAATCTTCGTTTGACAGAGCTTGGTTTTTTCTGCGCATTTGTCTGAACATAAAAAATTCTCCTTTTAAAAACGGCGGATATTATTGAAACACCCGCCGTTATTTTATAAATTTTGCTTATTATTTACTGTTCGGGGGTGCAAGCACCATTACAACGTTTCTGCCTTCCAGTGCAGGTTTCTTTTCAACGGAAACTCCGCCTTCAGCTTCAATATCAGCTAAAAATTTATTCGCCAAATCAATTGCAAGTTTGTTATGCTGCATTTCTCTGCCTCGAAGCATAACAACAACTTTTACTTTATTACCCTGAGAAATAAATTTTTTGGTGCTTTTTAAACGCACTTCATAGTCGTGGGTATCTATTTTATAGCGCATTTTTACTTCTTTAATATCAACGGTGTGCTGTTTTTTTCTTGCTTCTTTTGCGCGTTTTTCGGTTTCGTATTTATATTTGCCCCAGTCTAAAATTTTTGCAACGGGAGGAGCCTGATTCGGGGATACAACAACTAAATCTAAATCTTTTTCTTTTGCCATTTCAAGGGCTTTTGCGGTTGATACCGTTCCGTGGTTTGTACCTGTATCGTCAATCAACATTACTTCTTTTGCCCTTATTTTTTCATTAACCAGTTCTTTGGCTTTCATATCATTTTTACTAATTGCTGTATCTCCTTATTTTATAATTATCTCAGGGTAATTTTATCATAAAGTTTATTAAATGTATATAAATAAAGCTTAACTTTAATACAAAAAGACCAGACTCAAAAGGAATCCGGTCTTTTTTTACAATTAACGTAGTGCTTCCACGTCAATGCTCACTGCATTGCCGTTTAGCACCGGCTCGCGCAGACTTATTTTACTAATTCTTTGAATTTTTTGCCTGCTGAAAATGCAGGAACTGTTTTAGCTGCGATTTTGATTTCTTTACCAGTTTGAGGGTTTCTGCCAACTCTTGCAGCTCTTTTTCTTGCTTCAAAAGTACCGAAACCTACTAGAGTAACTTTTTTGCCTTTAGAAACAGTTTTTTCAACGGTATCTAAAAGAGCGGCAATAACTTCAGCAGTTTGTTTTTGTGATAATTTTGCCTGCGCACTAACTTCTTTTACTAATTCTTCTTTGTTCATCCTCTGAACCCCTTTCTATCATTAGTTACTCCTTTATTATATCGGGTTATCCTTTATTTGCAAGGTGTTTAAACAAACTTTACATTTAAAATCCGCTGATTGCAGGGTATTTAAAGAATGAAATACTAAAAACCCGCCGGTTCGGCTCCTGTGGGTGTTCGTCTTTTGCTCGTTTCGCTATCGCTGCCACTCACAAGTCTCACATCCTACGTCGCCATCGTAGTGCACAATTGCCAATGCTCATCGCATTGCCAATCTTTGCACCGGCTTACGCATTTTAATATTGATTTTTGGTTACGGAAAACTTAACATTTTTGTAAAAATAATTTAATATTTGATAAGCATTATAACCTTTGTTTGCAAGGTTGTTAGCTCCATGCTGGCTCATTCCTACGCCATGCCCGTTTTTCCTGATACCGTCATCGTATCCGGGTACGGATTTAATATAAGGCAAATCTTTTGCCCAAACAGCGCCCGAACCTACGGTTTTCCCGCCTGATGAAGCATGGTAATAAGCGGGGATTATTTTTCCGTCATGGGTTAAAACTATGCCTTTTGTTTCAAGCACTGCGCGTGTTGTGCGTTTTGTTTCAGCGGATGCACCGCCGTATGTTTGATCCTGCGGAGTATCTTTAAGGTCATATCCCATGGATTTTCTTTTGCCGAGGTTTGCTATAGCATAGCTTCTTGCAGCAATTGCCTGTGCCTTATGCGCTTCAATATTCCATCCCGGGGGCATTTCTGCAGGAATAACACCCATTAAATATTCTTCAAGCGCAACGTTATTTACAACAATTAATTTCTTGTGGTAGTTGTAGATTACAATATCGCCTCTGTACCATCTTTTTTTAGTGGCTAAAAAGCCTTTAGGCTCTTTATTTTGAACAATGATAAAATTTGTTCCGAGGTTATAATATTTTCCGTTAATTTTTATAACCAGAGTGTCATTATGGGCTTTAATCGTATACGGCACAAGGGCTTTTGTATAATATAAAGGTTTTTTGCTTCTGCCGTCTATAATCTGACCTGCTTTTGATGTTCCTACATAAGTTTGTTTGATATTTTCATCCAAACCGATTTTTATTGCATGGCATGGGGAAACATTAATGAATAATGCTGATATTAGTAATATTAATGTGATGCAATACTTTTTCATAATTAAATTTTATTAAGACCCGCCTGAATAGTCATCAAACAAATACAGTATTTATTTTTCTGCAGTATTTTTAAACGCCGCTATAATTTTAAAAGAGATTTCCCGTTTTGCTTCATCTTCCATGGCTTTTAAGTATTCAAGAGCCATAAAATATTTAGCGCTTTCGTCCTGTCTTTTGTACCAAAAACAATCGAAATTATTCTGCCCGTTTTCTAAAGAAAGCTCAACACCCAGGTTTTTAGCTTCCTTTATTATAAAATCCGCCATCGTATTCTTTTTTTCATTGTCTGAATTTTGAATTAAATTAATGGCATTTGTTATAACAGGGTCAGCATCATACCAACGTTTATTCATTTGCTTTCAGCATAGAAAAAAACCTTCAAAATGTCAATTTTGTAATGATTTTTTAATATAATTTACACATACCTTTACCGTTTAAAATTATTCACAGCACCCTCCTTCACATCCCTGACATTCGCAGTGTTTTCCGATATCTTCCAAATTAATATCTTTAATACTGCTAAAAGCGCCAAAGCCTAAATATTTTGACCCGAAACCGAGTTCTTCTTCAATCCTTATAAGCCTGTTATACTTTGAAACTCTGTCGCTTCTTGACATTGAACCTGTTTTTATGAGTCCTGAATTCAGCCCCACGGCTAAATCCGCAATAAATGTATCTTCCGTTTCGCCCGATCTGTGGGAAATTATTGTTGTATATCCGTGTTTTAGAGCTAAATTTACCGTATCGAAAGTCTCGGAAAGCGTCCCTATCTGGTTTGGCTTAATTAATATTGAATTTGCGATTCCTTTTTGAATACCTGTACTCAGCCTGCAGACATTTGTAACAAAAAGGTCATCTCCTACAAGCTGGCATTTTTTACCGATTTTTTCCGTCAAAAGTTTCCATCCTTCAAAATCATCTTCCGCCATGCCGTCTTCTATTGAAATTATCGGATATTTATTCACCCATCTTTCAAGAAATTCCGCCATCTGCGCGCTTGTGAAGGTTTTATTCTCACCTTTTAAATTGTATTTTCCGTCTTCGTAAAATTCGCTTGATGCAATATCAAGGCAAATTTTAACATCATTTGTTGTATATCCCGCTTTTTTTATTGCTTCAAGTATTATTTCAACCGCTTCTTCATTAGAATTTAAATCAGGCGCATATCCGCCTTCATCCCCGACTGATGTATTGTATCCTTTATTTTTTAAGATTTTACCCAGGGTGTGAAAGATTTCAGACCCCATCCTTACAGCTTCGCTGAAATTCAGCGCCCCTGCGGGTGTTATCATAAATTCCTGAAAATCAATGTTATTATTTGCATGTGCTCCGCCGTTTAAAATATTCATCATCGGAGTCGGCAGAATTGAAGCGTTGATTCCTCCAAGATAACGGTATAAAGGGGTATTTAAAGCTGAACTTGCAGCACGTGCTGCGGCTAAAGATACGGCAAGAATTGCATTTCCCCCGAGCCTTGATTTATTTTTTGTCCCGTCCAAATTTATTAAAATATTATCGATTTCTCTCTGGTTCAATACGCTGAGCCCTATAATTGCAGGTGATATAATTGAATTTATATTATCAACCGCCTGCAATACTCCGCGCCCCATAAACATGGATTGCTCTTTATCGCGAAGTTCGACCGCTTCATAAGAACCTGTTGATGCGCCTGATGGTACGGAAGCACGCCCGAAACTCCCGTCTGATAAGAAAATATCCGCTTCAACCGTCGGATTTCCTCTTGAATCAATAATTTGACGCGCTTTAACTTCTTCTATATATAAAGACATATTTTTTTCCCGCCTTTCTTTTAAATAATATTTAATTATTGACGTTTGAATAACGGGTGCAATCAGTAAATATAATCAGACAGGCGGGTAGTAATATTATTTTTGTATTAATTTTTGTAATGTTTCGATACAAAAATTAACGGCATATAACAAAAGAAAATATTCAGAAGCCTTATTGATTATAAAGTTTACAACTTAAAGGAATTTTAAAATGAACATTACCCCCGTTAATATTTTTCCAATGACAAATATTAGTTATTCAAAACAACCTTTAAATAAAAATAAAGTATCTTCCATGCCAGCTGCATGCGGAATGACATCCGCGCAAAGCCTTGCTTTCGGCGCGGCAAGAAAAACCGAAACAAGAAGAGCCTCAGGAATTTACAGAAGAATACCCGTAGACAGGAAAAAGCTTGAAACAATAAACAAAACTCTTAATGCATATAAAGAAACGCTCCCTGCGGCAGAAAAAACTTTTAATAACTATGCAAATATTTATGAAAATTCAAAAAATGAAGCAGCGGAAGCATTTGAAACATCTTCTCCAAAATGCGATGAAGAAGGAAATTACCGCTGTGCCAAAGGTACGAACATTACATCCGATATATGCAGCGTAAGCAAAGCTTTTACATATAATATATATAACGATACATTAAACAGTTATAAAGAAGGTTTCATAAATTCAACAAGCCCGCTTCCTGACGGAATAAGAGAAATTAAAAAAGGCGTTATACTTAACCCCGGTGATACGGAAGGTGAATATTTCGAGGGCAGAATCTATGACACAAGCAGTTTTAAAAAAGGTGCAAACAATTTAAATACAACGGAAAAAATAATTGCTTTTGACAGCGAAACAAACGGAATGTTAAAATACTCTGAAAATGTACTTGGCGATGATGATAAAGGTTTCTCACGTGATTTTGCGGCAAAAACCTTAACATTTAACGATGACGGTACACCTTTAAGCTACAGAGAAAAAGCGGAATACCATGAACGCGATGATTACGATTCTGCAAAAAAAGTAATCATATTTGCAAAAGATGACGAAGGAAACACTGTTCCCAAGTATTATTATGAAGACTGGAGATGTTTAAATAAACAAAACAGAGTAACATACAGCTATAAGGCAGAGCGCCTCAGCGACGGAAGCTGGATAGTAAAAAGATAAAAAAGGATTTAAATAATGAATATTGCACCCGTATCATTAAGTTTAATTTCTAAAACAACCGCACTCCCTGCTTTTGGTGTAAAAAGCAAAACGCACAAAAAAGAAAACAGTATACAAAAAGATATTTTTGTAAAAAATGACGGTTATACAAAGCAATATAAAGCCCTTGTTCTTAAATCAAACCGTGCGGAAAGAGAAGCTGCAGAAAATGAAACCGAATTTGATAAATTAAATTCCAATGATATTAAATTTCTTCTGGATATAAGGGATTATGATAAATTTAAAGCCGTGATTTCCACCCCTGTAGAAGAAGAAAAATGGGATGGAACAGATAAATTAAATATATTTTTCTTTACAAATGCCGATGCAACAGGTCAGCTTGCAAAAAGATTAAACAAAAACGGCGACAGGGTGCTTCTTAAAAAATTATTAATGCAGCAAAGAGGCTATGGCGGAAAAACAGTATTCCATGACATAGCAAAGCAGGATGATATTAAAAAAGCCCATGCTCTTAAAAATAATCTCTCGGTAAAAGAATTTAAAAAATTTATGAAAGCAAAAGATGATTACGGCATCACTCCTTATTCAATTGCGCAGGATGAGGATAATCGCGTAAAAGCTTTGGTTGAGCCGCTTTTTGCATATGATTTTCCCGAATATTAATAAATTTTTATATCCATATAAAGATTATATTAAAAAATCCGAATTTTCATTTTTTTTACTCTATAATTTAAAACGAAAATAAGAAATACTGTTAAAAGGAGAAAAGATGCAGGCGGTTCTAAGCTCAAAAGAAATTTCAAACGGTAATTTAACACAAACTCTTGAAAGATTATTTAATGATTTAGATACAGCGGATAATATGACAAAAAATGCCATAGAAAATGACGTTGTAAGATTCGGCTCCGAAGCTGCAGATTTTCTTGTTAATAAAATCAGAACGGCAAAAGGTGCCCAAAGAGGGGTTGCTGCCATGAGCTTAATCAGAATAGGCGAAGATTCAATTGAGCCTTTAAGACAGGAAGCCGTTAAAGATAAAGATTTTCAATGGATTGCAAACTATCTGATAAGAGAAATTACAGGCCGTTAATCCATAAAAATAAAATAATCTTTTAGTATAATAAAAGAGATTAAAATAACCCGAATAAAATAGTCATTTTTGGCAATGAATACAAGATTGTGAAAGTGCATAATTCAATCAAAAGATAAAATGAATTATGCACTTTTTGCATTTTTAAAGCTTAAAGTTAATCTTTATTAAAGGAGGAAAGATGACTATTAAAAAATTCGTATTAACAGCAACAGCAGTAGCAACAGTATTTGCATGCACAGTACCTGTTAGCTTTGCGGCATGTTCTACAGGGGCAGCTTGTCCGATAGATTCACTTCAAAAAGTAAACCCCAACATTGCAACATGTTCAAAATGCAAATCAACAATGGATTCTTGCAAATGTAAAAAAAAGGGTTTTTTCAGTTTTTTGAAAAGAAACAAGTGCAACCCTTGCGAAACGGGAGCAGCAGCACCGTGCGATCCTTGCAAAGTGAAAAAAAATGATTGTGATCCTTGCAAAAAAGCAAAACCTGCCTGCGATAAATGCTCTACAGGTGTTGGTTCAAGCTGTTTAAATCAAAGAACACATTCAAACATGCAGGTTTATGCATACCCGGGTGCAATTTATTCACCTGCAAACGTGGCTGTAACCGGTGAATTAAATAACAATTCATCTATTACAGACCAAACAATCGCTGAAATTCCCGTGGTTCCCGGTGTTCGTCTATCTGATGAATGCATAACAGGCGCAGCAGCTCCTATTATCGATCAGGCTTTATTACCGCCTAAAGAAGATTGCTGCCCCGGTGCAAACGTACAATCACCAAATTCTATGCAGGCAATCTACAAGGAAATGGAACCTGTAAAAACCGATTGCGGATGTACTACAGGCGCTGCAGCAAACAGTGTAAGCGGCAACAACTATCCTGACGTTCCGAACAGATACTGGGCTTCTGAAGATATCAACCGTTTAACAGATAAATGTGTTGTAGTAGGATATCCTGACGATTTCTTCAAACCCAATCAATTCGTAACCAGAGCTGAAATGGCTGCTATGGTTGTAAAAGGTTTCAACCTTGAATCAACTGCTATGACAGCAAACGGAAACTTCTCAGATGTTCCTTACAGCCACTGGGCACATGATTTTATTAATAAAGGTGTAAGCGCTGATATGCTTGCAGGCCATTCAAATAATAAATTCTTACCGAACCACCACATTACAAGAGCAGAAGCTTTAACTATTATGTCTAAAGGCTTAAAATGCCCTATGGATAACTGCAAAGCAGAAGAAATCTTAAGCCAGTACAGAGATGGCAGCGCTGTTCCAAACTGGGCAAGAGAATGTGTAGCTAAAGCAATTGACGTTGGTGCTCTTAAAGATTCTAAAACTTCTGATTTAATCAGACCTAATGAAAATGCTACAAGAGCAGAAATCGCTTCAATGCTTCAAAACACAAGAATTGCAGGCGGATATGATAAAAATGCTCCTGAAATGACAGCAACAGGTCCTTCTAAACCGACTTTCGTTGAAAAAGAAACTCCTGTGTGCATTCCTACCCTTCAATTAACAATGAAAGACCAGGTAAACGCTAAAAACGCTAACGTTGGCGAACAATTTGCAGCTGAAACTATTCATGAAATCACTGTAAACGGTGTAACTTACCCTGCAGGAAGCCGCGTTAACGGTAAAATTACCGAAGTTATAAGACCTTCTAAATGCAACCCCGGCGCAATTAAACTTTCATTCACCGAAATCGTCGGCTGCGACGGATGCAAACAAATGCTTCCAAAACAGGTATTAACAGCTAAAGTTGAAAAATGTAAAGATGTTAACCCTGTTGTAAGATTAATCCAGATGCCGTTCACATTCGTAGGCTCTACTTTAGGTCTTGCAGGACGTACGGTTGGCGGTGCAGCTATCGGCTTAAGCAACGCTGTTGAAGGCTTATTCGACCAGGCAGGTACAGGTACGGGCGAAATCCTTTCAGGACAATTTAAAGCCGGCGGCAGAAGCTACATTGACGGTATCAAAACTACTTTAAAAGCTCCTGTTGACATCGTAAGAACTGCAGCTGTAGGTACAGCAGGCTTATTCAACAATACTGTTGATGAAATCGCTTATGTTGTAGACGGTTCAGGCAACAAAATCACAAGGGTAAATCCTAAAGACAAAATGACTATCGCTTTTGGTAACGACAGATAATTAAAATGCGTGTCATAAAGTCGATATTGATGAGTGGAATTATTTCACTAAACGGAAAATAAAATCCAAACATATCAATAAAATAAAAACCGGAGTTTGTTACAACTCCGGTTTTTTGGTATTAAGTGTTTTATATTTTAATATCTTGTTAATATTTTCAACCGTATCAGTCAGAGTATCTGAAATTATGGAGGCTTCAAAATGCTTGAGTAATATTTATTAAATTTTTTTATGTTATATTTCAACACTTCCCTGTCTTAGAATTACGGGGGTTTCACCCGTGCAGAGCACAACTGTGGATGAAACACCGATATTGCAAGGATTTTCGGGTTTAATTAATGTAATTTTTTTGCCGAATTTTTCTTTTGCTTCATTAAAATCCGCCGCAGGGGGCTCGTTTGAATAATTTAAAGATGTTGTTGCAAGAACTCCGCCTTTGATTTCACCGCATAATTTTTGAAAGCCCGTATGGTTTGGAATTCTTATTCCCACTGTATTTTTACCCGATGTTATAAAATCAGGCATAAGATCTGTTTTTTCATATATCAAAGTTAAAGCCCCGGGGAAATGAGTTTCCATAAGCTTTTTAGCATAATCAGGAATATTTTTTACATAAGGCATAAGGTTTTCAAGAGTATTGCTCATTAAAATCAAGGGTTTCGACCTGTCTCTGCCTTTTATTTCATAAATTTTATCAACCGCTTCCGTATCAAAAGGCAGGCACCCTAAACCCCACACGGTATCGGTTTCAAACCCTAAAACCTCGCCTTTGCTTAATATCATTAAATTTCAGCCTTTCCTCTATTTTTAATGCGTTCAATTAAATCGTTTAAATATTCAATTTTTGTAAAATAGGCGCAAAGACCGTATATGATAAGCATTACGGATGATACAAGAATTAATTTTACAATCCCTGTAATAAAATTCCATCCAATAAACAAATCAAATGCAAGCCCTGTAAGGTATCCCGCCAGATATGCCGCCGTTCCCGATATTAAAATTTTGAACACATTGGATAAAAGTCTTGCATAGCCTATTTTAATCTTTTTACGCAATAAAATTCCAAGCGATACCGCGTTAAAGAGTGTAACAAAGGTTGTAGAAAGCGCTATACCGTTTATTCCAAAAGGTTTTACAAGTATTAAATTCAGTACGCATTTTAAGAAAATACACGCAATAGCTATTAAAAACGGGGTTTTAGAATCATTGAAAGAGTAAAAAAGTCTTGTAGCACTGTCTCTGAACACATAAGGCAAAATTGAAAGCGTTATAAAGAATAAAATTTCAGAAACCATAATTGTTGCTTCATCGTTGAAAGCCCCGCGCTGCAAGGCTAAACGAATAGCATCGGTTCGAACAACAAAAATCACGGTCATTAAATATGTTCCTGCAAAAATCAGCGTACCGACGCCTTTTTGGAAATAATGACGCACCCCGTCGAAATCATTTTTAGCAACCAGCCTTGAAAACAGCGGGAAAAGCGGCACTAAAATCGCCGTAAGCAGCATTCCTACAGGAAATTGGAAAATTCTGTTTGCATACCCGAAAGCTGTCCAGCTTCCTTCTTTTAAGCCGGATGAAAAGAACATATCAACGTAAACGCCTAATTGACCTATGGTTGAGCTTAAAAATGCAGGAAATAAAAGTTCTAAAATTTCATTAAAATTTTTATTGCGAAAGAAGTCAAAAGCCGGTCTAAAACTGTATCCAAGCTTAACAACAGCTGGCATTTGTACTAATAACTGTATAATTGCACCGATTGTAGTTCCTAAAGCCAGATAATACCCTGTTGTATCCCCTTTTGTAATGAATAAAACCGCTATAATACCAAGGGAGAGAAGGGATGGAGAGATATTAGGCAATAAAAATTTCTTATATGTTACCAAAATTCCGTAATATAAGCCCATTACGGAACCTATAAACACAATAGGGGACATTATTTTGAGGTGATATGCCGCCAAATTTACAAGTTCAGGCGCTCCTTCATTTATAATCACGCTCATAATTTGAACAGGAAAAATAAAACACAACAGCGCCAATAGCGCAAACAGTATCATAGAAAAGGTTTCAAAGGTATTAAAAAGTTTTTTTACATCGTTTTTCGGTTTATTTTTAAAATCTTCAATGAGTTTTGAAAAAACTGCAACGGTTGCGCTGTGAAAAGGTCCGCCGACACCGCCCAAAATTACAACCACAAGCGCCGGAATCTGGTAGGCATAAAAATACGCGTCCGATACAATCCCCGCCCCGTAGTAATTTGCAACGACGACATCTCTTAAAAAACCTGCAATTTTAGACAGCAGAATAATTACGGCTATCCACCATGCCGCTTTTATAAGTCCTCCGCCTTCATTCTTTGCATCATTTGTTAAAGTGCCGCTATTATTGCCTTCAGGCAGGTTTGATGTATCTTTTTCCATTGCTATTTCTCTATTTCAACCCAAAAATAAACTGTTTTATCTTTATCTGCTTCGTTTAAAGGCATAAAAGTTATCGTATTTTTCCCGTTTTCCAAATATTTTGTAATATCCATCGTTATTATTTTTCCGTAAAGCCCTTTTGTAGAAGGATTAAAACGGGTTTTATTTACGTAAAATTCAATATTAGAGGGCTTTTTCTCGTTATCAATATTTAAAATATACTTAGCATCAGCTTTTGAAGCGTTATATAAAGTTGCAATCTCGTCTTTAAGCGGGTTTTCGTTTATTGAATTCGGCAAAACCCCCGCCGTTCCTTTTTCCGTATCGTTAATATACAGAGTTTGCACATAATTTTGATTGTAATTATTGTGTAATACCTTCTTTGGCATTGTGCCAAGCGTAATTCCGCTGTAGTAATGTTTTAGAATTTCGTCATAACCAACACCCTGAGCGGCTAAATACCCTGCGCCGTACTGGCTCATCCCCACGCCATGCCCGAAACCTGCGCCTATAAAGCTGAAACTCTGCGGCAGAGGCATATCCAGCCAGTTTTTATATACCCTTTTCGGTTCGCCCGCTTTGAATGATTCTATTACAGCTTCCTCTTTAAGCTTCTTTTCGGGTTTTAAGAACGCAAAAATTACCGCACTGTCTTTTTCTTCAGGTTTTTTATCTTCCAAAATACCGTCAGATTCTTTTTTTTCAGCTTCGGGCGGCATATTTTTTTCCACAACAAAATTTGCAGACCAGAGAATTGAATTTCCTTTTTTAAACGCACGTCTTATGCCAAGCTCTCTTTTAACGCACCAATTCCCTGCCATAGAGCGGATTTCAACCTCTATTGCCTTTCCTGAATCTCCCCTTTTTGTAACTTTTATATCCTCTAAGCCCCAAACTTCGTCATTTTCTCCAAACCCCGGATATACAAGGCTTTTTAGGGATTGTTCACGGAGTGTTTTTGTTAAAGTTTCTTCAAGTTCAAACCTGTCAAAATTCACTTTCCATCTATGTTTTGGAGATTTTACATCAAAAGACGGTACATTATTTGAATAGAATTCTTTTAATTCTTCTTCGTTATTTGGAGTTTTCAAGCTATGATTGTCTTTTACGGATTTTAAATAAGGTTTTGAATTGTAAAAACTGTTTCCTGAGCCGTATACAGCCTCATAATTTTCCGTAATTCCGCCACCGGTGGATGAATACAGAGCTAAAATCGGTTCTTTATTGTACAGTGCAAAAATTCCTTCAGTTTCATCAACTGCTCTGTCAGAGAGCGGGCTTTCGCTGTTTGCGCCGTAATAAACCTGACATGCCGTTGAATCACAGATATCATAATTTTTATAAACATTCTGCGGGCGATTTGCATAATTTCTGGCAGCTACAGCCTGTGCCTTGAGCGCATTCAGCCCGAATGATACGGGCATTTCATTCGGCACAACGCCTTTAAGATAAGTCTGCAAATCAAGCACATTTATTATGTTAAATTTATTCTTACCCAAAGGATATGCGGCTTTCAGCTCTATCATTCCTCTGTAAAAGGCGGGATTTCCTTTTCTGTTCAAATTTTTAACGCCCAATTTGCCGTTAGATATAATAACAACAGGGCCTTTGGCATTTTTTACAAGCTCTTTGCCGTTTACAACAACAAAAAATTCATTTCCGCGCATTAAAATACGGATTTCGGTATTTTTGGGAACATCCTTAACCTGTACACCGCTTGCCATATCAAGGATTGAACCTGTGTCCGAGGGGATAATCGTCACATCATCAAATTCAAAAGTTGAAAATCCCGAATTTGAAAGCCCTACCCTTATAACATCCTTTTGTTCCGTCACAGCAAAGCTTTGAAGGGTATTTGCCAAAAACGCCGTAATTAATAATAAATAAACAAAAAACTTCATAAATCAATTTTACTACAAATAATTTTTATGCTAAATTTGTTAATGCACAAGTCTTAAATTTTTTGAGAGGTAATAAATTATGTGCCGTATCGGGGCAATTAAATCAAACAAGTATTTTCATCCTGCAAAAACTCTTGAATTGATGCGCTCCCAGCAAAAAGGGCATGATAATTCGGGTTTTGCCTTTGTAATGCAGGATTTAGGGGGTATTTTTGAACCTTATAAAGATTTGCCCGTTCTTTCAATGGCATGCACCGATATGGGAATAAGAATTGCCGAAGATATTCTTCATCAGGCAGGTTTTGTAAGGTTGATGCAGTGGACTCCCGATATTAACAAATCAGCAAAAAATTTAAATATCTGTCCTATGCCGAATTACGTTTTTGAAGTGTTTAATTACCCGAAAATGTATAAATACGCAACACAGGAAGAAAAAGAAGAACTTTTGCTTGATACAAGGCTGAAACTCCGCGAAGCGCTTGAAGACGGGGATAACGGCTATGTTTATTCATTCTGGCCCGATACTTTAATGTTAAAAGAAATCGGCGATCCTAAAGATATCGGTACATATTTTAATTTGAACGAGCCGAATAACGATTTTGTATCAAAAATTATAACAGTTCAATGCAGGCAAAATACAAACTATGATATTGTGCGCTATGCAGCTCACCCCTTTTTCCTGCAAGGATATACGGTGCTTGCAAACGGCGAAAACACGTTTTATGAAAAAAATAAACTTTTCCAGAAAAATTTATTTAAAGGCTATATTGGTTTTGAATCCGATTCTCAGTGCTTTTTATACACTTTGCACTATGTAAATAAAATTTTAAAATGGCCGCTTAAATATTTTAAACACGTTATTACACCTTTAGAATACGAGGAAATTTTAAAAAGGGAAGACAGAGAAATTCTGCTTAGAATAAAGGCCTCTCTTGCCCACCTTGAAATAAACGGCCCGAATACCATAATAGGTGTAAATCCTGACGGAACAATGTTTGTAACATGTGATTCAAAAAAATTAAGACCTGTTGTGGTTGGCAGGGATAACGATACAGTGATTGTTACAAGCGAAGTTTGCGGCATAAATGAAGTTTTACCGAACAGAAACACTGCGGAAGATATTTACCCGAATGAGCGTGAAACTGTTGTAATCAACAATGATTTAAGGATTGAAAGATGGAAACAATAGATATAACAGGCATTTCAAAGTCTGACCTTAAATGGCAGATTGAACACAATCAGGATAAATGCACGCTTTGCGGTAAATGCGTTGCGGCATGTACAATGGGCGCCATTAAAGCCGATGTTCAAAAAAGACGCAAAGTCACATCCTGCGGAGATTGCCCCACCCCTCAGGTAACTGAAACCGTTGTGCCCGTTATAAAACAGATTGTTACATCTTCTAAAAACTGCGTAGGATGTGAGCTTTGCGCAAAGGTTTGCCCTAATGAAGCAATAAAGCCTGTTTTAAATGAAAAAAACAGAGTAAACGTAAAATACAGAGCATTAAACGCCGAATCTCCAAAAAGAGGCGGCAGAACAAACCTTCATACGGAAGGCAGAACTCTTGATAAAATAAAAATCGGCAGAATTTCACAAATGACAGACCCTTCTTTAGATGCGCTCCGTCATACTTTTGAGCTTCTTGCACCTTTCGGCAGAGTGTTACCGCCCGAAAATCTGCCATTCAGCGTGGATGAGAGCGGAAATTTGAAAATTGATAAAAAAATCCCTACCACCCGCTGGATTTATCCTATTATTATAGGTGATATGTCAATAGGGGCGCTTTCTCCAAGGCTCTGGGAAGCAATCTGTATAGCGGTTGCTTATTTAAACGAGGTTCATAACCTGCCGATTCGTATGTGTACAGGGGAAGGCGGGGTTCCTGAAAAACTTTTAAAATCAAAATATTTAAAATATATGATTTTACAGATAGCTTCAGGGCATTTCGGGTGGAACAGGATTATAAACTCAATGCCTGAGATGGTTGAAGACCCTGCGGGAATTTTAATAAAAATAGGTCAGGGTGCAAAACCTGGTGACGGCGGGCTTTTACTTTCCAAAAAAGTTGAAAAGCATATCCAGGAAATCAGAGGAGTTCCAAAATCCGATTTACTTTCTCCGCCAAACCATCAGGGGCTTTATTCAATTGAAGAATCCGTGCAAAAGATGTTTCTTTCAATGAACGCGGCATTTAAATTTAAAGTACCCGTTGCAATTAAGGTTGCGGCAAGTGTTACAAGCGTTTCCGTTTATAACAATCTGCTCCGTGACCCTTATGATATTGTTGGCGGTTTCTTCTTAGACGGTATTGCAGGCGGTACGGGTGCGGCACACGAAACTTCGCTTGATCATACCGGACATCCGATTGTTTCCCGCCTTCGTGACTGCTATAATGCTGCGGTGCATCAGGGTAAACAGGGGCAAATTCCTCTATGGGCGGCTGGAGGCTTAGGCATGAGCGGAAACCTTGCGGCAGATGCGTTTAAGATGATATGCCTCGGGGCAAACGGCGTATTTACTGGGCGTTTAATGCTTCAAATTGCAGGATGTCTCGGCAATGACTGGGGCAAATGCAACGCATGCAATACGGGCTTATGTCCTGCAGGGCTTACAACACAGCATCCTATATTAATGAAAAGGCTTGATATAGATAAAGTTGCACAGAATATTGTAAATTATTTCCTTGCAACCCATACGGAACTCAAAAAATTAATGGCGCCAATCGGAAATTCCACATTACCTGTGGGCAGATCGGATGCTTTAATTACGGTTGATAAAAATGTCGCCGAAAGACTTGGAATACAGCACGTTTGCTAATTTAAAAGGTTTAAATTTATGAATGTTACTATAATAGACAGTTTGCAAGACGGTAAAAGGCTCTCTACAAGGGAACTTTTAGATATCATATATGAAAAAATCAACCTCGGATTTAATGAATTTAAAATTCTGGCATCGGGTCAGCACGATATCGGCGGGCCTTTATGGGTAAAAAATTCAACAGGTGATAAAACCCCGCTTGTGTTCCACGTTACAAACCCAGGTCAAAGAGTAGGCTCTATGGGTATGAGCGGCACAAAAATCGTTGTGCACGGCTCTGCGCCTGCCGATGTGGGCTGGCTGAATTCGGGAGCCGAAATTGTTGTACTCGGGGATGGCGGAGATACAACGGCACATTGTTGTGCGGGCGGAAAAATATATGTAGGCGGCCGTGTGGGCACCCGCTCAGGTGCTTTAATGAAACATGACCCGAAATTTGAAGAACCTGAATTTTGGGTATTAAAAAATACAGGCTCATTTTCTTTTGAATTTATGGGCGGCGGAAAAGCTGTTGTATGCGGATATGGCTGTGAAGATTTAAAATCCGTGCTCTCAAACCGTTCCTGCTGCGGAATGGTGGGCGGAGTTGTGTATGTACGCGGAAATGTTGAGGGATTAACCGCAGATGTTGATATTTACCCGCTGAACGATGACGATAAAGACTTTTTAACCAAGGGTTTAAAGACATTTTTGCGTGAAATTGAAAAACCTGAAATCTATGATGAATTAACGGATTTCAACCAGTGGCGGAAAATTCTTGCAAAGCCTTACGATAAGAAAAAATTTGTACCCGAACTGTCAATAAGCGAATTCCGTAAGCAAAAATGGGTTAAAGGCGGGATATTCTCTGAATTTTTCGGCTCGGATAATGAAGTGATAGATTTAATTAATACGGGTAAAAACCGCTTAAGAATACCATCTTGGGATAATAACCTTAAAACACCGCCTTGTGAATTTGACTGCCCTGTTTCAATTCCGACACAAAAAAGAATTGCACTTTTAAGAGACGGAAAAATTCAGGAGGCGCTAAACCTTATATATCAATATTCTCCGTTCCCCGGTTCTGTCTGCGGGCAGGTTTGTCCTAATCTTTGTATGCAGACCTGTTCAAGAAAGCCTGTAGATGAAGCTATTAAGGTGGCGGAGCTCGGGGTTAAATCTTTTGAAAATATTGATCTGGGCGAATTTAAACCCGCCAAAAATAAAACCGTTGCAATAATAGGCGCCGGGGTTTCGGGGCTTTCTGCGGCGTGGAATTTAATGCGCCTCGGGTATAATGTTGAAATTTTTGAAAGAGATATAGAAATCGGCGGAAAATTAAGACAGGTAATTCCCGCAGAAAGGCTTAATCAGGATATTTTAAATATTGAACTTGAAATTTTAAAAAGCTCAATTTTAACTGCCGGCGGAAAAATTAATACATCTTATAATGTTGATAAAGAAGAGTTTGAACGTATTCAGGATGATTATGATGCGGTTGTTGTAGCTGTTGGGGCGCAAAATCCTTTTGTACTGCCTGTTGAAGGCAAAGAAAGAATCATAAAAGGACTTGATTTCCTTAAAGAAATTAACAAAGGGAATAAATTTGGCGTGGGCAATAATGTTGTTGTAATAGGAGCCGGAAATGCCGCAATGGATGTGGTTTTAGGGGCATACAAGGTTGGTGCTAAAAATGTTACGGCTATTGATATTCAAAAACCTGCCGCATTTGAAAAAGAAATTGAAGCCGCAAAAGCCCTCGGGGCAAAGATTATGTACCCGTGTTTTACCGAGCGCGTTACGCCTGAAGGGGTTTATCTCAATAACGGTACACTTTTGAAGGCAGACAGTGTTATTATTGCAATCGGCGACAGAGCAGATTTGAGCTTTGCGGGCGAAGAATTTTTAAATGAAAGAAAACAGCCGCTTTTAAATCAATTTAATCAAAGTTTAAAGGCAGACAATGTTTTCTTTGCGGGAGATTCAATCAGGCAGGGGCTTTTCTGCGACGGTATCGGGCAGGGCAGAGGCATTGCTTTAAATATCGACAGATTTTTAGAAGGAAAACCGCTCCAGCCTTATAAAAACGGTAAAAAAATTAAGCCTGATGAAGTAAAAGACGCTTATTACAGAACCATGAAAAAAAGCGAAATCTGCGCGCTTGATACGCTTGATGAAACACAAAGGTGCTTAAGCTGTGCAGGATGCAGAGATTGCAAAATGTGTCTTACAAGCTGCCCGAGGGGCGCAATTGAGCGCGTGGAATTTAAAAACGCAGACGGCACAACCGCTTTTGCCTATATTTCTGATGAGAAAAAATGTATAGGCTGCGGAATATGTTCAGGCGTGTGTCCTTGCGGTATATGGACTATGAAAAGCCAGCTTGAAGGGTAGTTATTGTACTATGGCAAAATAAATGCCTGCTTCATAAAAAACAGCAGGAATATTGTGTCAGTAAAATTTTTCAAATAAAAAAGTGAGCCCTCAAAATCTTTTTATCCCGCCCTAAATTTTTTATATCGCAACCCCGAATAAAGATGGCAGGTGGTTTTGCTGACTCACATTATTATCTTAAACTATATTCCACATGCTTTTATCGCCCGTAAGAATTAGCCTGAAAGTATTATTTTTTAAAACCCCCTGTTTATAAGGGTTTTAAGGTTTTTTATTAAAAAACCGATTGTAACAAGTTTTTAATATATAATCCGCCATAAGGTATCCCGCAACCGCAGGAACGACAGGGGTTGACGCCGGGGTATATTTTGTAAATTCTACACTTGTTCCATCATCACCCGTTATATATTCAATTGTCTTAATTTTGCGCTCCGAATGCGCCTTTTCAGTGCTTGATACAACGGTTAAGCCGCTTTCAATATCCGCGTATTTTTTTAATTTATGTAGTACATTTTTTACAAAAGCATCCTTGCCGCCGCCCATAGCCTTAATTTCAGAAATATCGGATACAAAAAGTTTTGAAGCATCCATTCTGTTGCCCGCGCCGAATGATGACACCATTTGAATACCGTTATTTCGGGCAAATTTTATAAGTTCAATTTTTGATTTTACGGTATCAATAGCATCAACTATGAAATCAACACCCGCAGAAATTGAAAAATCACCCGAAAATACCTGCGCTGAAACATTTTCAGAATAAAATCCGTTGTATATTTGCACTTGAATTGAAGGATTAATATCCAAAAGCCTTTCTTTGAAAGCTTCCGTTTTTTTGCGCCCAGCGGTGGAATTCAGCGCGATAAGCTGGCGGTTTATGTTTGAAATACTTACGGTATCAAAATCCACAATCAGAAAATGCCCGATACCCGCTCTTGCTAAAGCTTCAAGCGCAAACCCGCCGACGCCTCCAAGCCCGAACACTGCAATTTTAAGGCTTTTCAAGTATTCTTGAAACTCTTTGCCCCAATACAATTCATTTCTTGAAAAAATATCCATAGAGCCCTACCCCTTCACGGCGCCTTCGGTGGAGCCTTGAATGAAGTATTTTTGAAGGACAAGGAAAAATATTACAATCGGTACAATTGAAACCATTGAGCCTGCCGCTATAAGCCTGTAGTTTGCACTGAATGCGCCTTGAAGGTCATTTATACCGACAGGAAGGGTATAAAGGGCATCTTTTGTTAAAATAATACTCGGCCATAAAAATTCGCCCCAGCTTCCAATGAATGTAAATATTGCTAAAACCGCCAAAGATGGCTTTATCAAAGGCAAGAGCACCTTAAAGAATATTTGAATTGAATTGCACCCGTCAATTACCGCTGATTCTTCAAGTTCTTTAGGAATTGCCAAAAATGCCTGTCTTAATAAGAAAATACCGAATGCATTGACCGCAAAAGGCAAAATCAAGCCTAAGTACCCGTTGAAATTGCTGTAAGAATCCGTGAGGTTTAATTTTAGCGTAATAATATAGATGGGTAGCATTATTGCCTGAAAAGGCACCATTATGGTGGCTAAAATTCCAAAAAATACAAAGTTTTTGCCGCCGAAATTCATTCTTGCAAGAGGATAAGCCGCAAGAGCCGAAAAAATAAGGTTTAAAATTACGGTAAAAAACGCCACAATAAAACTATTCAGGGCATATCCCACAATGGGTACAAGAACCAGAACCAGCCTGAAATTTTCAAATGTAAAATCTTCGGGGATAAATACGGGAGGATAAGCGAAGATATTTTCGCCGGCGCCTTTAAGGGCGGTAGATGTAAGCCACAAAAAAGGAAGCAGGCACAAAATACAAACCGTAATTAAAATTATATGAATTAAAAATCCTTTAATATGCTTCATAATTTTTAAAGCCCGTATTTTTTCCTTTCAAAACATAAAATATTTATAATTGAAAATATCATTACAATAATCAATAATACGACGCAGGCAGCCGAAGCTAACCCTATATCAAGGTTTTCAAACGCTCTTTCATAAATATAATAAACGATTGTTTTGGTTGAATCTAAAGGGCCGCCTTTTGTCATAACGTATATTTCAACAAAAACCTTTAATGCCGAAATGGCACTTATTGTGGATACAAGCGCAATTGTAGGCATTAAATGCGGAATTGTCACCGTCATATGCTTTTGAAATTCATTAGCCCCGTCAATTTCGGCCGCCTCATAGAGTTCTTTCGGAACACTCATTAAGGATGCAAGGTATATCATCATATAATAGCCTATACCTTTAAAAACGGTAACAAGCGCAACTGATATCATTGCAGCCCTCGGGCTTGAAAGCCAGCTTACCGCAGGGAGATTTAAAATTTCCATAAAATAATTTAAAAGCCCGTTTGGTGCATAAAGCCATTTAAAAGCAATAGCCACAACAACAATTGATACTACGACGGGAAGATAAATAATAAGTTTATACAGGGTTTTTCCTCTTATTTTCTGATTTATTAAAATGGCTAAAAATAAAGGAAAAACAACAAGAAACGGGGTTGTTAAAATTAGAAAATAAAATGTATTAATTAAAGATTTTATAAAAACGGGGGAATGATATAAAGTTTTATAATTTTCTAAAGTACCGAAAACAGGCGTGTATATATCGTTTGAATAATCCTGAAAACTATAAATTATTGTTTGAAAAAACGGAATAAAGAAAAATACCGCAAGCAGTATTATTGCAGGAAGCAAAAATAAATAAGGCGTTATTTTCCTATAGGTTTGCATATTTTAATAATAATTCAATCTTAACAAAAATTAAACACCTGATGCGGCGTTTTCAACCGTATGGGCGGTTTTTAAAACAAAATATTTAAATATTTTTAAAATAGTGGTATAATTTAAGTTGTTGTTAGCAAAAAAAATCTATTTCGTGTTTTGTAATAATGTGTATGTGAAGGGAAATATTTATGATTGAGCCTATTTCTTGTAATTGCGGCAATAAGCATAAGCTGAATTTCACAGGGCAGGAGAATAATAACTTTAAAGGGATAACATCATCTCTGCCTGAAAATGCCGTAAGTTTAAGCACAAGAGAAGCCTATAATCAGGCTGTTTCAAGCGTTGATAAAACCCAGAAAGAATTTATAGCACCTCAGGGTGTCGGCGAGAATCTTAATATTAAAGGATAATTTACCTTACAAAAAGGGATTTAAAGGCTCTTTTTAAAGTATAAAAATCAACGGAAAAGATGATAGAAAATATCATCTTTTTCACATTTAAAGGGTTAAACCTTGAAACAAAATAATCGTAGTTTTTAAATATAAATTTTAATACATCAAAGCGTATTCTTTTATTGTAGCCGACATACAACTTAACACAATCGGGCTTTAGATATCTGAAATTGCCGATAACGGGGTTTGCGCTTGAAAGATTTGTTTTATGGCGTCTGTATGCAAACAAAGGTGCTGAAATTAAAGCGGAGCCCCCTATAAGGTGCAAAAATGTAAAAGCTATTTTATCGGCGCCTTTTACCCAGTCTTTAGGAGAGGGATATTTTAATAAAAATTCAGCTGCCGATTTTCTCATCATGGCGGATGATGTCGGACCCCAAGCCCAACTTCCGAATTTGCAGTTTTTATTATCAAGGATTTTAACTTCAAAATTTTCAATTTCTTCTTTTAGAGAAAAAATCTCATCTTCCGATTTTAAAGAAGCGGAAAAATCTTTATTTTTATATCCGCTTGATGCGAGCGATACAAGCGAATGCAGGGTTGAATTTTCATCAATTTCAAACTGGGCGGCGCTTGTAAATGCAACGGATGTTTTCATATGCACCGTTAAATGGCACATTAAATATTCAGGAACAAGAACATCATCCGCATCAATCAAGCAGACAAATTCACCATCCGCAATTTTTAACCCCTCAAGAAATGAGCCGAACTGACCCAAATTTTCAGGATTGTGAATTATTTTATACTTTTCTTTAGAAATCTTAACAGGGTTAAAAAACTTTTCTATAAAATTTTCATTTGAAAGGTTATCCAGAAATTCTTTTGTATTATCCGTGGAACAATCATTTACTATAATCACTTCAAAATTTTTATACGTTTGATTTTCAATGGATTGAATCAAATCAGGCAGATATTTTGCAAGGTTAAAGCAGGTAATAATAATACTTACCTTCGGTTTTTTAAAAAGTTTCAAGGCATTTTTTTTGTTTTCAAAAGAAAATTTTTGCATAAATAAATTTTAGCATATTTTAAGATATTTTAGGCAATTTTTTTAATGTTTTAGTTTAATAGGTTTATGGAAATAAGCTTTTTGAACAAAAATTTATACTTTTGCGGATATAAAAATTCAAAAAACCAAGAAAAAACTTTGCCGTCTGATAATTTGCTTCAAAATGATGATTCCGTGATATATAATTATTCAAAAAATAAAATTAAAAACCTTTACTATAGCGGATTTACGATACCTTTAAATTCTTATTACGATAAAAATGCTCCTGAAAACTTCGGGGTGGAAAAAATTTATTCAAAACTTTCCTGCTCAGGCACAGACAGCAGCAATACTGAAATGATTCTGGATTTAATTTCAAACGGAAAACTTTCATCCGAAGTTTTATATTATTTTGATGAAAATGCCAAAATATCAACAAGCGTAAATGATGATTTAGACAGACTTTATGATGTTTATATAAAAGACGGTGATATAGAAAATGCTTTTGTACCGGAGTTTCAGACACTATCTGAGGCTGAAGATATTGAAACAGGCGAAGTTTGCCATATTAAAGGAAATAAAAACATTTCAATCAAAACACCGGACGGCAAAATACAAGAGCTTTTCATCACTCCTGAAACTTATTTAAAATTATTTCCTCCGGTTGAAAGATTTATAATAAGACAATCAAATGTCGGGGATTGTTATTTGCTGTCAACACTTGATGCTGTGTATCAAAATGAAAATACAAGATTTAAAATATTGGAGATGTTTAAAGAAAACCCTGACGGCTCAATAGATACAGCTTTTGGCGGATTTAAACGAAATGAAAATAATGAAATTGTCTTAAAAAATAAAAATAATTTTATCCTGGAAGATATTGATAAATATATCGAAAAATTTAAAAGCAAAGGTATAAGCCCCACGGCAAAATGGGTGATGGCAATTCAGCTTTTAAACGGCGCGGAACGAAATATGGCACAATACGGTGATGATATTTCAAATATTGATTTAAAAAAGAGCAGCGAAGGACACGCTTGTGAAATATTAAGAAAAATGGGTTTTAGAAGACCGCTCTCAGATTTTCCGCACTCTAACAGAATGGAAGAAATGCTTTTTGATGATAATAATTCCGATAGTGTTTTTATAGGAAGTACATTTTTAAAAGCAGATAATGATACAAAAAAATTTGAACCGAAACATTCATATTCAATTGTGCCGCTTGATAATGAGGGATGCGGTAAATTTGCAGTTCGAAACCCGTATAATACTATGTTTGAAATTATTTTAACATATCCTGAAATTATTAAATATTTTGAAAAAATAACAGCCGCAAGTAAAATTTAAGGATTAACTTTTTTTAAATTGGCGCTACAATATGGTTATGAAAAAAATAATCACATTTTTAATATTATTTTTTATAGCCGTTTCGGGTGCTTTTGCCGCGGTGAAACCTGCTGAAAAACAGGAAGAAGCACAGCATAGTACCGATTTAAGTTATTCAAAACATGAAAGCGGTATTGTTCAAAAAATTGATTATGATTACACGGAAAAAACAGAAAATCCTGAAAGTATTTCAAAACAAATTGTAACGGTAAAGATTGTATCGGGAAAATTTAAAGGCAAAGAAATCGTAACGGATAATATGCTAACGGGAAACCCTGCATATGAAGTGTTTTTAAAGGAAAATGACAGAGTAGCTCTTGTGATAGAATCCGATAATCCAAACCCTTCAAATATTGATGAAATAAGTGTTTATGTTTCAGATATAAAACGTGTCGGGGTAATTTATCTTTATTCGTTTATTTTTATTGCACTTTTAATCGGAATCGGACGGATGAAAGGGTTTTACAGCCTTTTATCAATAATTGTTACCGTAATGCTTGTATTCTTAATATTTATGCCTATGGTGCTTTTTAATGCGTCCCCGATTTTAGCGGCACTCATTATTTCCGTATTATCTACCGTTATTACAATGTATCTTGTTGCAGGATATAATTCAAAAACAAATGCGGCAATTCTGGGTACGGTTTTATCTCTGATTTTTGCTTCAGCCCTTGCGCTTCTTGCAATATTTTTAGCGCATTTAACAGGTTTTATGGGCGAAGAAAGCTTGTTTTTGTATATGTCACGTCCCGATTTGGATTTACAGGGAATTTTAGCCGCTTCAATGATTATAGCGGCGCTCGGGGCTTTAATGGATGTTGCAATTTCTATTTCAAGTACAATTAATGAAATTCATATAACAGACCCGAAACTTGGTGTTTACGAGCTTTTCAAATCAGGTATGAATGTGGGGCGTGATATTATAGGAACAATGTCAAACACGTTGATTCTTGTATATCTTGGAAGCTCAATGCCTCTGGTGTTATTAGGTTCAAATATTGATACGGCAAAGTTTTTTAACTTAAATCAGGTTGCAGGAGAAATTTTATCTGCCTTTACGGGAAGTATTTCGCTTTTGGCGTGCGTGCCTTTAACCGCAATTATGAGCGCCTGGCTTATTAAAAGAAAACAATTCAAACTTGAAAAAGCTAAACAAGCTAAAGAACAGAAAGCTGTTGAAATTGAACAAATTGAAGATTAAATAAATTTAAACCCCGCCAATATCAAATCAGCGGGGTTTAAAATATTTATTTATATTTATTGTTTTATGCTTGTTTTTCATTAACAAGAGAAGCTGTTACAGCAGCGCATATAAGCATTATTGCACCTACTATAAAAGCATATTCCCAGTGATTGTTAACAAAGGAATCCTGCATAAATTTAGCTTTATCAATAAACCATGCAAGAAGCGTGCAAACCAATACCTGCGGAGCCGCTATGAATATATTGAATATACCCATAATAGAACCTTCCGTACCTGCTTTAATGTATTTTGAAAGCATGGCAAAAGGTAAAGCCAGCGTGCTTGCCCAGCCGATACCCGCTAAAGCCATAGCGCTCATAACGGAAGCTTTATTCGGTAAAAACGCCATCAAAAGATATGCTAAAGCCATACTTGAAAGGGCTATAATGTGTACGAATTTGTTTCCTCTTTTTTCTGCCCATTTTCCGATAGGAATAGCAACAAGGAAGCATATTAAATTAAACACTGCAAAGCAGATTTGGGAAAAATACTGCCCGTCTGCCATCGGAGCCGCAAAAGATTGTTTCAGGGCAGCATCCGCGCTTGATAAATCGGGAACGCCGAAAACAATATGGACAGCATACTGCGTGAAGAAAATCATCATACTCATTAAGCCAATCCAGCTGAAAAACTGCATTGTACAAATTTTCCCGACTTCAGGAGAAAGTTTGAAAAATTCTTTAACATTTTGAATGAATGATTTTTGTTCTTCATTGTTTGCTTCAGCTTTTGCTTCCGCTTTAATTTTTCTTTCTTTAATTGTAAGACAGGTCCATAGCATAGCAAGGAAAAACGCTGCGCCTGCCATTGCAAACTGCGCATTCATTGACATATCATAATGGAACGCATATTTTAAGAAAGGCGCCGTACCTGCCGCAACAACAGAACCTAAACCAATTGCAAAGCTTAAATATGAATTTGCAAGGGCGTGCTGTTCTTTCGGGATGTTATCAGGGATAAGTGCTCTATAAGGGCCTTGAGCCGCATTAACACAAGCATCGATTATCCAAATCATAACAGCCGCAATTAAAAGTCCGAGCCATACAGGGGCAGATTCACCGAACATTCCTGCAATATCGCCGCTTCTTGGCAAGAAAAATAATCCCAGAGCAGCCAGAATTGCACCGCCCATTAAATATGGAACTCTGCGCCCGAATGGAGTTTGAGTTACATCAGAGAGTGCACCTATAATAGGCTGCACCACAATACCTGTTACAGGGCCTGCAAGCCAAATTAAACCGAAAATAAACGGGCTTGCACCAAGAGCTTCGGTTACGGGGCCTGAGAGAATAATTCTCATCTGCCATGCAAATTGAAGCCCGAAAAATCCTAAACAAAAATTCAAGAGCTGTGCCGTCGTGAATTTTTTCATTTCCTCGTTTGCCATTAAATCCTCCTAACAAAACTTAAACTTATTGTACATTAAAATGAAAGAAATGTCATATGGCTAAAATGTGTTAATTTTTAAGAAAAATTGCATAACAATTGCAAATTTCAGCAATAATTTTACAATAATAAACAAAAATAAACTTTTATTGATTTTATTAACTCTGGAAGAATATGCTGCAATATTTACATATATTTCTGTTCGATGAGCTTTTTCAGGGCTTTTGCATTAACCGCATCAGGTTCAATTTCAAGCAGTTTGTCTAAATATTCCACAGCTTCTTTATAATGTTCAAGTTTCTTTTGTGCGCACGCCATTGCATAAAGCGCATCTATAAAATTTTCATCCAATTCGATTGCTTTTTCCAAATCTTTAACAGCACCGAAAATATCAGGGTTTTCAATATCTTTTCTTGAAAGGGTAATTCTTGCTTTATTATAATAGGCATCCGTCATTTTCGGATTTAATTGCAAAGCTTTTGTATAATCAAGCATAGCTTCATCAAAATTTTCAAGCGCCTGATGAGCGACCGCACGGTAAAAATAGGGTATTTCCCAATCATTTTTTAATTCAAGCGATTTATTAATATTTTCAAGAGCACTTTGATATTTGCCGTCTTGAATATCATATATTCCGTTATCAAGATAAGTTTTATAATTTTCAGACATATTTTTCCTCTTTTTTTAAGTTTATTATAGAATAATCATATACTAAAGCATTAACGATTTGGATAAAAAATAAGAATGATTTTATATATTTTAAGCATAATTACAGTTCTTGCCGCATGGTTTTTTCTTATGCCGAAGGCTGTTACGGCACTATTTACAGGATATCCGATAGTAAAAACTCTGTATACGGACGGAATTTTTAAAGATATACAATTTGTTCTTGACCCTTTGAGTGCATTCTTTACGATAATTATCCTTGTAATGGGGCTTTTGGCTTTAATTTATTCTAAAGGATATTTAAAACCGTATACAGAAAAAGGCAAAAGCGTAACTTCGCATTATATTTTCTTTTTAGCGCTTTTCATTTCAATGATAGGCGTTGTAACCTGCCAAAATGCTTTATTTTTCCTTATTATCTGGGAAATAATGTCGTTATCTTCATTTTTCCTTGTAATATTTGAAAATGATAAAAAGGAAGTATTGAATGCAGGGGTAAAATACCTTATTTTTATGCATATTTCGGTACTTTTTTTAATTATAGCTTTTGCAATTTTGTCAATTAAAGCAGGAAGCTACGATTTCAGCACATTTGCACAGGTTTTAAAAGAAAATAACACCTTTGCGGATGTTATATTTATGTTATTTTTTATAGGATTCGGCATAAAAGCAGGTTTTGTCCCTTTTCACAACTGGCTTCCGGAAGCACACCCCGTTGCACCGAGCCATATAAGCGCTATTATGTCAGGCGTTATGATAAAAACAGGGATTTACGGAATTTTAAGAATTTTATCTTTAACAGGCACTCCTTCAAAATTTATTGCTTATTTTGTTTTAATAATATCTGTTATTTCAGCCATTTACGGTATTTTATACGCAATAAGCCAGCCTGATATTAAAAAAATGCTTGCATACTCTTCAATTGAAAATATCGGCATAATAGGGATAGGGCTTGGAGTCGGAATGCTCGGGCTTGTTCATAATCAGCCTATAGTAGCATTTTTAGGATTTATCGGATGTATATTCCATATATTAAACCACTCAATATTTAAAAACCTGCTGTTTTTCGGCGCGGGAGCCGTATATTTAAAAACTCATACAAAAAATATGGAGCTTCTTGGCGGATTAATTAAAAAAATGCCTAAAACAGGGGCTCTGTTTTTAATCGGTGCTCTTGCAATATGCGCACTGCCGCCGTTTAACGGATTTATCGGCGAATTTTTAATATATTTCGGAATGTTAAAAGGGCTCTCAATTAACAGCTTTTTTAATTTCCTTATTTTGATATCCGCTTTCTCAGGGCTTGCATTTGTGGGTACAATGGCGCTTTTATGCTTTACAAAGGCTTTCAGCGTAACATTTTTAGGACACGAAAGAAGCGAAAAAACCGAAAATACAAGCGAAGTTTCCAAAACAATGATTATCTCAATGGGAATTTTAGCCTCGTTTGCTTTATTGATAGGGATTTTCCCCGAATTATTTTTTGAAATATTGATAATGCCTGTTGAAACTTTAATGGATTTAAACGGCATTACAGGGGTGGAGGAACCTCTTGCAATCATTCAAATTATTGCAATGAGCGCACTTTTGATGTTATTTATCGTAACTTTACTTATGTATATTAAAAGATATTCAAATAAAAAAACGGAAACCGCACCCACATGGGGCTGCGGATACGATAGAGAACTTCCGCATGCGCAATACACCGGTTCATCTTATGCAAGCCCTTTCTTATCAATGTTAAAACCTTTATTTAAAAAGATTTTTGATATTGAAAAACCGAGAAAATTATTCCCGAAATCCGCTCATTTCAGTTTAAAAATTGAAGATATTGAAGAAGCTTACGTTATAAATCCTCTTTTAAAATTTGATGAGTGGTTTTTATCAAAATTTGAAAAATTACAAAACGGCAATCTGCAGGATTATTTAAAATACGGTTTAATTTTCCTTATTATTGCAATTATCGGAAGTTTCTTTTCATGGAGCTTTACGGGCGGAGGTTTTTAACTATGAAGGGATTTATAATTTTATCAAACATAATTGCAGTAATGCTTCTGCCGTTTTTGATGACAGGCATAATAAGAAAAACAAAAGCCTTTTGGGGCGGGAGATACGGTGCAAGCATTTTTCAGCCTTTATATGATTTTATAAAATTAATCAAAAAAGATTTTGTGGTAAGCAATACAACATCAGCTGTTTTCAGGCTTACCCCTTTAATATCGTTTGCAGCTGTAATTACAGCGGCACTTTTTATACCTTTAATTTCAGGAAATGCGATTATTGATATCTCGGCAGGGCTTATTGTTTTTGCCTATCTTCTTGCTTTAGGAAAATTTTTCTCCTGCATAGGGGCAATGGATACGGGCTCAAGCTTTGAAGGAATGGGAACATCAAGAGAAGCCTGTTTTACATCAATAGTTGAGCCTGCATTTTTTATAATAATGGGCTCTGTTATGGCATTAAGCGGAAATTACACATTTGAAAGCTTATCAAAAATAACTGAAAATGCAGGAAGCTACGGGGTTTTAATAATAATCTTTGCGGTGCTTGCGCTGTTTTTAATGGTATTAATTGAAGGGTGCAGGGTGCCTGTGGATGACCCTGCAACACACCTTGAACTTACTATGATACATGAAGTTATGATACTTGATAATTCAGGGTTTGATTTAGCACTTATAAGCTGGGCTGCAGGAATTAAGATGCTTTTAATAACATCATTAATTGCAAAAATTATAATTCCCGCAGGCAGCCCGCTTTACGCTTTATACTATTTGGCTGTGGTGCTTCTGGTATCCGTAATTATAGGAACGGTGGAATCAAGCATGGCGCGTATCAGGATGTCGCATGTTTTTGAATTTATATTTATTATGAGCTCTTTTGCGCTTATTGTTATGTCACTTACCGCAGCTAGAGTTTTTGGAGGTTAGACTTTTGGAAAACGGTTTTGTAATACTTTTCGGCTTATCAATGCTGTATTTGTCTGCAACATCAAGGATAATCTCCCACATAAGAATTTTAATAATTCAGGGGATATTACTGTTTTTAATATGCCTTCTCGGGTATAAAAACACGCCGCTTCTTGATATTGCATTTTTAATAATAGAAACGCTTGCAGTAAAAGCAATTGTTATCCCCTGGTTTTTATACAAAATTTTAAAGAAAACCAACACAAACAGGGATGATGAAGCTAATATTCCGCATTTTTACTGTCTTGTTATTTCAAGTATGGTGCTTTTAGCGGGGTTTTTGGCTTCAAACTGTATGACGGGGATGAAAAACATTGCGCCTTTATATTTCGGAATATCCGCAAGCGTTATTGTTATCAGTTTATGGCTTATTACAATCAAACATAAAATCGTTTCAAACGTTATAGAATTTATTACGATGGAAAACGGAATATTTCTTTTGTCGCTTTCAGTAGCATCTGAAATGCCTGTTCTTGTAAATCTCGGCGTACTTTTGGATGTGTTTATTGCAGTATACATTCTGGGGCTTTTTGTAAGGGAAATTAACAAAGAATTTAAAGATCTTGAGGTTTCCCATCTATCTGAACTTAAGGATTATGAATAATGATAAATTTATTAATGATATTTCCTATAATTGCAGGAATCTTGATGCTTTTAATCAGGCATAGAGGATTCAGCAAATTTTTATTAAATGTTTATGCAATTTTACATTTTATAATCTCATCTTCCCTTGTATTTAACATTGTAAATGAACCGCAGGGAAGCTATTTTGCAATTGACGGAGTTAATAAAATTTTCCTTATTATCCTATCATTCGTATTTTTAATGGTAACTATTTATAATAACGGCTATTCAAAGCATATAAACGCTTCAAACAAAAAAATGAATCATTATTTTATTATGATTACGGCATTTGTTTTTGCAATGACGGGGGCAATTTTAAGCACAGATTTAGGAATAGCCTGGATTCTTGTTGAAGGAACAACGCTTACAAGCGCTTATTTAATTTATTTTAACAGAACAAAAAGCTCTATTGAAGCGGCATGGAAATATGTTTTTATATGTTCAATAGGGATTGCACTTGCATTCATCGGCATTATATTTTTAAACATATCATCGGATTTAAACACTTTAAACTTTGCACAGCTTCTGGAAAACACTTCAGGCGGTGAATTTAATACATTCTGGCTGAAATTAAGCTTTGTATTTATACTGTTCGGATTTGGAACAAAAATGGGACTTGCACCTGCGCATTTCTGGCTTCCCGATGCACACTCCGAATCTCCTTCGCCGATTTCCGCCCTGCTTTCCGCTACCCTTTTAAATTCAGCTTATCTTGTAATCTTGAGAGTATTTAATATACTTTGTGCCGCAGGAGACAGTTTTTACGGCAGAATAATGCTTCTTATAATGGGCTTTTTATCATTATTTGTAACGGCAGTATTTTTATATCACATTAAAAATTACAAAAGAATGCTTGCCTATTCATCCATTGAAAATATGGGTATTTTATCAATAGGAACGGCTCTTTTGGGCGCAGCACATTATGCCGTTATTTTACATTTAATAGGGCATTCTCTCGCAAAGGCTTCGTTTTTCTTAACATCGGGAAATGTACTTGAACTTTATGAAACAAAAAGAATAAAACAGGTTTCAGGGCTTATGAGCGTAGATAAAAAAACAGGCTGGCTCTGGATTTTATCTTTGCTTGGAATTTGCGCCTTCCCGACATCTATTCTTTTTATAAGCGAGTTTTTGATAATAAAAACAATGATTTCGGACGGTCATTATTTAATGTGCATTTTATTTGCACTTCTTTTAACGGTGATATTATACGGAATGGCAAAAGTGGTATTAAAAATGACATTTGGAACATTAAGCGAAGAAAAACAGGAAATAATAAAAGAAAACAGAAACAAAATAACAGTTTCAATGTATATTCCGCAGGTTATAATGCTTACCGTTGTATTTATCTTAGGAATTTATATTCCTCCTGTTTTGAATGAAATTATTAAAGCAGCCGCAGGCTTTTTAGGATAAAGATATGAATTGGATTAAAATAAAAAATAACGAAAAAATAAATTTAAACGATATTCCGACACTTGATATCGACGATTTAAGGACCGAAATTATAAGCTTTGTAAGCGTTGATAAAATGCGCCCTCTGGCATTTTTCGGCAAAGACTGGGGCAGGGGGCAGGTTAAGCTTTTTACGGTTCTTGGGGATGATAAAGGTTTACTTTATGTGACTTCATCACTTTTTAAAGCGGGAATTAGAAGCTATGAGAGCATTACACAGGTTATTCCTTCGTTTCATATTTTTGAGAGAGAATTTTTCGAAGAATTTCATATTGAACCCCTTAATCATCCGTGGCTGAAGCCTTTAAGAAAAAATCAGGATAAATATCCTTTCTTTAAAATGGAAGGAGATGAAATTCACGAGGTTGCGGTAGGGCCAATCCATGCAGGGGTAATAGAACCGGGGCATTTCAGGTTTATGTGCAACGGGGAGAGTGTTTATCATCTTGAAATTGCTCTGGGGTATCAGCATAAGGGGGTTGAAGGACTTATGGTGCAAAACCCCTCAAATCAGCTTATAGAATCCGTTGCAGGAGATAGCGTCATAGCATACAGTTTAGCTTATTCAAACGTAATGGAAGCAATAAAAGGAATTTCCGTTTCAAATAAAGCACAATTAATAAGAAAAATGGCGCTTGAAATGGAAAGAGCCGCAATTCATATAGGTGATTTAGGGGCAATAGCGGGGGATATAGCATATTTAATGGGTGCATCCGTTTTTGGCGCAACCCGTACCCTTGTAATTAACACTATGCTTGAATTTTCAGGAAGCAGATTTGGAAGGGGATTGTTAACCCTCGGCGGAGTAAATTTTGACATAGATGATGAAAAAATTGAGCGTGCTCTTAAAACCTTAAACAAAGTGGAAACAGATGTTTCCAGAATGGTAAAAACAATGCTGAAAAATTCTACCGTTATGTCAAGGCTTGAAAAAACAGGTACGGTAAGCACCGAACGTGCATTGGAAGCAGGGCTTGCCGGAATGGCTGCAAGGGCATCAGGAGTAAATATTGATTCCAGATTTGATTATCCTGACAGATGGATAAAAGAACTTGGACTTAAAAAAGAAGAATTTAACGGAACGGGTGATGTAAATTCAAGATTTTGTCTGAGATATAAAGAAATAATCGAATCAATTTCAATAATAAGAAAAATCTTTAAAAAACTTAAAGAATATAAAAATGAACCCGTAAATTCAGGATATGAAGTTTTAAATAAGGAAAATTCAAAGGATGCCTTTGTTGTATCCGTTGTTGAAGGCTGGAGAGGAGAAATCGTTCATATAGGGATGAGCGATAACAACGGCGCTTTAAGCAGATATAAAATCAAAGACCCTTCATTTAACAACTGGTATGGGTTGGCACTTGCCGTCAGAAACAACGGGGTTTCTGATTTTCCTTTATGCAATAAGAGCTTTAACCTATCATATTCAGGATGCGACCTATAGAATAAGGATGAAAAGATGTTTGATACACTAAAATCAAGAATATTTCAAGGAAACCAATTTATAAAAGATATTGAAAATGCCCCGATGAGAGAGCAATTTCGCGGGTTTCCCGTTTTAAAAAATTCAAACTGCGATAACTGTAAAAAATGTCTTAATATATGTCCTGCAGGCGCTTTAAGCCTTAATCCCCTAAAAATTGATATGGGAAAATGCACATTCTGCGGCATGTGCAAAAATGTCTGCGAAAGAAACGCAATTAATTTTTCAAATTTTTACAAATTATCCGCAACGGATAAAAACAGTCTTGTGATTGATGAAAATATAACCGCACAGGATTTTTATAAAACTGCGGTTGAGGTCAAAAAAGAAATTGCATCAATGTTTTCAAAATCTTTAAAATTAAGACAGGTATCGGCAGGAGGCTGCAACGGCTGTGAAATGGAATTAAACGCGTGTTCAAACGTTAATTTTGATATGGGAAGATTCGGGATAGATTTTGTAGCTTCACCCCGCCATGCAGACGGAATTGTTATCACAGGCCCTGTAACAAAAAATATGGCATATGCACTGGAAGACTGCTACAAGGCAACTCCGAACCCAAAAATTGTGATATTGTGCGGGGCGTGTGCCATTTCAGGCGGAGTATATCAAAATTCGGATGAAATTGACAGAAGCTTTTTAGAAAAATATAAGGTTGATTTATATATCCCGGGCTGCCCTGTTCACCCTTTAACATTCATAAACGGAATTTTAGATTTCATAAGAGAAAGAAAAAGCTCTTTATTTAACAAGTAATTCAATCAGGCTTTCTGTTACAGGATATTTTGTAACCTCTTCAAAATAAATAAACATAGGAGCAGGATTAGCCTCTATAAATACATATTCACCTTCATTACTTTTTCTTATATCAATCCCTGAATATGCAAGATTTAAAATATTAAGCACTTTTTTACAATTATTTTCAATATCTTGAGGTAATTTAACAGGGAGATGTTTCGGGTTATTATCTGCCCTGAAATCAACAGTTTTTGCCTGAATTTCGGCAGGGAATATTTTATCTCCCATAGCATAAACTCTTATATCAACCCCGTCAATACATTCCTGCAGCTGCACAGGAGATATTTTGAGTTTTTTAAGATTATCTTTTGTAAGGTCACTTTCTGTAAGCTTTTTAGTATATGCACCACCAAGAACAGGCTTAAATATAACATTTCTGTTATTGTTTTCCCAAAATTCAACAAGGGCATCGGCATCATTTGTTACAAAAGTTTTTGGCACCCTTATACCATTTTTTGCCATAATATCGAGTTGATAAATTTTTGTTTTGTGAAGCTCGATTGCTTTAAATGAATTTACCAGATTGCATTCAAGCGACATAAATAAGCTGTTTAGAGCGGAAATTCTTTCACGAAGCACCATTTTTGCAGTATAGCTGTCTTCAACTTTTGCTTCGTTAAACCCGTAAAACCACCGCCAGTATACGCCCTTTATAACTTCAATAGGAATGGTTTTTTCATTAATCTTTATAAAGCCTTCTTTGGAATTTGGCATAAATCCCAAAGAAATATTATCAGGGTACTGCCTTGAATCAAAATACTCCGCTTCATATCCTCTTGATACAAGGGCATCATAAACATATTTTGAGTGGGTTTCTTCTTCGGAACCTATTATTAAAATCATACCGGAATTATAACAAATATTACGAAATATTACAAATAATAAACATGTGCTCTTTAAAATCTAAAGATAATTTTTCAATATCCGATATATAGGTTAAATATTTATACCTTTCAAAAGGAGTTAAGATGGAATCAAAAAACATTACTGAAAAGACGTTCATCGATTTTTTAAAACCGGAAACATTTAAACAAGGACAAGTTTCAACAATGGCGGTGGGCGAGGAGGGTGGTGAAAAATTTGAAACTTTATTTCCAAAAAACAACACTGAAATTATTGATGTATCTTCAGAAAAAGATTATTACTATACTACAACAGCCATGAACGAAAATGGCGGGAAATTTGACACATTATTTCCAGAACCTAAAAACGATTTTGATTTTGAAGTAGATTTAAATGATCCAAATGCTTGGTATAATCCAATTCTAAAAGATGAACACCGGTTATCATGTGCCGTAGGTATTAACCCTGAAGGCGGCGGCTATCTTGATGATATCATAGGAATCGGAAAAACTAAACCCATATATAATGATGACACAGCTACTACACTCGCTCTTGGTGAAGAAGGCGGTACAGATATTGGAGACATTGAAATTATCGGCAGACCAAAACCCATAAATCCTATTCAGATTGAAATTGAACCTGAAAAAAAATCAGCTGCAGAAAAACTGAATGAGGTTAAGGATCAAATAATAGAATTTGCTAAAGCAAATCCACGTCCAAATCCGGATAAAATGAC
Organism: Candidatus Gastranaerophilales bacterium; assembly: GCA_910587245.1. GTDB lineage: Bacteria > Cyanobacteriota > Vampirovibrionia > Gastranaerophilales > Gastranaerophilaceae > MGBC122484. Next base: position 74,016 of record CAJULX010000003.1, read on the forward strand.
TATACCTACTAATGACGTAATAGATGTTCAGGCTTTTTTAAAAGAGGTTCAAAGTCTTTTAAATAAAAACTATCCTAACCGTTTTAAGGCAGAAATCACTAACAATAATGTTAAAAATAAAGAAAGTAATGAAACTTCTAAAATAAGAAAAAATATTGAAATAAAACCAACAAAAAGAAAGAAAAACAAAAAAATAAAAGCTGGAAAAATTAAACATCAAGCATTAAATAAGTTTTATTGGAACTATATTGGTGGTTTACGAAAACAATTTAAACAATCAGACAAAGATTTGAGTTATGCAACAAACTATCAAAAAATATCGGAAGATGAGCTTGAATTGTTAAAAAAAGACCCGTTATACGGTCGAAGGCTTAGTGATTATCCAGACATGGATCCAGATTTTAATATAACATTTTAAAATAAAATACAGGGGCAGTATATCTATTACCCCTGTATTTTTTTGCTAAAATGGCAGACTGCAATGTTTGCCGTGGGGTTAGGAATGACATCATCCATCACCCCAGATAATACATTAACACAGGATGCGGTTGATGTTTCAAGGTTAAATTTTAAATCAAAACTTTAATTTTCTTGAAAAAGTTCGCTTATTTTAATTTCAAAATATTCGGCAATTTTTACCAGTTTATCAAGGGTAGGGTTAATATTGCACCGTTCCAATTTACTGATATAAGAATTATCAAACCCCAATGCAAGAGAAACTTCTTCGCGCTTTTTACCTTTAATTTCACGCAGCTTTTTAATGTTTTGGGCTAAAATTTTTCTTGCATCCTGGCTCATTTATTAATCCGGTATGTATTTAAAAATGTCGTTAGTGTCGCATTCAAGTGCATAGCACAATTTATTCAGTGTTTCTAAATCTATACGCGAATAATTACCTTTGTAAATTTTAAGGACAATATGATTGTCTAACCCTGTCATTTTCACAATATCGCGCCTGTCCAGCTTTTTTTCACCTAAAAGTTTTGCAAATCTGTTTTCTATCATTTTAATAATTCATACGGCTCAATACCAAGTATTTTTGAAATAGAATAAAGCCTTGCAAGAGTAGTATTCACTCCTGCTTCAATTCCTGCTATGGTGGAAGGTGTGCAATCAACTTCAATTGCAAGCTTGAATTGAGAAATTCCTTTTTTCTCTCTTAATTTTTTTATATTTTGACCAACCCTTTTGCGAAACTCTTTATTTTCTTTATTCATTCTTGAAATTATAGGTGATTATTCGATACCTTGCATTCGATAACATTATATATTATCATATAGAATAGTGCAATGACGGTTTTAAACCAGAGCTTTAACTTCTTCCTGTGTCTGAAAATAGAGTTTTCCCGTATGAATTTGCTTTATTGTGTCTTTTAAAATATCAAAATTTATATCCTTTAAAAGATATCCTGAAGCCCCGAAGGTAAGTGCCGTGTACATTATTTCTTCATCTTCAACGGTGCTTAGAATGATGATTTTTGTATCAGGATGTTTTGATTTTACTTTTTTAATAAAGTTAAAAGAATTTTGGTACGGAAATTTCAAATCCATTAAAATTATATCTGAAGGTGAAGCTTCAAAAGTTTTAAAACAGGAAGCTTCATCTTTAAATTCGCCTTTTATTTCAAATTCATCCGCAAGATTACGCCTGTATAAAGTGCGCGTTAAATTATAACTTTCAATTATATAAATTGAAATTCTGCTGTCCATAGCGGTTCATTCCCCTTACCGATTGACTCTTAAGTATTTATAATTGCAACCTTTGTATAACCTTTGATTTATAAGAAAAAATTACAATAAGCAAACGGAAAAACATACCGCCTGAACGGGCAATTTATATTTTTGATATAATTAAATTTTAATATTATGCAGAGGTTTTATTTTGGAATTTAAAATAAGAAAAATAAAAGAAGAAGACAAAAAGGAAATTCTTTCCATGATGGAGGAATTTTATTCTTCCGATGCCGTATATACAAACGGAGGCAGAGAAATATTTGAAAACGATTTTGAACAATGCATAAATAACAGTCCTTATCTTGAAGGGTATGTTTTTGAAAACGACAGAAAAATTTTAGGATACGGAATGATTGCAAAAAGTTTTTCAACAGAATTCGGCAAGCATTGTATATGGTTTGAAGATATATATATAAAAGCTGAATTTAGAGGACAGGGAATAATTCCAAAATATATTAAATTTATTGAAAAAGCATACAGTGAAGCGGTTTTCAGGCTGGAAGCGGAAGAAGATAATGCCCGCGCAATTTATGTATATAAAAAGGCCGGTTTTGAAACATTGCCTTATATGGAGATGATAAAAAGGTAAATAAATTATTTTAACAGGTATTCAATTACCTCATCAACATGACCTTTTACTTTAACCTTGCGCCATTCTTTTTCAATATTTCCTTTTTTATCAAGAATAAATGTTGAGCGTTCAATTCCCATATATTTTCTGCCATACATGGATTTTTCTTTCCAAACCCCGTATTCTTCCGATAAAAGATGCTCCGTATCTGAAAGCAGAATAAAATTTAACCCCTGCTTTTCCTTAAAAGATTTATGGCTTTTGATATTGTCCGGACTGACACCAATTACTGATGCATATTTGGTTAAACGATTTATATTATCCCTAAAATCACAGGCTTCCTGCGTACAACCCGATGTATTATCCTTGGGGTAAAAATATAAAATGATTTTTTGCCCCTTAAAATCATTTAATGAAAATTCTTTTTCATTACCGTCAATATCAAGACCCTGCAATTTTATATCAAACATAATTTCTCCTTTTATAAAAAAGATTTTACTATAAAATATTTCTGATTTTAAACAAAAAATTCTGCAGATTGTTGCTATGCTTTGCAGAAGATTAAAGCGTTTGAAGCGGGCAAGCTGGGTATACTTGCCTAATAATGATGTAATTTGAGTGTAAAATTTATCAATATTTTGTCTTTATTTGAATAAAGGTTTGAATGGGTGTAGGATAGGGGTATAAAATTTAAAAAAGATAGTGTTAGGCTAAAATCAATTTACAGATTTTGTTAATGGGTATAAATTAATGTTTTTGGGTGAAGGAAATGAAAGCGGGGTTAAGGGGTTATGAAAAATATAAAATATACAAAAAATATTAAAAGAATAATATGCATATTTTTTGTATCATTAATATTTTGTTTTTTCTTTTTAAATCAGGAAAGTTGGGCTAAAGGTTCCTTTAGGACTCTTAAGCATCTGCCGACTTGTGATGGCACTATGCCTGTTAAATTAAATGATAATGAAATATTTTTTCCGGGCAATTGGGATACAGGGGCTAGAATATTAAAAGTTGATGAAGAAAAATTTGTTGATTTAGGGACAAAAATGGTTATTCCAAGAAAATCGTATCTTGCAATAAAACTTGATGAAGATAATGTTTTGATATCCAATGGAGAGCTGAATACGAATGATTTCAAAAAAAGAATGGAAACAAGAAAGAGCATAGAAATTTATAACAGAAAGACAAACAAATTTACACTTTTCAAGGATACTTTTATTCCTCAAGGAAGTATTTTATTAAACAATAACGAAATATTTACCTTTTATAGAGATGATACAGGCAGCTACTTTAGAATTTTTAATGTTAAAACAAAAACATTTGATGAAAAAATTGGAAAAAGATTCTTTGACAGGGCAACAAAAGAAGAACGTGAAGCTTCAGTTACGAATAAGGATTTTAACTCTGCAATATATCATAAAAGCCCTATATATTTTCTTTTAGATGACGGAAGGGTATTTATTTATGAAATTGAAGATTATCTTAACGATAAAGAAATAACAAGAGATGCAGTTGAATTATATAATCAAAAAACAAAAATATTTGAAAAAATACAACTGCCAAAAGGTATTAGACTGTATATAACACATGTAAAATTAGAAAATGGAAAAGTATTATTTATCGGCTCTCAAAACTCATGGAGTACAGAAGTAATTGAATTTGACCCAGCAACAAATAAATTTCAAAAATATGATGAGTGGAACTTTCCGTTAAATGGTGGCAATGCGATTACAATTGATAATAACAGAGTTCTATTATTACACGGTACGGTTCATATAGATGATGTATTTTCGCGTTTCGATAAAGAATTAGAAAGTGCCATATACGATGTGATCAATAAAAAAATATCAAAAGTTAAAATAATTACCGGTGGTAGAGACTGGTACACTATCTATCCAATAAAAATCAAAGATAATCAGCTATTTCTTTTTGAAAATAAGCACAAAATAAAAGTTTATGAATATTAAAAAAATAAGAGAAGCCCGTAGGTTTGGCATACCTACCCAACAAAATTAACTATTTCCTTTTCCTTTAAACAAAAACACTGCAGCAAAACTCAAGACGCAAGCCCCCGCAAAGACTTCAAACGGAAACAAGAAAAGGAGTTTTTCATCTAAAATCAGCGGAATTAAAAGAATGGCACCTGCAGGCGGGAAATTTATTTTGGTTTTATTTAAAGCAGCAAATAAAATTACACAGGATAGGAAAGCTGTGACAGAAAGCGGCAGGCCCAACACTATATTTAAAATAAACCTTGTAAAACAGCCCGTAAAGGCAGAAAATGTCATTAAACCTATAATATAGTAAAGCTTTTTTCTTGCAGGGCTGTTTGGATTGGCAAATTCCGTAAACATTACAATTAAAGGCGGAGCAAGAAAGTATATCTGATGTGTCTTAAAAGGAATAAGCGCTATTAAACCAAATACAAACAAAAGCTTTGACCATTTTATTATTTGATTTTTTATATTAAATTCACAAGGGATAAATTTATTAACAGGGCGCAGGTGAAATTTTTCCATTAAATATTGCGCAAAAATTATTATAAGCGCCATAACAGAGACAGATACAGGATAAACCCAGCTTGCAGTTTTAAGATAAACGGGCAGAATACAGGCTGAAATTATAGGTATAAAATTTGTTTTAAAAAGAGTTAAAATAAAACCCGTAAAGCCAAAACAAAGACATACCTGAAAAATCAACGGAAGGCTTACATATCTTACTATTAATACACCGAAGAGTGCAGCCGCCGACATAAGAAAAAATATTCTTCTTTTATTTGTTTTCCAGGGTTGTTTTTCTGAAACCCAGGCACCTATGGTTAAAGCACATATTTCAGGAAAGATAATTTCTTTTTCACCGCTGAATTCCGCAGCAAATACCATAAACAGCGCCATAAATATGCCGAATAAATATCGTTCAATTCTGATTTGTTTTAAAAACCCGATGTTCATACCGTTTATGCTAAAACAAGAAAAGCAAATATTCAAACAGGATTATGCTTTGATTCCCCATTCAGGTGCCTGAATATCCCTATTGGAATGCTTTTTGTAGGCAAGTGAAATATTTTTAAGATATTTTTGAAAATCAGGATTTTCATTTGCAATCCTATCTATCATATTCCAGTCAATATCGGTTTTTTGCGCCTGGATTATTATGTCGCTTTCTTCAGGTTCATCCTTATCAAGCTGTATAAAGCCAATATTAAAACTTGAACAAAGGAGCTGTAATTCTTCTTTTGCTTTAGAATCAATACCTTCCGCAACAAGATAAGAATAGTTTGCCCAGGAGGAATTTGAAACTGTTTGGAAAAAATATTTCCGAAGAGTGCTGTTTGTTATTATTCCTGCTTTAACTTCAAAGGAGTAAAGATAACTTCTTTCACAAGAATATTCAACAATGCATTCTTTTGTAATATCATTGAAATTTTCTGCAAGATCCTTGTAACCTACGATATCAGCATGCAGCCATTTATTATAGTTCTTCCCGCCGTTTTTCTTTGAAAGCTTTTCATCAATTCTCAGGGTTTCAACCCCTATAGTTTTACAATATTGTGCAAGTTTCGGATATAATTTTAATTCTTCTTGTTTATTTTTATGATCTTCTTTGGTTTCGGTTTCCAATTTCAGTGTATTATCTGCATAGTAATACCTTTTGGGTTTATCTGCTGTTCTAAAAACATTATGTTTTTCTAAAGAGAGAGCATGTGAGCAAATTTCTGCTCTTAATTGAACTATTAAAGCATTTGTTGTTTTAACTTTGGTTCTTTTCATTTTTGCTTTGCAAAATTCAGTTTTATTTTCAATTATCCATTCTGCAATTTCACGAGCTGTTAAAAATTTATTTGTATGATTTTTTAATAATTCTGATACAATTTGATTTAAATTTTTATCCAAAATATACTCCTTTGCAGGAATTATAACATACGAGAGAGATTTATACAAAAATTAAAAAGACCGCAAAAGCGGTCTTAATTTAAATGGTGGAGGATAGGAGGCTCGAACTCCTGACCCCCTGCGTGCAAAGCAGGTGCTCTACCAACTGAGCTAATCCCCCATCGCTATTAGAATGGGATTACAGTAATTAATACTATCAAACACAAAAAAAAATTTCAACCCCTTTATTCAAAATTCAAGATGATTATTTTGCAAAATTTTAAAAGTCGTGCTAGGATTTACCTTGTAAATGCTGAATAGTCGAATATTTTGCGGATTAAACTATGAAAAAAATTTTAAAAAATGAAAGGTTTGCACCTTTAAGGGAACTTTGCACATTATGGTTTTATGATTTTTTACAAAATGAAAAAACCTATCTTGAAAATCTTTTCCCTGCAATAATCTCCGGAGATTATTCAAAAATAACAGAAAAAGAAAAGAAAATTATTATCAAAATTAAAGATAATATCCAAGAAAATGAATGGAAAAATTTCGAAAAACTTTTCATAAAAATGATTAATGCCTTAAAAATTGATATTTATAATAAAGATATTTTAAAAAAAGCTGAAAAATATCTTTTAAATGAAGAATTTATAGAATTTGAAAATCTGTATAAAGAGAATAAAAATCTTTTAAAAGGGCTTGAAGACAGATACAAAAGCGGTTTAAAGCGTTATATTAAAAAAATACGTATAAATATTGCAAAATTAAGCATTGAAAATTTTGAAGAAAGTGTTTCATATTTTTATAAAACGGCTAAAATACTGCCCGATAAAAATAAAAAAGATTTAGGCATATTTCTTGAAGATATTGAAAAATTAATAAAAATTCTTGAAAATCAGAATTTCCTTGAAGCAGATGAATTTTGCCGTAAAAAATACCTTATGGATGATGAAACTTATGAGGATTTAAAGAAAAAATATGTGTTTGAATATTTTAAAGGAAAAAATATTGATAAACAAAAAGCACTTGCTCTTTCATCCGTAAAATCAAATGTTTTGTTAAAGGCGCGTGCAGGCAGCGGAAAAACAAGCACTATTTGTCTTAAAACCTTATTATTGATTAAAAAATACAATATACGCCCTGATGAAATTTTAATTCTGGCATTCAATAAGGATGCAAGAAACAGAATTAAAGAAGATTTACATAATAAATACGGAATGCAAAACAAAGATTTTGAAAATATAAAAACCTTTCACGGTTTTGCAAAAAGCATTTATAATGATAAAAAAATTATTGAAGAAAGAAAACGGCAAGCTCTTATATATAAAGCAATTGAAGCTGTTTTAGAAAAAGAAACCCATAGAAAAGATTTTTACAGATTTTATAAAAAAGCTCTTGAAGTACCCGTTAAAAAAGAAATAAATATTAACAATGATTCAAAAATAAAATTTGTAAAAGATTTATCCCAAATAACTCTGAAAGGTGAAATTGTAAAGTCTTTCGGAGAAAAGTATATCGCAGATTTTCTTTTTGAACATGGAATTGATTATGAATATGAAAAAAATATAATTTTTACGGAAGAAGAAAAAAATGCATTAAATATAGATAAAGGCTGGAATGTCTACAGGCCCGATTTTTACATACAAAATAACGGAAAAGAATTTTATCTTGAACACTGGGGCGTAGATGAAAATGCACTTGAACCGGATTATTTTAACAGAAAAGGCGTTATAAGCGATGTTTCAAAATACATTAAAAATATGCATATAAAAAGAAGGTATTTCAGAAAAAAGGGTATTCCTTTAATTGAAACATGCGCAAGAGATTCTCAAATAAGGGAAAACTTTGAAATTACTCTTTTTAAAATACTTGAAAAACACGGGATTATCCCCGTAAAACAAAGCGAAAAAGAGCTTTTTTACAAAATAAAAGAATTAAATATTAAAAGCTTTTATAAAACAATTGAAGGTTTTATCTCCACTATTAAAAAATCAAAATTTGATAAATCTTTTATTAAAAATAAATTAAACGATATAACTTTTTCAGGCAGAACAAAAATATTTCTAAAACTTGGAATTGAAACTTATCTGGAGTATGAAAAACTTTTAAAACAAGAAAGCCTGATTGATTTTGATGATTTAATAACAGGTGCCTGTAAAAAAATTCTTGAAACAAAAGGGGAATGTATTTTTGGTGCAGAAAACAAAAAAACAAAAGATTTAAAACATATTATGATTGATGAATATCAGGATTTTTCAAAACTGTTCTTTGATTTAATACTTTCAATAAAATGTTTTAATCCAAACATTCAAATTTTTGCCACAGGAGATGATTTTCAAGCTATAAACGGTTTTGCGGGTTCAAATTTATATTATTTCAACAATTTTAAAAAATTGTTTAATAATTCCGAGATATATAACCTTTCAAATAATTATCGTTCTTATAAAAATATTATAAATACTTCAAATACACTTATGGCGCAGGGCGGATTTTACGGTGTGCCGTCTTGTGCAGTTAAAAAACAGGACGGAGAAGTTTTAAAAATCAATGTTGATAAAACTTTTATAAATAAAGAAAACCCTTCCGATTTAATTTATACATTTAAAAAAGATTCAGGGAATATAAAGGCAAAATATCTAAAAACCGTTCACAGGCTTATAAGGTTAAACCCTGATAAAAATTTTTTAATACTGTCGCGTTTAAATAAAATTTCGAGTTCAAATTTAGATAAATTTGCATACAAACTTTTAAGAATGAAAACTGTTAACAATACAAGAGTACAGGTTATGACAATTCATAAATCAAAGGGGCTTGAAGCCGATATTGTGATAATTTTAAGAGCAATAAACGGTATAATTCCTTTTATTCATCCCGATTATGAAATAATGACGGCTCTTGATAAAAATTACAGAGAAATTCTTAATGAAGAAAAAAGATTATTTTATGTAGCACTTACACGGGCTAAAGAAAAAGTTTATATCTTAACGGAGGGCAAGCTTGAATCTGTTTATTTAAAGGGATTGAATTTAAAGGAAACAAATTTCAGACATTTAAATTTTGAAGATTCTTAAAACTTTATATGGCAACAGATTCTCGTATTTTTGGTATTGCAAATCCTATTTTATTTTTATTTTCAACAAAACTTTCCGCTATCATTTTACCTTTATGCGCGGAAATTATCTGCTCCGATAAATAAAGCCCGAGTCCTGTTCCTGTTTTATTAAATCTTGTACCGCATACTCCCGATACATATTTATCAAAAATACGGTTCAAAACATCCGGCGGCATATACGGGCTTTCATTCATCGTACAGAATATTATATCTTCATCGTTTTCTTCAAGTATAAGTTCAATCTCTGTATTATTAAACGCATAAGATATTGCGTTTGATATCATGTTTATAACAACCCTTTTCAGCTGGGCTCTGTCTCCTTTTGCAAAAGAAGATTTTAAATTAAATTTTGTTACAAACTTCAAATTTTTATCCGTATTCAAAGAATCAAGCTCAAGACAGCATTCTTTTACAAGCTCAATGAAATCAAAATCTTCGTTTTTAAACCTTGTCTTTCCGTTTTCAAGTTTGTATGTGTTCAAAACGTAAGATATCATTCTTTGCATATATTTACAGGAATTTAATATCTGACTTAACATCTCTTTTTGAGCTTCGGGCACCTTACCGAATGCATCGGATAACAAAAGTTCAATCATTCTAATCTGTGCAATAGTAGGGGTTTTAAGATCATGAGTTAAAGTTGCAACAAAAGAATCTTTTTGTTCTTTAATTTTCATCTCGTTTGTTACGTCTCTTCCGATTGTGATTATTCCGATTAAGCTGTTATCCGAAATAACGGGTGTTGAAATCAGCTCAAAAATTGCACCGCAGTTAAATTCCACTTTGTATTTAACGGGTTTCATCGTTGTAATAACATATAAATCATTTTTATGAATAATATCCGCAATATCATTTTCAAAAACATCGTATACCGTTTTATTTAAAACATCACGGGTTTTTACAAGATTGCTGAATTTCATACTTAAATTTGACGAGACATATTCGAGATTTATATTTTTATAGACTATGACATCACAGCACAGCCCGAATAGTACATCTAACATTTCTTTAGACATATTTTTCACCCTTTTATTTAATATCGTATTTATATTTTTTATTTAAACAAGTCAGATTTTACCGCCATAACAGCAGCTTGAACTCTGTCTGTAACGGATAATTTGCTTAGAATATTTCCAACGTGAGCTTTTGCGGTATTTGTGCTCACCATCATAATTTCGCCTATTTCAACATTTGATTTGCCTTCCGATATAAGTCTTAATACCTCAAGTTCTCTTTCGGTCAAAACTGATTTAAGGTCTTTTTTATTGTATAAATTATCAAAATCGGTTGATTTCGGTTTTGGAATAACAGATTTTGTCACATCCGCTATTTGAGGGTCAAACCATAACGCACCGAAATTCACTGCTCTTATAACTTTCTTCAACATTTCAAATTCCACATCTTTAAGTGCATAACCGGACGCACCTGATGCAACAGAGGCTAAAACCTCCTCTTCAACTTCATGAGAAGTAAGTACAATTACTTTTGTTTCCGGATATTTTTCGCTAATAATTCTTGTTGCCTCAATTCCGTTCATAAACGGAAGCCCTAAATCCATTAATACAATGTCTGCCGGTTTCTTTTCCATAACCTCAAGACATTCTTCCGCCGTTTCAAAATCACCCAGGAGTTCAAAATCTTCCACTCCGCCTAAAAGATGTCTGTACGAAGCTCTTGTTAAAAAATAGTCTTCCACAACATAAATTGAAATTTTGTCCATTGCTGAATGCTCCAAATCCTTTTCAAATTTAACTATAAATTTTAATTCACATGAGAAAATATAGCAAGAAAGAATAATCTTCCTACTACCTGATCGGGTGATTTATTTTCTTTACATAGAAAACCGGTATGTTAAAATATTTGCTAATTAAATCAGTGTTAAATAAAAATTTTGATTTTTTAAACTTTTATTTTTATGGTAAAATCGTTTTAACTTTATTTATTTTTATAAAAACAAACAAAAAGGAGAAAATACTGCTATGACGAATGAAAAGCGTGTATGGCTTTTTCGTGAAGGAAATGCTCAAATGAGAAATCTCTTAGGCGGAAAAGGCGCAAACCTTGCAGAAATGACAAATGCAGGGCTTCCTGTTCCCCCGGGATTAACTATAACAACCGAAACCTGTATGGATTATATCAATAACGGAAATAAAATGCCTGAAGGGCTTATGGATGAAGTTAGAAAAGCTTTGGCCGATGTTGAATCTCAAACAGGAAAAAAATTCGGTGATTCAACAAATCCGCTTTTAGTATCCGTACGCTCTGGCGCAAGACTTTCAATGCCCGGTATGATGGAAACTATTTTAAACCTCGGCTTAAATGATGAAACCGTTGAAGCTATGGTTAAATTAACAAATAATCCCCGTTTTTGCTATGACAGCTACAGAAGATTTTTAACAATGTTCGGTTCTGTTGCCTGGGATATGGACAGACAAAAATATTTTGAATCCGAAGTAGAAAAAGTAAAAGAACGCGAAGGCGTTAAAGAAGATACTCAAATTTCAGCTGACGGCTGGAAATCTTTAATCCCTGTTTATAAAAACGTAATTAAAGAAGTAACGGGAAAAGAATTCCCTCAAGACCCGTTTATCCAATTACAGGAAGCAATTGAAGCAGTATTTAGAAGCTGGAATATTCCCCGTGCCGTGGCTTACAGAAATATGAATAAAATTGACCATAATTTTGGAACCGCTGTTAACGTTCAAACAATGGTATTCGGCAATATGGGTGATGACTGCGCTACAGGCGTTTCATTCACAAGAAACCCCGCAACAGGTGAAAATACTTTCTACGGTGAATATTTAACTAACGCTCAAGGCGAAGATGTTGTTGCAGGTATCAGAACCCCAAAACCCATTGCAGAACTTGAAACCGAAATGCCTGACCTTTATAAACAGTATGTAGATATCGCAAAAAAACTTGAACTCAGATACAAAGATGTTCAGGATATGGAATTTACGATTGAAAAAGGCAAACTCTGGATATTGCAGACAAGAAACGGTAAAAGAACTGCTGCTGCAGCTATCAGAATTGCAGTTGAAATGGAAAAAGAAGGAATTATTACAAAAGAAAGAGCTGTTGAGCTTGTTGACCCGTATAGCGTAAATCAAATTCTTCTTCCCTGCTTTGATACAAAAGCAATGGATGAAGCTCACAGAATTTGCACGGGTGTAAATGCTTCTCCCGGTGCTGCTGTCGGTAAAATCGTATTTGATACGGAAGAAGCTGCACAAAGAGGCGAAGCAGGTGAAAAAGTTATTTTGGTCAGAATTGAAACCTGTCCTGATGATATTCACGGTATGGCAGTATCTCAAGGTGTTTTAACACTTAGAGGCGGTGCAACATCTCATGCTGCCGTTGTTGCAAAAGGTATGGGAAAACCCTGTGTTTCAGGCTGTGAAGATTTAAAAATTGACCTTGCAAATGAAACTTTAACAGGTTCAGACGGCACAATCTACCATAAAAACGACGTTATTTCGCTTGACGGCGGAAAAGGCATTGTTATGGAAGGTGCGGTTAAACTTGTTGAAGCAAAAATTGACGATAACTGGAATACTTTCTTTAGCTGGGTTGATGAAATCAGAACAATGAAAGTTGAAGCAAACGCTGATACACCGAAAGATATTGAAAATTCATTAAAATTCGGCGCCGAAGGTGTCGGCTTATGCCGTACGGAGCATATGTTTATGGACCCTGACAGACTTCCCTGGGTACAAAAAATGATTATTGCAGGAACGGAGGAAGCAAGAAAAGAAGCTCTCGATAAACTTCTTCCTATGCAGTATTCAGACTTTTATGCAATGTTTAAAGCATTAGGCGATAAACCTTTAACGGTAAGGCTTTTAGACCCGCCGCTTCATGAATTCCTTCCTTCAAAAGAAGAATTAATTAAAGAAGTTGCAACTTTAAAAGCTTTAAATAAAGACTATGCCGAAAAAGAAGAAATGCTTCATATTGTTGAAGGATTATCAGAATCTAACCCGATGATGGGTTTAAGAGGATGCCGTCTCGGCTTAACTTATCCTGAAATCAATGTTATGCAGGTAAGAGCTATCTTTGAAGCTTGCTGCGACCTCAAAAAAGAAGGTGTTGCGGTGAAGCCATGGGTAATGGTACCCTTAATCGGACATGTAAACGAACTTAAAACCGTAAAAGAAATTCTCGTTAAAACAGCAAAAGATGTTATGGCTGAAAAAGGGATTGAGGTTGAATACAAATTCGGCACAATGATTGAAATCCCGCGTGCGGCTTTAACTGCGGATGAAATTGCAGAATACGCCGAATTCTTCTCATTCGGTACAAACGACCTTACACAGATGACATTCGGGTATTCAAGAGATGATGCTGAAGGTAAATTCTTAAATAAATATGTTGAAGAAAAAATCCTTCCGAGAAATCCTTTTGAAAGCCTTGATACAAAAGGCGTAGGTCAGTTAATCGAAATGTCTATGGAAAAAGGTAAAAAGGTTAATCCTGCGCTTGTAGGCGGCGTTTGCGGCGAACACGGCGGAGACCCTGACAGCGTGAAGTTCTGCCACAAAATCGGCTTGAATTACGTAAGCTGCTCACCGTTTAGGATTCCGCAGGCGAAACTTGCGGCAGCACAAGCTGTAATTGAGGCTAAGAAATAAAAGTTTCGCAAAATTACACAAAAATATTATAAAAAGCAACATTATTACGATGTTGCTTTTTATTTTAAATACTTAACATAAACCCTCATTCTATTTGCATATCATGTTAATTTAGCTTATAATTTTTTCTTAAAGGAAGGTAATGAAAAAAAATATGGCAGTGGAGCTTGAAGCAAACAAAAAATTAACAAAAAAACTTCCTCCGCATAATTTGGAAGCTGAAGAATCAGTTTTAGGCGCTATTTTAATCAATTCAGGCGAAGTTTTAAACAGAGTGGTTGAGATTTTAACCCCCGAAAGTTTTTACAGCCCTCAAAACCGTTTGATTTATGATGCCATGTTTACGCTTTATAACCAGAATAAGCCTGTTGATGCACTTTCAATAGGTGAATATTTTAATGCAAAAAATCAGCTTGAAAATATCGGCGGCAGAGAATATTTAAACGATTTGATGATTGATACAACTCTCACTTCAAACGTTGAATACTATGCAAATATTATCAGAGAAAATGCTCTTAAAAGACAGCTTATTGCGGCAGGCAGCAGTATTATTGAAGAAACATTTAAAACACCCGAAGCTAAAAATTCGCTTGAATTTGCGGAAAAAATGATTTTTGAAATAGCACAGCAAAAAAGCTCACAGCAGATGGAGCAATTGAGCAGCCTTTTGTATGAAACAATGGAGCAATTGGAATACAGGGCTTCAAACAAAGGTTCCTGCACAGGTGTTCCAAGCGGTTTTTATGATTTGGATGCGCTTACGGCAGGGTTTCAAAAATCGGATTTAATTATCTTAGCGGCACGTCCTTCAATGGGAAAAACGGCGTTTGCATTAAATATTGCACAGAATGTCGCAATCAGGTCTAAAATTCCTGTTGCAATATTTTCTCTTGAAATGTCAAAAATTCAGCTGGCACAAAGGGTGTTGTGCTCTGAAGCTGAAATTGATGCCCAGAGGGCAAGAATAGGGGAATTATTACCCGCAGAATGGGAAAAGATTTTCTCAAAACTTGATGATTTGCACCTTGCCCCTCTATTAATTGATGATACCGCAGGAGTAAGCGTTTCTGATATCCGCGCAAAATGCAGGCGCTTAAAAATGAATTACCCTGATTTGGGGCTTATTATTATTGATTACCTTCAATTAATTGAAGAAAGAAGCTCGCAGGATAGAACCCAGCAGATTTCAATAATATCAAGAGGATTAAAGGCTCTTGCAAGAGAATTGAATGTCCCGATTATCTCACTTTCGCAATTATCACGTAAAGTGGAAGAGCGCGGGGATAAAATGCCTATGCTTTCAGATTTGAGAGATTCGGGCGCAATCGAGCAGGATGCGGATATTGTAATGTTTATCCACAGGGAAGAATATTACGACAAAGAAAACCCTGAAGTAAAAAATAAGGCGACCATATCTATTGCAAAACAAAGAAACGGCCCTGTCGGAAATGTAGATTTACTGTTTCAGGGTTCTACAACAAAATTCAAAAACCCGATTAAAAGACAGGAAGAATAAAGGAGGAAACAGATATGTCATATGTTACAGGAGCCTTAATCGGCGCACTTATCGGAGCTGTAATCGGAGGCATTGTAAGCGTTATATTAAAAGCCCGCAAGAAATAACCGCGGGCTTTTTAATGTTTTAATTATCATTTATTTTATCAATGCCTGAATTTCTTTAAAATTCGGATTTTTAGCAGTTTTAAGCCATTCAAACAATACAATTTCAAGACAGGTTATCTTAGCGCCGAGGCTTTTTAATAAATCCATAGCACATTCAAATTCAACTTTGTTTCTGCTTGCACATAAATCCTTTAAAACAAAAACCTCATACCCTTCTTCAAGAAGTTTTGCTGCCGTTTGGTAAACACAGATATGTGCTTCAATGCCGCAGATTATAATTTGTTTTTTGCCTAAAGATTTAATGGTTTCAGCATACCCGGGCTCCATAAGAGCATTAAACCCCGTTTTTTCCATAGGGCGGTATTCATTCAGCTCTGCCTTAATTTCTTCGATTGTACCGCCGAGACCCTTGGGGTACTGTTCCGTTACAAGTGTATTTATACCTAAAATCTTTGCGGCACGTGCCAGTTTCGGGGCTTTGATATACATCTGCTCTTTAATACCCTGGTTTAACATTGCCATCAATTTTTCTTGAATATCTATAATTAAAACAAGACTATCCATCGTATTTAACATATTAATTCCTCTTATTCCTCTTTATAATGTTTATTATAATCCAAAAATTTTATAAATAATTTTGCATAACACAAATTAAGATGTTAAAATTTAGCCTATGAAAAGAATTATTTTATTATGTTTATTATTTTTAACAGGAACTATAATTCCTGCATTTTCAAATGAAGATACTTCAAATAAAGCGGTTGTTGAAAGCCTTGAAGATTTTTCCATAGCCGAAAATGACAGCACCGTTAAGTTTAAAGTATTGGAAGAAAATACATTTAAAAACGGGATAACATTTGAAGAAGGAAGCATAATATCCGCTAAAGTTGCAAAAATTGTAGAACCCAAGCGCGGAAAAAGAAACGGTTATCTTGTTATTAAGCCTGAAAGCTATACAGTGCCCTCAAAAGAAGAAAATATTAAAATAAATGATAAATACTGGGCTGCAAATGTTGTGGGATATAAGCCTTTTGATGTTAAAAAAGCAGCATTCAGCGCAGGGCTTGGTGTTGCCGGTCATTTTGTTAAAGGAATAGGGCAGATTTATTACTTCGGCAAAGGAATAGTTTCCCCTGAAGAAGGTGAAAACCGCTTAAAATCAGGCGTTAAAAATGTTTATGAAAATTCTCCGCTCTGCTATATCGAAGAAGGGGAAGAAGTTAATATCAAAACAGGTGATGTTCTTCTTTTAAAATTCCATTATGATAATGTTCCGAAATGGAAATTCCGTCAAAGAAACAGGTAATTTTTTGTAAACTTTATTGTAACAATTGTTATATACTTTGTTTATAAATTTTTATTACAGGGTTTGTATTTACGGTATTATTTCAATACTATTATTTAGAAAATCGGGGCTATTTAAAAAAATATCAAATGAAAATTACCGCTGTAAATTCTTATTTAAAAACAGTTAATCTTTCATTTAAAAGAAAGATGGAAGAACATCAAAGCTGGGGTGCAAATGTTGATTCCGATACAAAAGATGTATCTTTTAAAATATTCACATTCCCCGATGTTAAAAGTGTAGATGTAAAAATATACGATAAAAATAATCCTGAAAAATATACTTTATATCCTCTAAAAAACAGGGGTGAAGGGATTTTTGAAACAGAAAACGGACTTTCTTCAAGCAAGGCTGCTATCGGAGATAAATATTCCTATGTTATTAAAAAAAATGAAGGCACGGTTAAAGAAGTTAAAGACCCTTATGCAAAAAGACAGGGAAACGGCACGGAAGAAGACTTTATAAAATATTCAATAATTTATGATCATTCTGATTTTCAATGGAAAAATCAGGAAAAATGGCTTATGAACCCTGAAAGAATAATAAAAAACCCTAAAGACGGTCAAATGGGGATACAAGATGCCGTTATTTATGAAATGCAGATTGATACTTTAACGCAAGAAGGCACATATGAAGCGGCCAAACAAAAACTTCAAGGCATTAAAGATGCGGGTTTTAACACAATACAAATGATGCCGAATGAAAATTGCTTCAGCCCGAACTGGGGATATGACGGTGAAGATAAAATGGCACCGCCCGAACACAGGGGCGGGCCTGATAAATTAAAAGAATTAATTGACGAGGCTCATAAATTAGGGCTGAACGTTATTATGGATTATGTTCCGAATCATCTGGGACCTGACGGTGCACAGCTTGAAAAAACAGGGCCCTATATAAAGGGAGATAATATTTTCGGAAAAGCTCTGAATTTTGAAGGGGAAAATTCAAAATACGTAAGAGATTACATTGTAAATGCCGCCATAAACTGGCTTCAAAACTATAAAGTCGACGGTTTGAGGCTCGATATGACCAAATTTATGGAATCAGACTTTACAATGAAGGAAATTGCGGCAGAAATAAATCACCATTTCCCGGATGCGGTTTTAATAGCGGAAGACAGCAGACAGGGTATAAGCATAAGCGATACCGGCTATTTTGAAGATTACAGAGAACTTCATGATAAACGTGTTGTTAATCCTCTTAAATCTGATGAAATTTGCAAAGGCGATGTAAAAAAACACTGCGAATACATTGATTCAATTGATAAATATATAGAAAAACACAATAAAGAAGGACTGGATTCACACTCCATATTAATAAATTTAGGATATGACAGTGAATGGGATTTTGCATTCCACCACAGCCTGAACGATAACATTTTTGCATTTAATACCAATCCGCCTGACAATCCAAGACTTTACGATTTAGTGGAAGCAATTTATCAATCGCAAAAAAACGTTAAATATGTTACAAGCCATGATGAAACCGGTAATTATGACGGCACAAGACCTGTCATAAAGTATCTTGTACCAAAATTAAACATGAACTCTTACGTTGTCTTAAATGATGAAGACAGGAAAAGAATTCAAGACTATGCAAAATTAAAACACACATCTTTAGATGAAGCGGGAAAAGCCGTTACCATACAAAAGGCACAGCATGCAGCCGAGGCGCTTGTTAAGCTTTTATCCGAAGGCAAGCTTGATTCTTATAAATATAAAAAACAGGATGAATTTTATGAAGATATCCTAAAAGAGCTTGAAATAAGCCCGTATTCAGATATTACATATAAAAAACTTTTAAGAGATTATGAAAAAAGTATGGCACAGTTTAGAATGGCTCAAGCTTTAACTTTTGCCATCCCCGGGCCAAAGATGGTTTTTCAGGGGGATGAAAATCTTGATATTACACCCTTTAGATTTTTTAGAGAATATTTAAGTGTTCCGTATGAAGATTATCTTGAAACAGAAAAAGGCTATAAGCCAGGAATTCCTGCTCTTATGGCATCAAAGCTTGATGGTATTAAATATTCAAATAAAACAAAAACCTTGATGGAGCAGCATAATAACTTAACTAAAGATTTAAATATATTAAACAGAAAAAATCCCGCTCTTACAAAAGGCAGCCTTGTATTAAGAAAAGACGGTTCAAAAGATTGTTTCATACACCAAAATGCAATAGGACTGCATACAAAAGATGAAAAATCCGGAAATGAATTTTTTGTTGTAACAAATTTCGGAGATGAAAACTATCCTGATACTTTCAATGAAAAATATTATATGCCGTTTCCCGAAGGAAGATGGGTTGAAGTGTTAAATACAAATGATGAAAAATACGGCGGAGACGGGAAATACTTAAATAAAAACGAAACTTTTGCAGGAATGGGGCTTGATGACAATAACAGTATTAAAATACCCGTAAATATCGGAAAATTTTCCACAGTTTATTTTAAACGGGCAGGATAATTAGCTCTTTTGATATATAGCAATAAAAATTTGTTTAATCTACCATTTTTATATGTTCAAAAATGAGCAGAATTTAACCGAAGGAAGCATTTCAAAAACCCTGATATTATTTGCATTACCGTTTATTTTTGCAAATTTTCTTCAGGCGCTTTACGGTGCCTGTGATTTAATAATCATAGGACATTATACCGAAGGAAGTTCAAATATATCATCGGTTGCCGTAGGCGCTCAAATCATGCATCTTGTTATGTCCTTTATAATAGGACTGACAACAGGTACAACCGTTTTAACCGGACATGCATACGGCGGAGGCAAAAATGAAGAAATTGAAAAAATTATAGGAACTGTTTTTATATTTTTCCTTTCTCTTGCTTTGCTAATATCCTTTTTAATATACTGTTTTGCACCGAATATCGTACATTTGATAAAAACCCCGCCTGCAGCATATGACGGGGCTCTTGAATATATTTCAATATGTTCATACGGTGTAATTTTTATATTTTTGTTTAACGTATTCTCTTCAATCTTAAGAGGAGTCGGAAATTCCTATGCTCCGACAATTTTTATCTCAATCGGGTGTATAACAAATATCCTTCTTGATTTATTTTTTATAGGATACCTGAACTTAGGCGTAAAGGGTGCTGCAATTGCAACCGTTATAGCGCAGGGGATTTGCGCTCTTTCACTTGCAGCCTATGTAAGATTAAATAAATTCTCGTTTGAATTTAAATTCAGAAAAACAAAATTTTATATTGATAAAGTAAAAAATATTATAAGGCTCGGGCTGCCTTTGAGTTTTCAAGATTCTATGGTTCAAATGTCTTTTATACTATTATTATCACTTGCAAACTCAATAGGGGTGGATGCTTCCGCAGGATACGGCACGGCAAACAGGCTGAACGGCTTTACAATGCTCCCTGCGTTCTCTTTTGCAATGGCACTCACTCCGATTGTTGCACAAAATATGGGGGCAAAAAAGCGGCTTCGTGCTAAATACTCTCTTTATACCGCAATATCATATGCCCTTATAATAGGCATTATTTGCTTAATATGGCAGCAAATAAACCCGGAAAGCGCAATGGCAATTTTCTCATCAGACACAAATGTCATAAAAGAAGGAGCTTCTTATCTTAAATCTTTCAGCTTTGAATTAATTATTGTACCTTTTGCATTTTGTTTCAATGCATTTTTTAACGGCTGCGGACACACGGCTTTTTCTATGACAAATAATCTCATTGCAACCCTTTTAATAAGGGTTCCGCTTGCATTTTTAATAACGGGAATTTTTGGCAAAACATTGTTTAACCTCGGCATGGCAGCACCGATTGCATCAATTTGTGCGGTTATAACGGCTTTGATTTATTTCAGGCTCGGATATTGGAAGCAATCAAAAATAACGGAGGCTTAGTGTTTTTTATAGGATAAAATTTCGTTGATTTTTACCCTTATATCAAGAGCCATTTGAGTTTGCAGCAGTTTAATTTCATCCAGAGCCATTTTCATTTTGGGTGTGGGGTCATCCGTATTTATATTTGTACCGTTTAATGATACTTTAATCTTTTCAATCTTTGCTTCCGCAAGTTCAATAATATCAAGAACTTCATCAATTTCATTATCGGAAAATTTTAACTGTTTTAATTTCCGCTCCATTTGATTTTTTATTTTTTCGCGTTCATTTAAAATCTTTGAAGTATTATCCCGCTCATTTGAAAAATCATCAAATTCCATCAATTTCTCCATATCTTACATTTTATTAAAATCAAGTTTATAATTATAAACCCAATCTTTACCATATTTTGAAAGATATAAGAATAAATATTCCCTATACCTTAAAAACATCCATAAAGGGTTATTATAAGCCATATTACAGGTTTGCGTACATTCTTTTAAAATTGAATTTAATTCTTCTTTTTTCATCCCCGTACAATCAAAGGTATAGGTTGGCGAAAATTCATCCTGTGCGGGATAAACTGCAGTAATACCGTATTTTTCAGGCTCATCTTTCAATTTTGTGTGTTTTCCCATTGTAAAAACGCTTCTGCCGTATGAATGAATTATATCTTTATTTT